>JAJTHM010000001.1 GCA_021297855.1 Sphingobacteriales bacterium | reverse complement strand
TTCAATTTGATTTTCGTTAAATTTGTGGTATTAGATTAAATTCTTATATGGAGAAATTGAGTAATTTACAACTTGAGATTTTAAAACTTTATCAGTTTAAATTAGATGACAACCAGCTTATTGATATTAAAAAAATTCTTGCCAAGTATTTTGCCGAGAAAGCAACAAAAGAGTTTGATAAATTATGGGAAGAAAATAAGGATATACAATGAAAGTAATTTTTATTATAATTTCAATAGCATTCTTTCAAATTAGCTTCTTATTTTGTCAAAGTCAAAAAAGTGATACTAGCAATTCAAATTATAAACCAACAAAATTATTAATAGACTCTATTAAATTTATCTCACAAAAAGATGTCTTTAGTTATCTTGCAAAGGCTGATACAATTCTAGCCCCAAAAGGAAAAAACATTTATACACCTTTTGATAAACTAACCTATAATAAGATTATTGCTTATGACTATGAAGGCAGTCATCAAGTTACAATGGAAAAAGAAAAATTTTATTCTATTACTTCCAAGTTGGTTTATAATCAGAAAAGTTTAAATCAAAATCAAGTAAACTTTATAGTATATGAATTAACTAATAAGAAAAATTATGGAAATGCGACAGCTGCATGCTTTGAACCACACATGGCTTTAGTATTTTATAAAGACACAACTTTTGTTAATAGTATTGATATTTGCATGGATTGTAACTTCCTCATTTCAACCTATAAAATTCCAACCCAATTTCATAATAAAGTTAATGAAGGAAAAGAAGATGAATATACCTTTTATGGATTTACCAATAAAGGTAAACGTACGATAAAAAAATTAAGTAAAGAACTTGGGTTCAACTATGCTAATTTTAAAATTAATTAATACCATCCACATGAATGATTACCAATCCATCGTCGAAAAGAACAAAGAAACTTATCTTCAAGAATTAATAGACTTATTAAAATTTCCATCCATATCTGCAGATGCTGCTTATAAAGGAGATGTTATGAATTGCGCGCAGTTCGTTTCAGATAAAATGATGGCTATAGGTTTAGACAACGTGGAAATCATTCCCACCAAAGGCTATCCCGTGGTCTATGGAGAAAAAATGATAGATAGCACTAAACCGACCATTTTGGTTTATGGGCACTACGATGTTCAACCCGCTGACCCGATAGATCTTTGGACATCTCCCCCATTCGAACCAGTAATCAAATATGGCAAAATTTATGCGCGTGGGGCTGCGGATGACAAGGGACAGTTTTATATGCACTTCAAAGCATTGGATATTTTATTATCAGAAAATAAATTGAATTGTAATATCAAATGCATCATTGAGGGTGAGGAGGAAATAGGCTCTGAGCACCTGGAGGAATTCGTGAATCAATACAAAGATAAATTGAAAAGCGACTGTATAGTCATATCAGATACCTCTATGATTTCCAATGAACACCCTTCTATCACCACAGGACTTCGAGGCTTGGCTTATATGGAGGTGGAGGTAACAGGCCCTAACAGAGATTTACACTCTGGAGTCTATGGAGGTGCGGTAGGTAATCCTATCAATACTCTTTGTAAAATGATAGCTTCTCTACAAGATGAAAATGGTTCAATTACCATTCCCAATTTCTATGACAAAATAGTAGAAGTCAGCGCAGAGGAGCGAGCAGCCATGTCCAAAGCTCCATTTGATATGACAGAATACAAAAAACATTTGGACATTAACGAGGTTTTTGGAGAAAGAGATTATTCCGTTTTAGAAAGAGTGAGTATCAGACCGACTCTCGATGTGAATGGTATCTGGGGTGGCTATATCGGCGAGGGAGCGAAGACGGTTTTACCTTCCAAGGCCTTTGCTAAAATATCCATGCGCCTAGTTCCTAATCAAGATTATCATGAAATTTCAAAACTATTTGAAGTCCATTTTACTTCTATCGCTCCCCCTTATGTAAAAGTAAAAGTAACTCCGCACCACGGTGGTGAACCAGCGGTAACACCGACAGACAGCAAAGCCTATAAGGCAGCGGAAAAAGCAGTAAAAACTACTTATGGAAAAACACCTATACCATTGAGAACGGGAGGTTCTATACCTATAGTGACTATGTTTAAACGCGTATTAGGAATTGACACGGTTCTCCTTGGATTTGGCTTGGATACCGATGCGATCCACTCACCTAATGAGCATTATCACGTTTGGAATTATTTGAAAGGAATAGAAACGCTGTGCTGCTTTTATGAGGAAATGGGGAGGTAGCCACGAAAGTTATCCTGCTGCAATTTTAGTGGAGTTTAAATTTAATTATTTCTATTTTTGTATTCATGATACGGACTGTTATTACTCCTTCTGAAAATAAATGTGTTATAATCCTACCCGATGAATATGTAGGAAAAAAAATAGAGATTAGTTTTCTTGCACTAGACGAAGTGACTTTAGGTGAAAGAGACAAAATAGCATTAAAAAAATATAGAGGGATTTTTAATTTTGATTCAAAAAAACAGGAAAAATTTAACCATTACCTCTCTGAAATGCGCAATGAATGGGAATAAGATACCTTCTCGATACCAATATTGTTAGTAAATACTTTTGTAATCAGTTAGAAGAAAATATTACTAGTCTGATTGAAAATTTAGTCCCAGAAATTTCTGTTATTACCCAAATTGAGCTGCTATCCTATACTGGTTTTTCGACAGATGAAATATCAATAATTAACGAGTTTATTTCCGATGCTGTTGTACATGAGTTAGATTCTTCTGTAGTCAAGGAAACTGTTAGACTTAGACGAAAATATAAAATCAAAACACCCGACGCTATAATAGCAGCTACGGCAATTATTAATGACTTACATTTAATTAGTTATGACACTAGCTTTAAAAATATTAAAGGGTTATATTTAGTTCAACCGTGAATTCGTGGCATTCAAACTAGGTCTTGACGCTAAGCGTGCATTTAATAATCACTCTGGATTAGGCGTCTATAGTAGAAGTCTGATAGAATATTTAGAAAAAAATGTTCCGAATCTAGATATTATACTTTTTACTCCAAAGAAGAAAATATGGCAATCGTCCTTACTCACCGTGACAAATATTTTTGGTGCTTTATGGCGTAGTTTTTTTATTTACTTTGACCTAGTAAAACATAAAATAGACGTCTATCATGGTCTAGCTGGAGAACTTCCATTTTTCATCCCGAGCTCAGTAAAAACAATCGTTACAATACATGATCTCTTATTTCTTCAATTTCCAAATGACTATCCATGGATTGATAGATTGATTTATAACATTAAGGCTAAATATGCTTGTAAGAATGCGGATAGTATTATAGCTATTAGTGAAGTTACTAAAAAGAATATAATTGATTTTTATAATATTTCCTCAGAAAAAATTAGTGTTATCCCAAACGCAGTGCCAATTCTACCAATTCTTTCCGATGAAAAGCCGCACCCCAAGGATTACATCATTTGTATATCATCCTTTTTAGGTAGAAAAAATCAAGATATTCTTGTCAAAGCATTTCAAAGAATTGCAGATCAAGTTTCATTCGACCTAGTATTCATCGGCTCAGGAAAACGATTAAACCTTGTCAAGGATTTAGCTATAAAAACGAAGTATTCTGATAGAATTCATTTCCTAACAGAATTAAATGATAGTGAAAAAATCAACTACTTAAACCATTGTTTATTTTCTGTTTATCCCAGTCAATGCGAGGGTTTTGGCATACCCATTTTAGAATCATTTCAGATGAATAAGCCAATTATCCTTAGCGATACCCCGATACATAGAGAAGTAGCTGCGGATGGTGGACTTTATTTTATTCAGAATTCAATAGAAGATTTAGCTGAGAAAATGATACAAGTAAACTCAGGTGCCCTTCAGTATCCAATCGAAAAAGCGCAATCACGATTAAAAAGTTTTGAAGGAAGTAAATTATACCCCCATATTTTAGACATTTATTATTCCCTAGTCAATGTCGTTTAGTTCGTGTTTGGTTCGCAGGAACACGAACCATTGCAGTTCGCCATACTAAGTGTCTCACGCAGTATTCGTATTTCCTATCTAAACGACCTTGATTCCTTGATGGGTCTTACTCCGCGAATTTGATCAGCTAAATACTGCAAAATAGCTTGAGGATAGCTATGTTGCTTGACCAATGATACATTGGTGGTATCATAAGGCCTCCATACATAATCATAAGATATGGAAGAAGTATCTGTCTGATATAAATAGCCATTTACAAAGGAACTCATTGCGTATCGATTCATATCAGAAAAATGATTCCTCGAAAATTTCAAATAATTCTTCTCCTTCCATTTCATCAAATAGGATAATGTTGCTGGAAAATTGTGTTGAGCAAAAAGAGAGGAATCCCTATACCCTTTATACAGATGATTTAATCGTTGGGAATAAATTATCAATGGAATATGATAGCGTTCTTTACTAGCAATATCGCAATCATTTGGTAATTTATGCGAATGGTCTGAAGTAATGATGAATAAGGTATTCTCAAATTTTTTGTCTCCTCGAATCTGATTAAAAAAACGTTCCAACTGTCTATCTAAATATCGAACACTTTGTAAATACATCTTTTTCTCCGATGCATAGGTTTTTAATTCAGGTACATCAAATGGTTCATGAGTACTCAATGTTAATGTATGAAGAAAGAATGGAGATTTCATTTTTCTAAATTGCCGAATTAATTCATTAAACAAAAATTCATCAGGTACCCCTAGGCTCTGTTGTTGTTTTTCTTTTGGAAAATGCTGAATGTCTATTACAGTATCAAATCCTATTTCATTTAAATACGCGCGCATATTAGCAAATTCAACATTACCTCCAAAAACGAATCGAGTATGGTATTTTCTATCATTAAAAGAAGTGAGAATACTCGGCAAGTCTGGAAGAGTGCTGACGTTATCTGTAACACTGTTAAAAGGTGTAGCCAAAGAACCTGTCAAGAAAGCACCCAACCCTTGTTCTGTGCGCGAACCAACAGAATATGCATTTGTGAAATAATAGGAAGAATCCAACAAAGATTCAAGCAATGGCAAATAGCTATTATATCCATTATGCAGTTTAAAAACTTCCGCACTCACTCCCTCCATTGTTATTAAAACAACATTAGGGGCAGACGTAAACGAAAACAATTCCATTTGTCTATTTACACCTAACCTTTGCATTTCGTTAATTTTTTCCAACATCAAATCATCGGATAATTTAAGATATGGGTTGTGGTCTAGGAATTTTTTATTTTCTATCAAAACATTAAAAAAATTCCACGTACTATTGATTGAAGCTATATTATAAGTTCTCTGATCACAGAAAAAGCCGTCACTCTGATTTCTTGGAATCTCACGAAAGCCACCTCTAAGGCACAGAATAGATGCAGGAGCCAATATAAGTATCAGTATGAGTCGAACATACCATCTTGGATTTAGGTTGATTGAAGTGCCCACTATCTTTCGCGCATAAAAAAACAATAGGCTTATTAACCCAAAATAAAAAGCCACAAAAACTATATTGAACGACGAAACATTCTTTGTGAGTTCTTCTAAATCCTTTAAATATGGATAGGCTCGAACGCTAAAAATGCTATCCCAATATTTATACAGTATAATATCTCCGACTGCAGCAATGGACTGCACTAGTATCAGGACGAAGAAAAAAAGATAAAATATAGTATCTCTAAAATTTGGAGTTACAAACGATAAAATCCAATGAATATTAATTAGTAGAAATAAAACAAGAAGACTTATTCCCAAATCGAAATCTAGGCCTGCGCGCATACATCCAAAAAGCAGAGTCAGATCGAATTTGGAAGGGGAAAGGAGAACGAATGTAACCCGAAAAAATTGACAGAAAAGCAGCTCTAAGACTAATAATCTAATCAATAAAAAAAGAAACTTCATAAGTTGATTATTACGTCCGTAATGCCGCTAAATTCAATTTTTCAATTCAAACAGCTCTGGTTTCAACTCAGCGTTTATTGTATATTTAGATACTTTTAACTCGCCTTGCATAGGGCTCGTCATAGCCATAGGCAATACATAACCATCTATTGTTTTATAATCAGAATAGGTAGCGGCTACTTCTTTTTCTTCACCCTCTACTTCTGTTTTTGATAATTCCTTCACTACTAATTTGGTTTCTTTATCTAGATAAATTGTTTTTTCCTTACCTTCTTTGGACTTTGAAAGTAAAACATAGCAAACTCTCTCATCTATCTTTTCTTCTGGTAGAACAGTAAATTGAATTCCTTTGGCATCATAGTCTATAAAATCGCCATGCAGATCCAATCTTGACAACATGGTCTTGTGCATTTCGTCCGGCATAGCCTCTGGGCTAGCTTGACCGCGCATTGGAAAATAACTATAAGCAGCTTTATTATTGATCAGCATAAAACAATCCATCCCCATTATCTGCATATCCATTCGGAATCCTTGTTTATGGGAAAAAGTCAAGGTCAATGGAAATTCCATCCCTTGTCGATTGGAAATGCATTCCATTTTCATATTTTTCAAACTTAAGATTTTCTCCTTTCCACCTCTAGCTTTTAGATTCATTTCAATAATATCTTCAGCAGTCTGGGCTGAAAAAGAAATACTTCCAAAAAGAAGAAAACAAAGTACTAGTATTCTTGACATAATTTAATTTTTACGCTAAGATAACATGATATACCTAAGCCATTAATTAAATTTCGTTTAAATCTTTGCGTCTAATAACTCATCATACATCTCAAAGCTCTCTTCCACGATTTCCATAGCCGCCTCTCGATCTAGAAAATCTGCTACCACCACATGTTTTTTTCTAGTTTTTTGTATTCTTCAAAGAAATTTCTAAGCTCTAGTATGAAATATTCGGGTAATTCGGAAATATCTTGAATATGATTGACACTAGGGTCTCCAGCACAGACGGCGATAATTTTATCATCTGTATCTCCACTGTCCACCATGCGCATGACACCGATGACCTTGGCAGGGACTATACAAAGTGGCACTACTTCTATCTGAGTTAAAATCAAAATATCTAAAGGGTCTCTATCCCCGCAGTAGGTTTGTGGTATGAAACCATAATTGGCTGGATAATACATAGAAGAGTAGATAACCCTATCTAGGCGCAGCAAACCGCTTTCCTTATCCACTTCGTATTTAGCACGTGTTCCCTTCGGAATCTCAATGAGGCCATTTACTCTATACGGCTCTGTATTTCCGCGACTGACTTTATGCCAGGGATTAGTTTTATCTATTTGCATAAAATTGAAATTAAAATGATGTATTAGTCTTGGTTTTTATTGTTACATTGGAAATAAGGAAAGCGATACCTATCAATATTTTACTAGCTGCATGAATAGCTTGAAACTCAAAAATGGCATTAATGAGGGACAAAGCCAAGCAGAGACCTACTATTTTTTTATAATTTATCCACTCCTTGTTTCGAAATAATGCGAATCCATAAGGGATAAAAAGTGGATTGAGCCAGAGTAAATTCCAATTATTTTTCGTTACAGAGTGCTCTGTAAAAAACCATTCAAAACCTATAACTAAACCTCCTATGCCTAGAATTACAAAAAATAGTCCGAAGAAACTAGGCGTCCAGGTAGTGGGTCTAAATTTCAGGTAAACAACTATAATCAATAAAAAAAATGCAATCGCAGTCGGTGACCAAATCCAAGCAAAACTTGACTTTAATCTTGGTGTTTCTGGTATCAAAATAGACTCACTTGATACTAGAGATTGATCTTTATTCTGACTTAACCCTATAGATTTTGCGACAAACTCCGGTAAAAAACAATACTCTCTTGCCGTGGATTTTCTATCTACGGGCATACCTATTGCTAGATCCATTCCCCAGTCTATCCAAGGGACAGAGCTACTTGCATTGCTATGAATATGCTCACGGAAAGTCTTCTTATCCTCTTCCTCGAAATATTTCATCTGCACTCCTTTACAGTTTTGCTCTATGACATCGATTATTTTTGTCGCACAATTATTAAATAAAAAATCATAGCGATAGTATTTATTTTCATCTCGAATATTCCATTCTAAAAACTGGAATAAACTATCTATTTGTTCTAAGGACAGATTCAAAACTTGTTCCTTAACCTCTCGTTGCTGATAAACGTACTGCCCCATAAAGTCATTCATAGTTTCCTTTCCCACCATATAGTCCAATTTCCCCATACAGAATTTAGGGATAAAATTGGGGTCGTGAAAATCAAAGAGACCATAATTGTAAACCCAATCAATACCCTGACTTGAGTCTTGATATCGAATCGCCGAATGACCAAAAGTGCTATAAATCTCGTCTCCTCGGCTGCAGGTCAGAACACTGAATTGCTGGGAAGCCATTGGCTGTCCAAAAAACAAAAAACAAAAAACTACAATATTGAATCTGTGAAAAGTTTGCATTGTCAAATACCCATTAAAAAAAACCTTAATTAAATTGAAAATATAATAACCCGATGGCAGCTAAAAGCATTATAACTAAACTAGATAGTCCTAGTAAGTTTGCCCAGAATCCATTTGTGTATTCACCCATAATCGTTTTATTATTTGCAATATGGAGAATAATACCTATCAATACAGGAGCGGATATACCATATAAAACTGCCGTATATATCAATGCCTTGACAGGTGAAATACCAATAAAATTAATACCAAGACCTACAATGAGCGAAACAATAATTATAGCATAAAAGCCCTTCGCTTCATGAAATTTTTTATCCAATCCTTCTTCCCATCCAAATGATTCGGCAAAAATATACGAAAGAGAACCACTCAAAACGGGAATAGCAATCAAACCTGTACTAATCACTCCTATGGAAAACAATAAATAGGCTAGATTTCCTGCTACAGGTTTCAAGGCAAGTGCCGCCTGCTCTACTGTGTCAATCTTATGAATCCCTTGGTCAAATAAGACTGTACCTGTAGTGAGGATAATAAAAAACATGATAACTCCAGAAAAAATCATGCCAAAATCTACATCCATGTTTACATCACTTATTAGTTTTTTATCGACTACTATAAGTTTCTTACTTTGTCGCATCTCCTCTACCTCCGCAGAGGTCTGCCAAAAAAACAAGTAGGGTGAAATCGTCGTACCCAGTATGCCCACCAGGACCAATAGAAAATTTTTATCCCATATAATTTTGGGAACAAAGGTGGATTTTAAAATATACCAAATATCTTGCTTATAAAAAAAAGGCACTATTAAATAAACAATCATAACCGAACATAGCCATTTTAAAATGCTAGAAATTTTTCTATAGGGTAGATAAATGATTAAAACAATTAATAAGCCAGTAAAGAAAAAGCTGAATACAGCTGCATCAATACTAGGAAACAATAAATTGCCGACCGCACCCATTCCAGCAATATCTGAACCTATATTCAGCACAATAGCCGGCGCACTAAATAGAAGCATTAAATATAGAATCGGCCTAGGATAATGAATTTTTAATGTTCTGGTTAACCCATGGGAGGTTACCAAACCTATTCTAGCGCACATTTGTTGTATAGCTGCCATCAAGGGAAACGCCAGAACAGATGTCCATAAGGTACTCAAACCAAACATGGCACCCGCTTGCGAATAGGTGGCTATTCCTGATGGATCATCATCGCTAGCACCTGTTACCAATCCTGGACCAATTAATTTAAGATATCCTCTTATTTTTTTATACATTTTCATTTCTCCTTTCATTTTGCGCTAAATATGTAATTAAGGAGACGTTTATTTCTACCTACAATAAAATTAAGTTTTTTCCTTACAGCCATTTTTTTCTCCAAAACCACTGAAAAATAATCACGGTGATTAGTATCATCAAAATCCAAGTTAACTTATAACCATGAATGTGTTCTAGTTCTGGCATAAACTTAAAATTCATACCGTATATACCAACGATAAAGGTTAATGGTAAGAAAAATGCTGAAAACACGGTCAAAATTCGCATGACTTCATTGGTCTTTTGCGAAGAAATGGACATATAAAAATGCAATAAATTATTGACATCTTCCAAACATTGGGCATAGACGGATTGTAGCTGGATTTGTGTGTCCCTGAGATCCTGAAGGGCTACTTTATCTTTTGACTGGAGAGACTGCACCACATTGGTTGTCATTTGAAGTAACTTGTGAGCTATATGAGTACGGCGCTTTAGAAAATATAAATTTTTCATAAGTAGCGGTGAAAGACTTTTTAGAAAAATTTGTTCCTCATAAATATCAATTTCCTCTGCTAACTTCAGAGATGGGTTGTCATATGACTTCAGCACGTGCCACAAAAGTCTCACCGCCATATCACTGGGGGCATGACATCTATGAGTATCAAAATATTTTAGTTTCACCTCTTGAATAAAGTCCAAATGAAGACGGTGAATTGTAATAATAAATTTTTCATTATAGAAAATAGCTAACTTAGAGGTAGCTTGCTGTATCGTATGTACTTTAGATATAGTTTGATGTTCTATCAATAATCTAGAAATGATAAAGTGATAACCTTCTTGGCTTTCAAACTTCGGTAAATGTTCAGGCTCCAGGCAGTCCTTAATAGAATAAGGATGAATAGAAAATCGCTGACCTAATGCTAGGAGTTCTGACTCATTGGGAGATAACACATCTATCCATTGAAATTTTGAGTTATCTATAGAGTATTCTGTTATGGCCATGCAAACTTTAAAATATCAAAAATACTATTTTCTTATCTTTGTCTCTTTTATTTTATATCAAGGCAAAATGAGCGATTTTATTACAAAACGAGCAGACGATATCAATCAATGGTACAATGATTTGGTCATCAAAGGAAATTTAGCAGACTATAGCGATGTGCGAGGTTGTATGGTCATCAAGCCCTATGGCTATGCTCTGTGGGAAAACATGCGCGATGCTTTAGACAAAATGATCAAAGACACAGGCCATGTAAATGCCTATTTCCCATTATTTGTTCCTAAGAGTTTATTTGAGGCTGAGGAGAAAAACGCAGAGGGATTTGCAAAAGAATGCGCTGTCGTGACTCATTATAGACTAAAAAATGATCCTGATAATAAGGGGAAACTCATCGTAGATCCAGAAGCCAAGCTAGAAGAAGAGCTCGTGGTGCGCCCTACATCCGAGGCGGTCATCTGGAATACCTATAAGACCTGGGTTCAGTCCTATCGAGATTTGCCATTATTGATCAATCAATGGGCGAATGTAGTCCGATGGGAAATGCGGACGAAACTATTTCTCCGTACAGCGGAATTTCTCTGGCAAGAAGGACACACTGCACATGCTACGCAAGCAGAAGCACTAGAAGAAACGAAAAAAATGTTAGGCGTTTATGCTGATTTTGCAGAAAACTGGTTGGCTATACCAGTATATCAAGGAGTGAAATCAGAGTCTGAACGCTTCGCAGGAGCGGACGATACCTATACCATAGAAGGCTTGATGCAAGATGGCAAAGCGCTACAATGCGGTACTTCTCATTTCCTAGGGCAGAATTTCGCCAAAGCATTTGATGTCAAATATCAGAATACGGAAGGAAAGGACGAATACGTCTGGGCTACGTCATGGGGAGTTTCGACACGATTAATTGGAGCCCTATTGATGACCCATTCGGATGATAACGGTATTGTGATGCCCCCAAAAGTAGCTCCGCATCAGGTAGTATTTGTTCCATTTCTTCATGAAAAAAAACCAGAACAAAATCAAATCTTAATTGATAAATGCAATGAGTTCGTGACTCAGTTTAAAGCCAAAGGGATCCGCTGTATCATAGACACAGACTTAATGAAACGCCCTGGGTTTAAGTTTGCAGAGCATGAGCTCAAAGGAATTCCTGTCAGAATCGTGTTCGGACCACGTGACTTAGAAGAAAATGTAGCGGAAGTCGCTCGTCGAGACAACTTAACCAAAGAATCTATCTCTCAAGATAAATTGGTCGATCATGTAGAGCAGTTATTGACCGATATTCAATCGAATATCTACAACCGAGCCAAAGAATTTAGAAATTCGAGAACCCGCGAATGCACCGACTACGAAGACTTCAAATCCAAAATAGCCGAAGGAGGATTTGTTATCACCCACTGGGATGGTACTGCCGAAACGGAAGAAAAAATCAAAGAAGAAACAAAAGCTACTATCCGATGTATTCCATATGACTACGAGCAGACCGCCGGAAAATGTATCTATACGGGCAAGGAGACGAGCCATAGAGTGTTGTTTGCGCGGGCGCATTAAGCTGCGCAATGTTGAATGATTAATTTTGAATTTTGAATAATTTTGTCATCCAAAATATGCAATAAACGACAATATTTGTCTAGCTATTTGTTTATTTTTGAATAAATTATAAAAATGAGTGAAAGCATAAAATTATTTGAAAATAGGAAAGTACGGACTCAGTATGATTCTGAGAATGAAATTTGGTATTTTTCAATAGTTGACATCATAACAATACTAACTGAACAAACTGATTTTCAAAAATCTAGAAAGTACTGGAATAAGTTAAAAGAACGACTCAAAGCAGAAGGAAATGAAACGGTGACAGATTGTCACCAGTTGAAAATGGTTGCCGAAGATGGTAAAATGCGACTAACAGATGTAGGCACTGTAGAAGATATTTTTAGATTAGTTCAATCCATCCCCAGTCCAAAAGCTGAGCCATTTAAACAATGGCTAGCCAAAGTGGGTCATGAACGAATTCAAGAAATTCAAGATCCGAGCCTCAGTATGGATAGAGCGAGAGACAATTGGAAAACCATGGGGCGCTCTGAGAAATGGATTCAACAGAGAATGACGGGTCAAGAAACTAGAAATAAGCTGACTGACTATTGGAAAGAATCAGGAATAAGCGAGAATAAAGAATTTGCTTTTTTAACCAATATTATTCATCAAGAATGGACAGGATTATCCGTAAAACAACATAAAGAAATCAAAGGACTGAAAAGTCAAAACTTGAGAGATCACATGTCTGAGGCAGAGTTGATTTTTACTGCATTGGCGGAGCTCTCTACTAGACAAATAGCAGAAGTGGATGAAGCCCTAGGATTGAAAGAAAATGCTGATGCTAGCAAGAAGGGTGGTAAAATAGCCAAAAATGCTAGATTAGAGCTAGAAGCTAAAACGGGAAAAAAAGTGATTACTAAGGACAATTATTTGCCGCCTAAGAAGAAAAAATTAGAGTAAATATTTATGACTACAAAAGAAATTGCTTTAGAAAAAATTAAAGAACTCGTCTCTCGATTTGAGGAGCATCTTCCTGCGCTCAAAAGCGGAAAATATAAAGAGCATAATCTAAGACAAGAATATCTCAATCCCTTCTGGGAAGCCTTGGGCTGGGATATTCACAATACCAAAGGACTACCCCAATCCTACAAAGAAGTAGAGCAAGAAGACACGCTCAAAATCGAAAACCTTAGAGGAGCACCTGATTACTGTTTTAGAAAAAGCAAAGACAAACGATTTTTCTATCTCGAAGCCAAAAAGCCTATTGAGAATATAAAGGAAAACAATGCCCATGCCCTACAGACCAGAACCTATGGATGGAATGGAAATTTAAGTATCAGCATTCTATCAGACTTCGAAGAATTCGGCTTATACGATTGCACCAAAAAGCCAAAAGAAACCGACACTGTGCGCACGGCACGGCTCGAATACATGACTTATAAGGACTATGAGAAGAACTTCGATTTCCTGTGGGATACATTCAGTCGAGATGCTGTTTTCGGAGGAAGTATAGATCAGTTCGCTTCTAAAAAAATCAAGCGTGGAAAAGATACGGTGGACAAAGAATTTCTCATTTCTCTCGACAAATGGCGAACTCAATTAGCCGAAAATATCTCTCTGCGAAATAAGAATGAAATAGACGAAGACCAGCTCAATTTTTCCGTTCAGCAGATTATAGATAGACTTATTTTTCTAAGAATAGCCGAAGATAGAAATATAGAACCCTATGGAAATCTCTCGGCACAGCTCTCGGGCGACAACTACTACCGAAACATTCTAGGCGTATTTACCAATGCAAACAATCGCTACAATTCAGGACTATTCGACCCGACCAAAGACACTACCACCACAGAGCTAGAGATAGACAATAAAGTCATCAAGGAGATAGTCTCAGAGATGTATTACCCCAAGAGTCCTTATCTCTTCGATGTGATTTCGGTAGAGATACTAGGCTCGGCTTATGAGCAGTTTCTAGGCAAAACCATCACGATAAACAATCGGGGCAAAGCCATCATAGAACTTAAACCCGAAATAAGAAAAGCAGGAGGAGTCTACTACACACCGCAATATATCGTGGACTATATCGTAGAAAATACGGTGGGTAAACTACTCGAAAACAAAAAACCTACAGAAGCCTCTGAGCTCAAAATCTGTGACCCTGCCTGTGGCTCTGGGAGCTTTCTTCTGGGGGCATATCAGTATCTGCTCAACTGGCACAAGGACTACTATCTAGCCAATCCCCCAGTCTCTCGGCGAGGAACTGGCAAAAGCCCCTCTTCTGGAGGGGTTGGGGAGGTATTCACCCCCGAAGGTAATCTCACCACTGGCGAGAAAAAGCGAATCCTGCTCAATAATATCTATGGTGTGGACATAGACACCAATGCAGTAGAAGTCACCAAACTATCCCTACTTCTCAAATGTATGGAGGGCGAAACCCAAGCCAGTATCGCGCATCAGATGACTATGTTCAACGAACGAGTTCTGCCTACCCTTGACGATAATATAAAATCGGGCAACTCGCTTATCGATACGGACTTCTACGATGGCATGATAGAATTCGAAGAGCGGAAAATCAAACCTTTTAACTGGCAAAAAGCATTTCCAACTGTATTTAAAAATGGCGGCTTTGATGTTGTCATTGGGAATCCGCCGTATGATGTTTTAGAAAAAGAAAGATTAGGTGAGATAAATCCACATATTGCTTTACAAAATTATATTCTTAGAAACAATAGTTTTAAAAATGCATTAGGAGGTAAACTTAACTTGTATAGATTTTTTGTTGTTAAAACTATTCAACTTGCTAAATTAAACGGTAGATTTGGACTAATTATTCCTTCATCTATTCTTGCAGATAAAAGCTGTACTAGTACAAGAAAATTCTTGCTAGAATATTCTAAAGACCTAGAGCTTGACTGCTTCCCTCAAAAAGACAATCCAACAAAAAGAATTTTTGAAGATGCAAAACTATCAACAACAATATTTACTGGAGTTAAGTCGGAGAAAACTAATGATAAAATTCGTAAATTCATTATCAGAACTTACCCATCGAATTCATTTCAAGATGCACATAAAAAATGTGAAATAGATATTAAAGAGTTAAGTAATATAGATCCAAATAATATACCAATTCCTTTAATAGATAAAATGAATTGGGAAATATTAAAAAATATTCACTCAAAACAAGGCATAAGAAATTTAGGATTTATTAATGACTTTATTATCCGGCGAGGTGAAATTAATCAAACAATATTTAAAGAATATATCGAAGAAAATTTATCGAATAATGAAAGACTAATAAAAGGTGTTCAAATAGGTCAATATAAATTTAATAAGATATTGAGCCAAGGGAAAATAGAATGGTTTAATGAGAATAAATTTTTAAAAAATAACTCAAAAAGAGAAATATCAAATTTTCGAAGAATCGCAACTCAACGAATAACAGGTATAGATGAAAAACTTAGGTTAGTTGCAACAATAGTTGAACCAAAATCGTTTTTTGCAGATTCTACAAATTCAATTCACTTAAGTACAGATTCTAAATATGATTTAAAGTATTTGCTCAGTATAATAAATTCGAAATTGTTTCAATGGCGCTTTAAATTAACTAGTACTAATAATAATGTCGGTACAAATGAACTTGAAGCATTACCATTTAAAGAAATCGACTTCACAAACAAAAAAGAAGTTGAATCTTATGACCAAATCGTTTCTTCTGTCGACCAACTTCTGCAACTAAACAAGGACCTCCAAGCCGAGACCCTTGAATCGAAAAAAGAGCAAATCAAGCGCAAGATAGACCACTTCGAAGATAAAATCAATGAGCTCGTTTATAAGCTGTATGACTTGACGGAGGAGGAGATAAAGATTGTGGAGAATGGATAAAACAGATACATATATTCTTAAATAAAGTTAAATATCAACAATACAAAGTTAATAACTAACTTTTTTTTATTAACTCTGAGTTATATTACTATATTTGCACTCAAGTTAGTTCTTTGAAAAAATGATTTGATGTTAATACAACAATCGGAGCAATCTATTTATAGCTATTATAACAAATAGCAACCTGAAAAGGTATTTTTAACAGAAAGGCAACTATCTATATGATTAAAACCAAACTGTTATTGACTTGTTTTCTTTCTTGATACAAGGATTTTTAAGGTGTGAATGGGGACTTTGTTTACGCGATTGTTTTATTAACCTAATTCTAAGTGTAATTGCATTATTGACAAGATACAAGCAATATTGCAATCACTCTATAATTTTTAATTATGTCAAGAAAAAGACAAAATCAAATTATTGACGAGATAATACATAGTATTACTCTTGTCTCAGAGAACCAAAGTTCTCTTTCGGTTAAAGATAGAAATATTTTAGCTGAATCGATTGATGAGTTGAATCGACTTAAGAAAAAGAAAGGAAAAACATACAAAGAAATTGAGAATACAATTTCTTTTGTTTGTTCAAAACTTTTGAAGTTCTTTAAGTAACACGATAAACAATTCAACGATAAGTCTACCGAACACACCTTAAAATTTTTAAAATTTAAGTTTATGAATCTAGGAGTTACAATAAAAAAAATTAGACAACAAAAAGGGCAATCTCAAATTGAGTTTGCCTCTGTTGTTGGCATTACACAAACTTATTTGTCTCAGATAGAAAATGATGTAAGAGAGCCGAATTTATCTACTTTAAAAAAAATAAGCACTCATTTAGCTCTACCTCTCCCAATATTATTTTTTCTAGCATTAAGCGAGACTGATATTCCTGTAGAGAAAAGACAAGCATTTGAAATAATCAATCCTTCAATAAATACTTTTGTCAATGAATTCTTTGGAGTATCAAAATAGTGAATTGAAAAGATTGTCTTATTTATTAGGAGTAAATTCAATTCTTTTAAAAGAAGTTTTATCAAATATCGACAATTATTATACTTCTCGAACTGAACAAAAAATTGATTCGAAAGGGAACCCTAAATTGTATAAAAATGGCGACCCAAAAGTTCGAACGATTAGTCCTTCTCTGAAAGAGCTAAAAGAAATTCAAAGAAAGATAAATGTTAGAATTTTAAGTAAAATTGCTTTGCCAATTAATATACACGGTAGTGTTAAAGGTCGTAGTAATATGACAAACGCTAAAGCACACCAAGGAAATACTTATCAGTTTACTACAGATTTGCAAGACTTTTTTCCTAATATATCAAACAAACAAGTTTATAATGCTTTTCTTTTTTTAAAATATTCAAGTTATTCTGCGAGTGTTTTAACAAAATTGACTACTTGGAACAATTGTGTCCCACAAGGAGCAAGAACAAGTTCTTATATTTCCAACCTAATTTTTTATAAAGTAGATAACGAGTTAATTCAATTGTCTAAAGAGAATAACATTACTTATTCTAGATATATAGATGACTTAACATTTAGCTCCCAAAAAGACTTCAAACACCTTACACCTAATATTTCCAACATTTTGAAATCAAATGGATTTAAAGTCAACAATAGAAAAACTAATTATGCTAAAGACCAGTTGATTACAGGTATTATTGTAAAGAGAAATAAACTTGAATTATCTGACAGGCATAAGGAAAAAGTTAAATTTGAGCAAGATTTTAATTTAGATTTAAAACCTATTTCAAACTATGAGAGAAGTGTATTAAAAACTAAGAAATTAAGAGCCTAAATTTCAAAAAATCTCTTTAAAAAAACCCCTTCTGGCGCAGAGTTAAGCGATAGGGTCTCTGTGCCTTTTCGTTTAAATCCATACCTTAAAACCTATCTTCTATCCTTCGTTGATATCAAAAATGGACATAAACCGCTATTTTTAGACTAAATTTCATATTTAAATCGACCTACTATCCTTTTTAATCCTTATATTTGTAAAATAATTACAAATAAGGCAATTAAAAATGGTATTAGAAATCAGAATAAGCAATTTTTACTCTATTCAAGACGAAGTTGTCCTAGACTTCAGAGCGGCCAATATCAAATCAGCCAATGCCAAAGCATTAGGTAATAATATTTTTGAAACTTCTCATGGCAATATTCTTAAGACCATAGTTATGTATGGAGCCAATGCCTCTGGCAAGAGCAATATTATCAAAGCGATTCGATATTGCCATTCGATGATATTCCAGTCTCATTTACACAATGAGAATACGAAATTCAATTTTGTTCCATTCAAATTTGATAAACAAGCCAATAAACCGAGCAAATATTTTATACGATTTGTGCTACATGATATTGAATATGAATATGCCTTTGCACTATATCAAGATAAAATTGTTACAGAGACTTTGCATTATTATCCTAAAGGTAGAATTAAAGAAATCTTCACTAGAGAGGAGTCCAAAGGTAAATCAAAGTCGGACAAATACACTTTCAATGACTTGATCAAACGACCGATGGATGTAGCCGAAAGTACTTCCAATAAAACCCTATTCATATCTAGAGCTAGTCAGATGGATAGAGTAATAGCTAAGGATATTTTCAATTATTTTCATAGTAAGTTTATCTTAAATTATCTTAATTTTGGAATTTCTGCTATCGAGCATTTCTCTACTATCAATAAAAATCAATTAATTCAGACATTAAAAATAGCCGATAGTGATATTGTAGATGTACAGGTGAAGGTACTAAAAAAACCTACCAAAAGTATTAATGCAGATTTGACCAATATGACATTGAGTGTTGAAGATATCGTTCAAGACCACATTCAAATCAAAACCTTTCATAGAGCCAATCCGAGTATTGCATTTGATTTTCTAACTGAAGAATCAGAGGGAACTAAAAAGTTATTTTTTATCATGTTGACAATTCTCGATATTATCAGACATGATAAAATATTATTGATAGATGAAATAGAAGAGAGTCTACACCCAAAAATCATTGAATATATATTCAATATGTTTAATGCAGGGAGTCAAGCTCAATTGCTTTGTACTACGCATAATACGATTCCGTTAAATCTCAAAAAAATGAGACGAGACCAGATATATTTTGTTAATAAAAAAATCAATGGCTCCACTGATTTATATTCATTATATGACTACAGTGATTTTAGAGATACAATGGATGTAGAAAAAGCTTATTTACAAGGCAGATTTGATGCCATTCCTTTGATAGATGAATCTAGTTCTAATTTTAAATCTATAATGGATGAAAAGTAGAAGAAATCCGTCTAAAGGAAAAATTATCAATCCTAAGTTTTGGGTATTTTGTGAAGGAGAAACGGAAGAGGCATACATCAGTTTATTAAGACGAAAATATAGATTTTCTTCATTAGAGATTATCCCGAAAGTCGCTCATTTAAGCATTGATAATAGATTTATAAATGCCTATAAAAGAGATAAGTTTTTACACGAAAACGACAAAACCTTTCTAGTCTATGATATAGACAATTCTGATATTTTAGCTAGACTACAGAGCATAAATTCAGCCATTATTATTGGCTCAAATCCTTCCATTGAGCTTTGGTTTCTTTTGCATTATAAAGCCGAAACAGCTAATATTACAGTAGAGAAATGTATACGAGAACTTTCTAATAGAAATAGCAACATTTACAAAAAAGGTAAGATTGACAACAAACTAGAATTCAAATTGACAGAAAAAATCTGCGATGCAATCAAGCGATCAAAGACGCTAAAAGTGTTCGATAATCCGTCTACCAGTTTTCATATTTTTATAGACGAGTTAGATAAAATTAAAAAATAAACCAACTAATTTTCCCTTCTAGCTGATTTAAGCGATAGCGGTCTCTGTGACTTGTTTATTTTTCAGCTAGATATTAGCCTATCTAGGTGTTTTCATATTGATACCATATTATAAGACACGAAATTGTCATATAAAAAGTATTTCAATCAAACATTCAAAATTCAGCATTATTTTTACCCCCACTTTGTATCCTAATTATAAATAATTTACCCCTACTCTGTGATTCTATAAGTTTATTTTTAATTTAAAACCAACGAGTTAAGTAAAACATCAAAATGCCTGTAAACGGAAAAGAATTCAACCTCTTAAATTTGCCTTATTTCTTATCTTTCCAAATATATCAATACTTAGCATGGTTTGAAAATTATGATCCAAAAGCTAAGATAAAATCAATAAAAATCTCATGATTATTCTAGAAATTATAAAGTCCCCATCTGCAAAAATTCTCATCGGTTTATTCTTAGCAATTCTTTTCTATACTTTCAATCCACTAGCTATTTCTGAGCTTGCTAATCGAGCGTTGTTTGTAGCTATATTGATGATAAGCTGGTGGATTACAGAAGCGCTTCCTATGCCAGTGGTAGGTTTAATTCCTTTGGTTCTATTTCCGTTGATGAAGATTTTGAGTATAGAGAAGACAGCTGAAGCGTATGCGAATCCGATTATCTTTCTATTTCTGGGTGGATTTATGTTGGGACTAGCGATAGAGAAATGGAATTTACATCGCAGAATTGCATTGAGTATAGTGAAACTGACAGGAACGAGTGGTGATCGAATTATAATAGGATTTATTATTGCTACAGGGCTACTGAGTATGTGGCTAAGCAATACGGCTACGACAATTATGATGCTTCCCATAGCGTTATCCATTATCCATGTGATGAAACAGAATCATTCAGGAGAAGGCAATTTAGCTAATTTTTCACTGGTCTTACTACTCGTCATCGCCATGGCATCCAATATGAGTGTAGGAACTATCATCGGCACACCTCCCAATATCGCTTATGTGGGTCATATCAAAGCACAGTTCAATCATCAAATCGGATTTATGGACTGGATGATGGTTTGCACGCCTTTATCGATTGCCTTGATGGTAGCGATGTATTTGATTTTGGTTAAATGGCTCTATCCAAATCATATCAAATCTAATAAAGATACCAAAGCCTTGATTCATGATCAGTACAAGGAATTGGGGAAATTCTCAACGGCAGAAAAAAGAGTGTTTATCATTTTTACATCCACCTCTATACTTTGGATTACGAAAGATTTGATCAATAAAATCAGTCCAAATTTTCAATTGGATGATACGATTATCGCATTGATGTCAACCATACTCTTATTTGCTATTCCATCTGGAGTTCGAAAAATAGAAAATGAAAACGAAAATCTTCTGGATTGGGAAGATTCGAAGAAAATGGCTTGGGGAATTTTACTTTTGTTTGGCGGAGGAATCGCTCTGGGAAAAGGATTGGAAGAAGCTAAGCTGGTTCAAATGCTTGGAAATTGGTTGGCGAGCTATCATGTGCAAGGGTTTCTTCTTGTGGTGATAGTGACAACCTTATCTATTTTCATCAGCGAACTAACGAGCAATGTCGCTCAGGTTATCATCTTCGCGCCTGTGGTATCTAGTCTGGCTATAGCCGTAGGGATGAATCCATTGATGCTAGGCATCCCTATGACTATGGCGGCTAGCTGCGCGAGTATGCTGCCTATGGGAACTCCACCCAATGCTATTGTGTTCTCTAGCGGTCATATCAAACTCAAACAAATGGCTTATTCCGGCTTCATTATGAATATTGTTTCGATTATCTTGATTTCGGTTTTTTGTTGGTATTTGATACCTATATTTATGAATTATATGTATTAAGCAGATCTGGTTGTATAGCTATCAACTATTTTGAGATGGCGGAAACTCATATTTTTTTCAAAATCTATATGGCTCGGCAGGAAAATTCGCAAGCGAATTTTCCTGCCGAGTGCACGGGGGAGAGGGCTTCGCCCTCTAAAGCACCGTTTTATGTTGACAATACATTTTAACCCACATTACGCAATAGACTTTGACGAAGGAAAAGGATAGTGCGATAGGTGGTCTCGTTCAAAAAAACGAGACGTGATAGAGTTTTGGTCAGATATTCTAAAATATTGACCATAAAACTCTTATACGAATCCGTCCCGTATGTACGGGACGGATTTTGGGTTTAAAAAAAGTCATTCTTTCAGAAACTTAGTGTAAAGAGCGTTGTCTCTTGTTTGAATATTTAGAAAATAAATACCCTTCATCAAACCAGCGACATCAATAGTCCCCTCGCATTCCCCTTCTAAAACGAGTGCGCCATAGCTATTCGATATTCTAAATTCTTTTTTAATGGAGAAAAGATGTATCTATTTGAAGGATATTCTTACTGACAATATTTCCCCAACTAGAATAAGAATAAATCCATTTATAATCCAGCGCTCTACTCGCAAAAGTCCTCTGACCCCATAAACTAGAGCTAAATAAAAATGAAATAATAAGAATATAAATAAATCTCAAAGTATTGAATTTCAAAAGTAAAAATAAGGAATTACGGCAATGTAATATTCACTAAATTCTCAAAGTCACAATTGTTTATGATAATGTCAATTTTTCACTAAAATTATTAATTCCTAATTATCAATTATTCGTTAAACTTGCACTTTCAAGATTGAGAAATGGACGAACAGTATTTTAATCTTTCCAAACGAAAGAAAGTAGTCACAGAAACCAAGATGAGTTTCATGGAGAGCCTATATCTGCCTGCTATTTTTAAAGGTATGGCCACTACAATTAGTCACCTTTTTAGAAAACCGGCTACTGTTCGCTATCCGGAGGAGACAAGGGAATTCTCAACAATATATAGAGGTCAGCATGTATTGAAGCGAGATGAGAAAGGAGCAGAGCGATGCACAGCCTGTGGACTATGCGCCCTAGCTTGCCCTGCAGAAGCTATCACGATGGAGGCTGCGGAGAGAAAGTCTGATGAGAAGCATTTGTACCGCGAAGAAAAATATGCAGCTACCTACGAAATCAATATGCTTCGATGTATTTTTTGTGGTTTGTGTGAGGATGCCTGTCCGAAAGAGGCTATTTTCCTCACAGATAGAATCGTAGATGCAGAATTTATGCGTAAAGATTTCATCTATGGGAAAGAAATATTAGTAGAATCTATGGATAAACCTGTGGATGTGAGTAAGAGACAAACGCCAGAAGTTTTAGAATTTAAAAATGATAAAAAACATAAGCATAATCAAGTTTTCGAAGGAATACAATCTTAATCTATGGATTTAACCAATATTGCTTTTATCGCCTTTTCAGCCATCACGCTCATTTGTGCGCTCATGGTAGTCTTGGCTAGAAACCCAATTTACAGTGTCATTTTTTTAATTCTCACTATGTTTAGCCTGACGGGGCATTATGTCTTATTGCAAGCACAGTTCATAGCCGTGATTAATATTATCGTGTATGCTGGGGCTATCATGGTTCTTTTCCTCTTCGTACTCATGCTTATGAATATGAATGCGAGCAATGAACCTAATAAATCCTTATTATGGAAAGTACTCGCTGGTTTCATCTCTGGCGGGACTCTGATTACTCTATTGGTGATCTACCTTAAAAATATGGGGGACATACCTATTCAACCCACCAATAACAGTGCTTTAGGCGCAGCCTTGCCCCCAGATTTCGGCTATGTAAAACCGCTGGGTAAAATGTTATTTACTGACTATGTCTTCCCTTTTGAGATAGCATCCATTCTATTCATAGCAGCTATGGTGGGCGCGGTATTCCTCGGTAGCCGTGAAAAAAGAACTGACAACTAAATCCCTGGGCATCACACAAACTATACCAACTAGCATGAACTTAATAGGATTTGAAAATTATTTATGGCTCGCATCGGCGCTCTTTTGCATTGGTTTGCTGGGCGCATTGGTTCGCAGAAATGTCATCATACTTCTCATGTGTATAGAGCTCATGCTCAATGCCTCCAATCTTCTCTTAGTGGTATTTGCTAAAATGTTTGGACAGATGAACGGACATATATTTGTATTCTTCTCCATGCTGGTAGCTGCTGCAGAAGTAGCAGTGGGTCTGGCTTTGATCGTATTGATTTATAGAAAATTCAAGACGATAGATAGTAGCTTCTTAGATAATTTAAAAGGATAAACTAAAACGAACATAAAGTGATTTTAGCCAAAATATTGATTTTATCTCCTATAGTAGGATTTCTGATAAACCTTATACTAGGGAAAAAGCTAGGAAAAGCCTCTGGCATTCTGGGAACAGTTGCGGTATTAATTTCCTTCATCTGTGCGATATTTATGTACCAAAAAGTGGTGAGTGACGGTGCCTACGAAGTTCCTTTTTTCACCTGGATGCATATATCTACTCTTCATATTGGTTTTTCCCTTTGGGTAGATGAGTTGAGTTCATGGATGATGCTCATTATTACAGGGATAGGTACCTTGATTCATTTATATTCTATTGGATATATGTCTCATGACAAAGGCATAGGTAGATTCTTTGCTTACCTAAATCTATTTATTTTTTCCATGTTGATGCTTGTCCTAGGGGGGAATTTCATCATGCTTTTTGTAGGTTGGGAAGGTGTAGGATTATGTTCGTATCTACTCATTGGATTTTGGTTTAAGAATGTAGAATATGGACATGCGGCTCGAAAAGCCTTTATAATGAACAGAATAGGGGATTTAGGTCTTCTTATGGGTTTATTTCTTTGCATTCAGAACTTTGGCACGATTAATTTCAATGAAATCAATTCAATAGCTGCTGGAGACCTAGCGCTTAAAGCATCTGGACAACTTGGTCTCTATCAACCTTATATTTACACTGCCATTACTCTTTGCCTATTTATAGGTGCTATGGGTAAGAGTGCTCAGATACCATTATACACTTGGTTACCCGATGCTATGGCGGGACCTACCCCTGTATCAGCATTGATTCATGCGGCCACCATGGTGACAGCAGGTATCTATCTTGTGGTTCGCAATGCTGCCTTGTTTGAATTAGCTCCATTTACTTTAAATACAATTTTAGTCATAGGTATGGCTACCTCTATCCTAGGTGCTATGATAGGATTGTTTCAAAATGATATTAAAAAAGTCTTAGCCTATTCTACCGTTTCTCAACTTGGACTTATGTTTGTGGCACTCGGCGTAGGCGCTTATACTTCGGCTATGTTTCATTTGACTACACATGCCTTTTTTAAAGCATTGCTATTCCTTGGAGCGGGCTCTGTTATACATGCTATGAGTGGAGAACAAGATATTTTGCGCATGGGAGGCTTGAGAAATAAAATTAAATTGACTCATTTAACCTTCGCCATCGGAACTCTAGCCATAATAGGTGCACCGTTTATGTCGGGGTTCTTTTCCAAAGATGAAATATTAGAGAAGTTATACAATCATTCGCCTGTGGTTTGGGGATTTGCCTTGGCCAGTGCGGCGATAACCATTATTTATATGGTTCGGGTTTATACGTTGACATTTTGGGGTAAATTTAGAGGTAGTCAGGAGCAAGAATCCCACCTACATGAAAGCCCTAGTTCTATGACCTTGCCTTTAATCATACTTGCCATATTTTCTATTTTTGGTGGTCTATTCAATTTGCCCCATATACTAGGAGGTGGTTTAAGTCAAAAAATGGCTTATTGGTTATCCAATATAAACTCACTCAAAGTCCTACCCCCTCACACAAGTCATTTATCACATAGCACGGAGATTATGCTCATGCTCATAGCCACTGCTGTAGTCCTAGTGCTCGGTAGTTTTGCATTTCTCAAATTCAAAAAACAAACAAATGATCAACTAGTCAAGCCTCGTTTTGGATTTTCTCTTTGGGGCGAGAAAAAGTTTTATGTCGATGAATTGTATCACAATCTAGTAGTTAAACCAATGGAATCTATGTCTGATTTTTGTTTCTATTACGTAGAACATTATTTCATTCAGCCCATAGTATTCGGGAGTACGAGATTATTTTACGGTGTAGGGCAGCTTCTTCGCACTGCGCAAAATGGCAATATAGAATACTATTTAGCCTATATAGCTGTAGCTGTTGTGATTATTTTGACTTCTATTTTGTTTGTATTCTAAATATTAAATTACAGCATTGTGCAACTGATATTAATATTACCCCTAATTGTAGCTCTTGTAGCCTTCTTTATGCCTAATAAATTGGTTAAAGAATTTAGTTTAGCCTTTTCTGGTTCATTTTTTCTTTTATCACTCTATGTGCTTTTCAAGTACGACCCTCTCAATTATTATAACTTTATATATTATAACGAAACTTTTCTCGTCGGAACAGGCGGCAGTCTTCATATCGGATTAGATAGTATTGGAGTTATGATGTTTGCCTTGACTAATTTTGTTATTTTTTATGTAAACATCATGGCCTGGGAAAAGACATATACTCGTTCATTTTATGGATGTGTATTTCTTATGCAGTTCGCCTTGATTGGGGTTTTCGCAAGCTTAAATGCCATTTTATTTTACTTTTTCTGGGAATTGGCATTGTTACCCATTTATTACATTGTATATAAATGGGGCAATGGAAAAGAATTGAATAAAACATTTGTTCGCTTCTTCATATATACATTTGTGGGTAGTTTATTTATTCTAGCTGCCTTTATCTTGTTTGCTGTTGAGACTAAATCAGGTAGTTTTGAGATTACAGAAATGGCCAAGAACTCACTCACCGGAAAGACGCAAATTCTCTACACAATATTCTTACTCATTGGATTTGGGGTTAAAATTCCCATTTTCCCTTTGCATTCATGGCAACCCTCAACTTATAGGAAAGCTCCAGCAGAAGGCACAGTTCTTTTATCAGGGATTATGCTTAAAATGGGTTTATTTGGCTTACTTAGATGGTTGGTCCCATTTCAAGATGATGCGCTACCAATTATCCAAAAAGTAGTTATTATCTTGGCCATCATTGGCACAGTATATGGAGCCATCATTGCTTTAAGAAGAAATGACTTGAAGCTCATAGCTGCCTTTTCTTCATTATCTCACGTAGGATTAATCACAGCAGGAATTTTCGCTTACAAATTTGTTGGATTTCAAGGTGTTGCATTTCAGATGCTGGTGCATGGTATCAATATAGTCGGGATACTATACATTTTCGATATCATAGAGCGGAGCACTGGGACCCGCTATCTATCGGATCTCGGAGGAATTTCATCAAAATCGCCTCTTTTTAGCGCACTTACGTTAATTATTATAATCGGCACTATCGCAGTGACTCCTCTTACGAATGGATTTCCTGGAGAGTTTTTGCTTCTCATGTCTGTATTTTTGTATAATCCTATACTCGGTATTCTGGCGGGTTCGACCATTATCCTTGGGGCGGCTTATTTGCTTAGGGTATATCAAAGAGCCTTTATGGGTGAGGTTTCCGAGCACGTTTCCAATTTTAAAGCTGTATCGGCTTTTGATTTAACTGCACTTGGCTTTATAGCACTACTAGTTTTAGTGTTGGGTATATATCCGCAGTTTATATTAGATATCTCAGCCAATGGCTCTCAGTATTTGACCAACTTGTTAGAGTTAAAAAATAATTAAGAAAGACCTATGTTAGTTATCCTTATTCTATTTATCACAGGGCTCTGCACCATGTTTGCGAGCTTACATCCGAATAAAGCCCTTCCAAAGTATTTAGGTATTCTTGGCATTTTGATTGCCTTAGTTACCTTACACCTCAGATTAGGCTTAGGGCTCGACTTTCCTGCTTTCTTTACTATGTTTCCTCTGACTCGGATTATGACGGTTATAGCATTATTCTTAATCCTTATCCTATTTATTTTACAGAGAAAGTATGAAAAAGATTATGACTGGTCTGCAGTTTATTCATTGATGCTTTTTAGTACCTGTGGAGTTATTTTACTCCTTGGTCAGCAAAATTTATTAATCCTCTTTTTGGGAATAGAGATTATGTCCATACCACTTTATGTGTTAGCCGCAAGCAAGAAAACTCAAGCGGCATCCTTGGAGGCAGGATTGAAATATTTCATCTTAGGAGCCTTTGCTAGTGCATTTCTCCTATTCGGTATAGCCTTGGTCTATGGTACTACGGGCAGTTTTGTCATGAATGAAATTATCCATATTCAGAATATCAATGGAGTTCAATTACCAGCCTATTTCCACATAGGTTATATTTTTATTATCATAGCCATTTTGTTTAAGATGGCAGTGGCTCCTTTTCATTTTTGGTCTCCAGATGTCTATGATGGCTCTCCTACGGTGGTCACCACATTTATGACTACATTAGTCAAACTAGGTTCTTCGGTAACCATGTACTATATCTTGGTAGGTTATTTTCGCCATCAGTTTGACAATTACTTCAAGTTTCTGCTTCCGATCATCTGCGTATCATTCTTGCTGGGCGCTATATTAGGTTTAGCACAAAATAACGTCAAGCGCATGTTGGCCTATTCCAGTATATCGCATATTGGCTTTGTTCTGACTGGAATCATTTTGGGAATCGCGCTGCAGGATATGTCCTTGTTTGTATTCTATCTATTGACCTATACCCTATCGAGTCTTATCGTATTCTCTATCCTTGATTACATCGAAAATGGAAATGCGGTGTTTCTTGACCACTTAAATGGCCTTAGTAAACATCAACCTTTATTAGCGGTCGCCTTTGCCATAGGTATTTTATCAATGGCAGGAATCCCATTCACTGGCGGCTTTATAGCGAAATATCGCGTTTTGACAGGAATATACCAGATTAATGGTTGGATGTTCGCCATCGGCCTTCTCTCTAGTGCTGTAGCTGCGGGCTACTATCTCAAGACCTTGAATCGTATCTTTTTTTATGAAAATAATCAAGAAAATTTTGCAATTAAGAATATTTACTTGGTGGTAATTATGGTTATTTTATCCATCATGATTCTTATTCTAGGCACACTTCCTGAGCTTTTACTCCAAGGGATACATAAGTATTTTTTAGCGTAGTTTGGGGGATGTAATAGGATGCAGAATAGAGAATACAGAATGCAACAGAATACAACAGAATAGAGAATACAGAATACAGGACACAGAATAGAGAATAGAGAATACAGGATACAGGATACAGAATATTAGGATACAGAATTTTTCAACTTTATAAGTATATGAGAGAACCTGCAAAGACTTTTGAAGATTTGATTGTATGGCAAAAAGCACATCAATTTGTGTTGGAAGTATATGAAATAACGGGGAAATTTCCGCAACATGAGATTTACGGGCTAACATCCCAATTCAGACGAGCTGCTGTTTCTATAGCCGCTAACATTGCGGAAGGTTTTAAGAAAAGAGGAAATGCAGATAAACGTCGATTTCTCAATATTTCTCAAGGCTCATTGGAAGAATGCAGATACTTCCTAATTTTAACTCGCGATTTAGGCTATGACGAAGTCACTAAATCGCAAGATAGAATGACAGAAGTAAGTAAACTTCTAGAAGCCTATTCTAAAGCTATTCTTAATAATAAACCATAAATTACCAGCACTCATTCTAATATTCTACATTCTATATTCTGAGTGCTAAAAAACAGTATTACCAAAATGTTAAACCCAGTTTTTTTACAATCGATAAAATAAAAAATATATCTTTGTGTTAGATAAATATCGGAATTAACCAAATAAATATCATAAATTAAATTTTAAAATTAATAAAACAATGAGTACACAAAAAAATCAAGGAAGCGTATTACCAATATCTAATGCTATTGTATTCCTGCTAATTTTCGGAGTAGCCTTATTACTATTCTTCTTCGTCTTTGGAGCTAAGAGTAATCTAGATGAGCATGGACATGCTAAACCAGGTAATTATATGGGAATGATCTACATGGGAGGATTTGTGGTACCAGTGCTTTTTACACTATTAATTTCAACATTCGTATTCACTATTGAAAGAGCTCTATCTCTAGCTAAAGCAGCTGGCGGCAAAGATGTAGATGGTTTCTTAAAGAAAATCGTACAGTCACTAGAGAGCAATGATATAGAAGAAGCAAGAAGACTATGTGATGTACAAAAAGGTACAATAGCTAATGTCACACTATCTGGGGTAGATGCGTATGATGAAATGTCTAAAAACTCACATTTGGATACAGAACATAAAGTTCTTTCTATTCAAAAATCTATGGAAGAAACTACCGCTCTAGAGGTTCCCATGTTGAGTAAAAACATGTCTATTCTATCTACGATAGCTACTATAGCAACACTTGCGGCTCTTATCGGAACGGTAATCGGTATGATCAAGTCTTTCGCGGCTCTAGGTGCTGCAGGTGCTCCTGACCAGACTCAACTTGCGGTAGGTATCTCAGAAGCCCTAATCAATACCGCTTTAGGTATCGGTACTTCCTTCTTCGCTATCTTGTTTTACAACTATTTCAACTCGAATATAGATGGTATGACTTATAAAATGGATGAAGCTCAGTTCTTGATTTCTCAGACCTTTGCTTCTAGAAACTAAAAGTTAAAATTAGATTTTTCAATAAGAAAATAAATCAAGATGCCAAAAATCCAAGTAAAAAAAGGCTCAGTATTTGTGGATATGACCGCCATGTGCGACGTGTCTTTTCTACTACTGACCTTCTTTATCCTTACGGCCAAAGCTAAACCTGTAGAACCTGTAGAGGTCATGACACCATCTTCAATAGTAGAAATACCTGTACCAGACGTCAATGTCATAACTATTATGGTAGATAAAGCAGGTCGTATTTTTATGGGAATGGATAATATCGATGGCTCACGTCAGCGCTGGTTAGACAATCTCAATACGCAATTCAAGATGAATATCACCGCTCCTGATCAGGTAAATAACTTCATCAATGGTGGGGTCATACCTGTATCCGCTAAGGAACTTCCAACTTTTCTAGCCGCTGATGCAGAAGCCAAAAAGAAAATGATAGAAACAACCAAAGGAATACCTGCGGATGTAGAAAATTCTGATGCCAATGAGCTGAGATGGTGGATATACAATGCGAGAGCGGCGAATCAAAAAGCAGTAGTCGTAGTCAAAGGCGATAAAAAAGCGCCTTATGCTATTATTAAGCAGGTGATGAAGACATTAGAAAACCAAGGTGTCAGCCGATTTAGTCTATTGACATCACAAGGTTCTAGAGATTAAAAAATTATATTAAGTAGGTAATAACTGAAAAAAAAGAGATAAAGATATGGCTGAAATAGCAGAAAACCCCCAGGGCGGGGGAGGAAAAAAAGGAAGAAGTAAAAAAGCCTCGCCCCGTGTAGACCTAACTCCCATGGTAGACCTAGCATTTCTACTCATCACCTTCTTCATGCTAACCACTTCCCTATCCAAACCCAAGGCGATGGAAATAGCGCTGCCTGAAACTGATCCGCAAGATATAATTGATCAGCCTCCAGTGGATGACGATGTGGTTATGACCGTATTACTTGCACCTAAAAATGTTGTATTGTACTACTTCGGTTCTCCAGAAAAAGCTGCCGCAGACCCTAATGGTATAAAATCAACAACGTTTGATAAAGAAAGTGGAATTCGAAAAGTCATTTTGGATAAGAAAAAAGCTGTAGCCGCTTTACCAGATAATTTAGGATTTGATTCCAAGAAAAATAATAAAACAATGGTTCTTATCAAAGCCGTGGATTCGTCAGTCTATGGAAATATGGTAGATGTGCTAGATGAAATGCATATAGCGGATATCAAGTTTTATGCTATCCTTCCTATTTCTGACCCAGAGAAGGTATTGGTAGATAATTCAATGAAAAAAGTGGTAGAAAAATAATTAAGAAATTAGACATGAATTTAGATCAAGTAATCGCCATCAAAGGCTCATTGGACGACCTTCTCTTTAGAGGGAAAAATAAATCCTATGGCGCCTATGACCTCAGAAAAAGCTATCCACAGCATCTTAAGAAGTCTTTGGTCATATTTTTATTCCTTGTACTAGGAATAGTAGCAGCTTATGTACTTTACGATAAACTCAAGGACAAGGTAGTTTTCAATACAGAGAAACCTATTCGCAAAGTAACGGAACTAAAAGCTCCACCACCATTAGATGAGACCCAGCCACCGCCACCACCGCCACCACCGCCGCCGCCAGTAAAAGCCACCATACAGTTTGTACCTCCAAAAATTGTAGAGGTAGCACCACCTGATGAAGAGATTAAAACAGTAGATGAAATCAAAGAATCAAAAGCTGAAATATCAACGGCTACTGTAGCTGGGGTGACTGATATGGATCTTGATGCAGGAGATGATAAAGGAGTGGTAGAAGCTCCGAGGTCTGAGGAACCATTGGTTTTCGCTGAGCAAATGCCAGAGTTTCCTGGTGGGGATGATGCCCTCATGGCTTATTTGCAGAGAAACATAAAGTATCCAGCCTTTGCACTTGAAAATGAAATCGAAGGTGTCGTCATGGTAAACTTCGTAGTCAATGCGGATGGCAGTATCAGTAAGGTTAATGTAACCAAAGGAATCAAAGGTGGATGTGACGAAGAGGCCTCAAGAGTTGTGCGAAATATGCCTCGTTGGAAGCCAGGTAAGCAAGGCGGACAGCCAGTTCCTGTTTACTTCGATGTACCAGTGAATTTCAAAATAGAGTAATCTCAGATTAAAATATTTAGTAAAGCCCGAAGCAGAAACTTCGGGCTTTTTTGTATCTTTGAAATAGTAAATTAATTGTCATGAAAAAAATCGCCATTGCCCTCCTTATTATCCTAGGCTGTACGTCTATTTCATATGGTCAAGATTCTAATTCGACGGAGCAAGAACCTTTCGTTTTTGCCGAACAAATGCCTGAGTTTCCTGGCGGTGATAATGCATTAATGAGCTTCCTTCAACGAAATATTAAGTATCCTATAAAAGCACTCAAAAAGAATATTGAGGGTATTGTGATGATAAACTTTGTCGTAGAAAAAGATGGAAGAATCAGCAAAGTCAAGGTCACGAAAGGAATTGGTGGGGGCTGCGACGAAGAAGCACTTAGAGTCATTAAAAAAATGCCGAAATGGAAGCCAGGAAAACAAGGTGGAAAGCCCGTTCCTGTTTACTTCGACATACCAGTGAATTTCAAAATAGAGTAAACTGATACCTTATGGATATCTCTAACATACCAATAAATTGGTCTGAATATCTACCACATAGATATAAAATTCGTATACTTTAGCCTTATTTTAAAGGACTATTTATACCGAAATGTCTGTTTAAAATCAAATAAAAAAATTTATGTACATTTGTTATTCATCAAACAAATTTCAACTATGCAAAAAATACTAATTGCAGTTTTATTACTCACTGCACAATTTATGAACAGCCAAATCAAACTTCCCACCCCTGTCAGAACGATAGAAGGAATCAAGGAATTCAAATGCGATAACGGCCTCAAAGTTCTATTGATTGAAGATCCATCTCAGAGCAACCTTCTAGTCAATATCGTTTACCATGTCGGTTCTAGACATGAGGGTTATGGCGAAACAGGAATGGCCCATTTACTGGAGCATATGCTTTTCAAGTCATGTAAAAAATTTAAAGATATTAAAAAGGCGATAGGCGATAGAGGGGCTAGCGCCAATGGCACCACTTGGTATGACCGAACAAATTATTATGAAATTCTCCCTGCAGCAGATAGCAATTTAAAATGGGCGATCGAAATGGAGGCAGATAGAATGCTAAATGCCAAAATTCTGAAGGAAGAACTCGAGAAGGAATTCAGCGTTGTGCGCAATGAATTTGAGATAGGAGAAAACAACCCTGGCGGTGTAATCAATGAACGTATTATCTCTACTATGTATCTGTGGCATAATTATGGCAATTCGACCATAGGGAGCCGAGAGGATATAGAAAGAGTTCCGGTAGAAAACCTGAGAGCTTTTTACAAAAAATATTATCAACCAGACAATGCCACACTTATTATTGCAGGAAAATTTGACGAAAAGAAAGCCTTGGAGTATATAGCTAAGAATCTATCTATACTGCCTAAGCCCACGAGAGTACTTCAACCTACCTATACAGTCGAACCCCCTCAAGATGGCGAACGCTACGTAGAACTCAGAAGAAATGGTGACGAACGCATTGTCGCTCTAGCTTATCATACACCCGCAGGCTCTGATAAAGATTATATTGCCAATGATGCATTAATTGAAATTTTAACTGCCGAAGGTTCAGGCCTTCTATATAAGGAACTTATGGACTCTAAACTAGCTACCTCTGTCTATGGCTATTCTATGTCTCTTTATGATCCAGGGTACACTTATTTCTCTATGAATATACCTATGGATAAGTCCATAGATGAGCCTAAAGCTAGAATGTGGAAAGTGCTCGATGGACTACCTCAAACTAAATTTACTGAAGAACAATTGCAACGCGCTAAGGCATCTCTCACGAAACAAGTGGACAGATCTATGAGCAATACAATTAATTTTGGAATTTTCCTTACCGAGATTATTGCATCAGGAGATTATAGACTCATATATATGTATAGAGATGATATAGAGAAGATAACTTTGGCCGATTTGGAACGTGTGGCTGCCAAATATTATCGACCATCCAATCGTACATGGGGACAATTTATTCCTGATAAAACCACAGATAGAGTTAAAGTGGATGAAAGACCAGATATCAGTGCATTGGTGAAGGATTATAAAGGCAAGCAACAAACACAAACACTCCAAGAATTTGATGCTTCCATAAATAATATCAAGCGCAATATAGTTCGAGGAGAAATTGACGGAAAACTGCAATTTTCTGTTTTGAAAAAACCAACAAAAAATAATAAAATCGTTGGAAGAATCAAAATTTTTGCTGGAGATGAACAAAAACTAATGCACACAGATATCGCTGCCATGCTATTAGGATCTGTACTGAAATCGGGAACCACGTCGAAGAACAGAACCCAAATTAAAGATGAATTGGATAAATTAAAATCTGATATTAATGTAGGCTTTGGAGCTAACTTCCTATCAATCTCCATCAGTACCGACAAAGACAATATGCAAGCGGCAATGAGTCTTTTAAAAGATATTCTCCGCAATCCATCCTTCAATCAAAATGAATTTGAAAAGGTAGTACTCGAAAATAAGACCATGTATGAGTCCTATAAAAATGACCCTCAAAATGTCGCTTTTACACTGCTAAGTGTAAAAACGAATGCTTATCCAAAAGGACACCCGCTTGGCGCGATGACGATTGACGAACAAATAGAGGGTTTTTCGAAGGCAAATATTCAGGACGTCAAAGACTTTTACATGAATTTTATAGGACTCAATGAAGGGTATGCATCATTTGTCGGTGCCGTAGAGCCTGATGCAGCTTCACAAGCACTCAAAGATATATTTAGTGGGTGGAATGCTAAAACCCCCTATGTCAAAATCAAAAAGCTTCATAAGGCTACGACCAAGCAGAATGAGACCATTCAGATAGATGACAAAACGAATGCAGTTTCAGCTGGAACTCTAAATATAACACTTTCTGAAAAGGATGCCGACTTTCCTGCCATGTATGTGGCGAATGAAATATTAGGTGGAGGTGCATTTCTCAATTCGAGAATTGCCCAGAGATTGCGCGAGGCTGAAGGTATGAGCTATGGTGCAGGCTCATTTATATCTGCAGATTTTGAGGAGAAGATTGGAAGTTTTGGTACCTACGCTTTTTTCAATCCTAGTTTTAAAGAAAAATTAAACAGTGCCCTATTGGAAGAATTGACCAAAGGAAGCCAAGGCAGTTTTAGCACAAAAGAACTTGCCGATATAAAGGGAAGTCAAATTCAGGAGAGAAAATTAGGCTTGGGAAACAATAGTTTTCTTGCTAGCCTATTCAATCGATATATGGAGCAGAAAAAAGATTTGAAGTATTACGATGAGTTTAGCGATAAGATTCAAAAAATTACACTCCAAGAAGTCAATGACGCCGCAAAGAAATACATCAATATGGAGAATTTCATCCTGATATACTCTGGCGATTTCAAGTCTAAAAAGTAAACCATTCGCAGCAGCGAATAAACCGCTATTCAAAAAAAATCAATTTAAGAATGCCCCATTTAGGAAGGTGCTACTAGGCACCTTCTATTTTGTATACGCTGCTAAAATATCATCTACCGCATCGATATAAACAGTCATACCTTTGGTGAACTCACCAGCTATTATTTTCTTTGAAATGAGATTAATAATATCGCGCTGAATCAGTCTCTTCAAAGGTCTAGCTCCCAATTCAGGGTCATATCCATGCTCTGTTAAATACTCAATAGCTGCGGGCAATATTTCCAATTTCAAGTCTTGCTGCGTTAGTAGCTCTTCTATTTGCTTTAGCTGAATAGATACGATTGCTTTAATCACTGATTTTCTCAATGGAAGGAAGAGAACGATATCATCGATACGATTGATGAACTCTGGCTTTATCATAGTCTTGAGATGTGCCACAAGTTTTTGCTTGACTACGGGTGCTACATTCGCTACATTTTCATCTTCTACATCGTCAAATCCATTCAGTATTATATCCGATCCCATATTGGATGTCATGATAATAATTGTATTCTTGAAATTGATTAGTCGTCCTTTGTTATCCGTCAGTCGTCCATCATCCAACATCTGCAAGAGAATATTAAATATATCTGGATGCGCTTTTTCAATTTCGTCTAATAAAACAACTGAATAAGGTCGTCTTCGCACAGCCTCGGTGAGCTGACCACTCTCCTCATAACCAACGTATCCCGGAGGAGCGCCTACTAGGCGACTCACGCTGTGCTTCTCCGAGTATTCACTCATATCGATACGGATATAAGCGTTTTCATCATTGAATAAATATTCAGCCAAGGTCTTAGCCAATTCCGTCTTCCCTACTCCTGTACTTCCAAGAAAAAGAAAGGATCCTATAGGTCGATTTGGATTCTGAAGGCCTGCACGACTGCGCAATATGGCATTGGATACAGCTTCTATAGCCTCTTCTTGTCCGACCACTCGTTTTCTTAGCTCAGCATCGAGATGAAGCAGTTTCGTTTTCTCCGATTGCAGCATTGACTGAACTGGAACGCCTGTCCATTTGCTGACTATCTCTGCTATATCTTCGGAAGTGACATATTCTTTCATCAATTTTTCTCCTCCTTCAATAGATTTAAGCTCTTTTTCACAAGCCTCGATTTCAGCCTGTGTGGAAGCCATCATCCCATAGCGAATCTCAGCTACTCGGGCATAGTTTCCAGCTCTCTCCGCCTGCTCAGCTTCTAGCTTTAAGGATTCTAATTTAGATCTAGCATCCTGAACTTTATCTACGATAGATTTCTCCTTGTCCCATTTAGCTTTGAACTCATTGCGTTCCATACTCCACTTCGACAATTGCTCTTCAATATTCTTTAGTTTCACTTCATCTTTTTCTCTGCGTATAGCCTCTCGCTCTATTTCAAGTTGCATAATTTTTCGATTCAATTCATCCAGCGCCTCTGGAACTGAATTGATTTCTAGACGCATTTTAGCTGCAGCTTCATCTATCAAGTCTATGGCCTTATCGGGTAAAAAACGATCGGTGATATACCGCTGGGAAAGTGTAACGGCTGATATGATGGCTTCATCTTTTATCTCCACATTGTGATATCTCTCGTAGCGTTCTTTTAAGCCTCTTAAAATGGAGATAGCCGCTTCTTCATCTGGTTCATCAATCAAAACTTTCTGAAATCTTCGCTCCATGGCTTTATCTTTCTCAAAGTATTTTTGATACTCATCGAGGGTAGTCGCTCCGATAGCGCGCAACTCTCCTCTGGCTAACGACGGTTTAAGAATATTGGCAGCATCCATAGCTCCATCAGACTTTCCAGCGCCAATGAGCGTATGTATTTCGTCGATAAATAAAACAATTTTTCCTTCGCTATCTACGACTTCTTTGATAACTGCTTTCAGACGTTCTTCAAACTCACCTTTGTACTTAGCTCCAGCAATAAGTAAGCCCATATCCAAGGCAAATACTTTTAAATCCAATAAATTTTCTGGGACATCACCATTCACGATTCGCTTGGCTATACCTTCTGCTATGGCAGTTTTACCTACACCAGGTTCGCCTATGAGCATTGGATTATTTTTCGTCTTACGAGATAAAATGTGCAGTACTCGTCTTATTTCTTCATCTCTGCCTATCACAGGATCTAGCTTACCTTTTTCAGCTTGTTCGTTCAGATTAATGGCATATTTCCCTAAGGCATCATAAGTCATTTCCGTCGTATTCGAATCTACTTTTTGACTGCCGCGAAGTTCTTTCATCGCTTTGCGCACTTCAGATTCTTTGAGCCCATATTCTTTCAAGAGCTTAGAAGTGTCATCGCTCTGCATGAGCAGTGAAATAAAAATTAATTCTGGACTCACATAGCTATCGCCAAATTCTTTTATCAAAGATTCCGCTTTTACCATTGCAGTCTGAGCCGTGCGACTGAGATACTGACCATGTTCTGTTCCTGAAACTTTGGGAATTTTCAACATCGATTCTTCCAGTTTTTTCACAATTGGAGAAGGTTGTATTCCCAATTTTTTCACAATTTGTGGTACGAGATTCTCCTCATCTTCAAGTATAGCTATGGCAATATGCTGCGTCTCTATAGCCTGATTGGTCGCCTCTATAGCTTTGTTTTGAGCCTTCTGAATAAGCTCTTGCGATTTAATCGTTAGTTTTTTTATGTCCATTAGATTAATGCTTAATTTTGAATTTTAAATGTTTAATATATTCTCTTCTCAATTGACTTCCTTCAATCTCTATTCCAATTTATTAAAATGAACATTATGGCAGAGGCAGAACTCAATTAATCATTAATCTGTGACTTTAAGACAATTAGAAGACTAAATGGCTGGTTATGAAAATTAAAACAAAGTCAAAATGACATTAGAAATCTAACGAATAATGGTAAGTGTTCCCATTTTTTCTTGAATGCCGCCTTTGTATAAATTGAAGCGGACGAAATAAGTATAAACTCCAGTTGGCGAAGGTTCTCCTTTGTAATTTCCGTCCCACATTGGTGTCTTTCCAGCATAATCATAAACTTTTTCTCCCCATCGATTGTAAACAGATAAAGTCAAGCTTCGCACAGGGCCTCCATTCAGTTCGAAATAATCATTTTCACCATCGCCATTTGGCGAGAATGCTGTTGGGAAACCTACATTCTGAACTGGAAGTACATTTATGTATATTGAGTCTTGGTTGTAACAGGTTAAGTCATCGGTATAAGCTAACTTTACAAAGGTATTCAATGAAGTTTCTAACCATTGTTTGAGGCAGGAATCGCATTTAAATAAACCCTTAGGAGTCCAGCGAAGTCCATTGTAATTGATTTTTCCGGAAATTTTAGGCTCAAATCGCAAAACTTCACCATCATAAATAAGACTATCCTCTCCGATCTCCACTTCAGGAAGAGGATAGAAATAAACCTTGGCATCATCGGTTGATAAACAATCATCCAGATTAGTGACAGTGACTGTATATATTCCTGAGTTAAAAACATTGCGAAAAGAATCTAATTCTCCATCACTCCATGCATAGGCTTTATACCCACCTTTGACTTTGAGGATTATTGGATTTCCAGTGCAGGTATTTGTATCACGAAGGGGCTTAGCCAGAAAATCTGGTTTTACCGTCAAATCCAAACTAAAGAAACTATCGCATCCTTTCACATTCGTGTATTTGATAGTATATTTTCCAGTCTTATTTTTACCCTTATAACTTTCCCCAAAACAAATAATTGTATCCTCACTTCCATAAGTAATTGGGTGAACTGTTAAGTCTAATCTTCTCAGACGAGGACATCCATTTTCATCTATTATATTGTCGAAATAAACTCCCGTGGAATCATAGCCTAGAAAGCTCTCCCCTTCGCAAATCGTTTTCTGCAAGAAAGAATCTTTCGGTATGACACGCAAAGTCAGATGTGTAATAATACTATCACAACCGATATCATTGCGCAAAGTATCTATATAAAATCCTGATACGGTTTTTCCCATAAATACATCACCTTCGCAAATCTTTTTTATGACTGGAACAGTGACCTTATTTGATACCCACAAGTTAAGAAAGCGAGTGCTATCACAACCATTAGCACTGAGAAAAATATCCGAGTAATTTCCAGTAGTATTCCGTCCCAAAAATACATCTCCTTGACAAATCTTTTTATTAATCGTAAAGAAAGAATTGGGTTTGACGACTAGATGAAGTGTTCGAGTGCTGTCGCAGTTCTTAGCATTTCTTAAAACATCCACAAATGTACCAGAAGTTGTATGTCCTCCAGAAGATTTTCCTTGACAAATCGTATCATAAATAGTACTAAAACTATGCTGATTCACGGTAAGATTTAAGGTACGAATACTATCACAGCCTTCGATACTTTTAAAGCTATCCGTATAGGTTCCCGCCACTGTCTTACCATTATAGGATTGCCCTTGACAGATAGCTGTATTGATGACTACATTGGAATAATTATTTACTTTGAGATTTAAGGTCAAAATACTGTCACAACCAAAGCTATTTTTATAATTAAAAGTATACGTCCCGTTAGTCGACTTCCCCATAAAACTTTCCCCATCGCAGATAGACTTATTCATAACAGGATTATGGCTAGGATTTACGATGAGTATGAGCGTTCGTAAACTATCACAGCCATTAGCACTGACCAATTTATCTACATAAGTACCGGCCACGGATCTACCTAGAAAACTCTCCCCTTGGCAGATAGACTTTGCAATAGTAGAGTTACTATTATTTAGTACAGTTAAATTTAAGGTCACAATACTATCACAGCCCGCTTTGTTTTTAAACGTATCTACATATGTACCGGTGGCAGTGTGCCCATTAAAGCTTTGACCTTGACAGATAGATTTACTTTGATTTGAAGTCGAAGTATTATTTACTGTAATCTGCATAGTATCTGCACAACCCAATGAACTCCATGTAAATCGATAAATACCTACTGTGTTCAATCCCGAAACAGTCGCATTAGGGTTGGTTAGGGATGAAAATGTGACCGTAGCTGGATTGGTTGCGTGTTGTACCCAACTGCCTGTCTCTGTGGCTGCCATGGTCGCTGTTTTTCCTTTACATGCATTTAAGTCAGGACCCGCATCCGTTTTTTTTAATTGAGCAGTTCCAGTCCAATTCAGGGTAAAGGAAGAGTTACCTGCTGGTCTATCTATAAGAAGAAAATAGGATTCTCCAGCCGTTACATTTAACCATTGAATCCAATTATCCCCTAAATTTCCCGGGCCTTCAGATACATCCGTACTAGATGCCCGCATACCAGTATGATTATTTGCTGACCCCGCTGCTTGAGGATTAGTCGAACTACATCTAATGGGTGATCCTTTATTAGTGCATGTGACATTAGGTCCAAAAATCATAAAATCATAATCCTCTATAATATTAGTACTGGTTGGGATTAAATTAAAACCTAATGTACCTCCAGATAAAATGGTAAATCGCAGCCATAGTGAATTGTTTTCTGAAGAAAAGCACCAGCTCGCGTTACTAATTTCTTGAGTTCCTCCTCCAGCTACATTTAGGCTAATAGATTGATTTCCGCAAACCTGAATGTAATTGACACAGTTATTTTGCGAATGGATAGTCTCAAATTGCCAAAGAATCAGAACTAAAAATGACCATGTTTTTGTCATATTAAAGCAAAAATACACAATAAATCAGCAAATTATGTCATCTTTATTACCCTGCCACATCTTTGTATCTAATTGCAAAAAAAACTATGTTAATACTCAATGTTTCCAATTCATTTTTTTTCTATCAAATTTGCTTTAAGAAATTTAGAATTAGATATGAGCAGCGATTTAGAATTGGAATACTCCAAAGACGACATTAAAACCCTGGACTGGTTAGAACACATGCGCTTGCGCCCAGGAATGTACATAGGTAAAACAGGCGATGGTACTTCACAAGACGATGGAATCTATATCCTTCTGAAAGAAATCATGGACAATGCCATCGATGAATATATCATGGGACATGGTAAGAAAGTGGAAATAGCTTTAGATAGCACTGAGGTCATGATACGGGACTTCGGTCGTGGCATCCCTTTAGAAAAGGTGGTTGATTCCATCTCCAAAATGAATACTTCAGGAAAATTTGATTCTAAAGCATTTAAAAAATCAGTGGGGATGAATGGTGTAGGCTCTAAAGCCGTCAATGCCCTTTCTTCCTATTTCAAAGTAAAATCTGTTCGCGAAGGAAAAGAAAAAGTAGCGGAATTTGAAGGAGGTAAACTCAAACAGGAAACCAAAATTCAAGCGTCGAAAGATGTCAATGGCACTACCATTTGGTTTAGGCCTGATAACACCATTTTTCATAACTACCGTTTTATTCCAGACTATGTGCAGGAGCAATTGTGGAACTATGCCTACCTAAACTCAGGCCTCAAAATCATTCTGAATGGCCAAGAATTTAGTTCTAAGGATGGATTGAAAGATTTGATTAATAAAAAAATTGATGCCGATTCTCAGCAATACCCTATTATCCATCTCAAAAACGATGAAATAGAAATGGCCTTTACGCATTCATCAAAATATGGTGAAGAGTATTACTCATTTGTCAATGGACAATTTACTACGCAGGGAGGCACGCACTTGACCGCTTTCAAAGAAGCTATAGTGAAAACTATTCGTGACTTTTACAAAAAAGATTTTGATGCATCGGATATACGCATGTCCATAGTAGGTGCTATTTGTGTGCGAATACAAGAACCCATGTTTGAATCTCAGACAAAAACGAAACTAGGTACAGTAACTCTAGAAGGCGATGGTGGATCCATGAAAGCCTTTGTCGCGGACTTTATGAAGCAGCATTTGGACAATTTCTTGCATAAAAATCCTTTAGTAGCGGAAGCACTTTTGAAAAAAATACAGAATAGTGAACGCGAGCGAAAAGATATGGAAGGGGTTCGTAAAATAGCTAAAGAGCGAGCGAAGAAAGCCAACGTACACAATAAGAAGCTGCGTGACTGCCGATACCACTATACAGACGAAAAATATGCGCAGAATAAAGAAACAACTATTTTTATAACAGAAGGGGATTCAGCTTCAGGTTCTATGACCAAATCGAGAAATGCCGAAACGCAAGCTGTATTTTCACTCAAAGGAAAGCCGCAGAATTGTTTCGGGATGAAGAAAAAAATCGTTTATGAGAATGAAGAACTCAATCTCCTTCAGCACGCGCTAGATATAGAAGAAGGTATAGAAAATTTGCGATATAATAATGTCATTATAGCTACAGATGCTGACCATGATGGTATGCACATACGCTTATTGCTTTTGACTTTCTTCCTACAGTTTTTCCCAGAACTCGTTATCAACGGACATATCAAAGTTCTAGAAACACCCATCTTCCGTGTTCGAAATAAGAAAGAAACCATCTACTGCTACTCTGCACAGGAGAAAAAAGATGCCATGCGTAAACTAGGCGGGAAGCCAGAAATCACACGATTCAAAGGTTTAGGAGAAATATCACCAGATGAGTTTGCCTTGTTCATAGGAAAAGACATGCGCCTACTTCCTATCATTCTGAATGATACTATCAAAATCCAAGAACTACTCAAATACTATATGGGTGGCAACGATAAAGAAAGACAGCGCTTCATCCTCGACAATTTGATTTATGAAATCGATGAAGTAGAAGAAGAGATGGAGGTATAGAAAGAGGCTTACGACATAATATATAGTAAGAATGAGCGGATACAATGCAAGAATGATGAGCGCTCAGCGAAAATCGACCAGTGAATATGCCTATCTGACAGGAGCGCAAGCGAATATGATAAATACTATTGACTATTTGACAGAAGAAATTCGAAAAAAGAACAGCGACAACTGAAAAAAGAACAGCGACAAGTCAATAGTGATTAGCAACCATGCCTATCTGACAGAAGCAGGTGCGAATTTGAACGAATCTATGACAGTTTGAATGACTTTTTAGCTAGAGAGAGTCTTTTCACTATACTGTGTCTGATTTTCCACTCAAGAGAGTCCTTAGATAATTTATCTCCTCCTTGAGAGAGGCGATGTGATGCTCATAAGCTTCTATAGTTTGATTATATTGATTTTCGATATTTTGAATACCGATGGCACTATCACTAACTTGATTAACTAATTGCTTGGCATCTATACCTAATAATCTCTCTACTCCTATCTCCAATGCAATTGCTATCTGATAAAGCCTCCGTATACTAAGCTCCGTTTTACCGCTTTCTATTTTATAATATGTTGGTTGAGCTATTTCTAGCAGGTTAGCCATAACTTCATGACTAAATCCTTTTTCTTTTCTATATTTGACTATGTTCTCTAAGACCAAATCCATATTTTAGTAATTATTTTGTTTGTAAACATTGTTGTCCGAGATAAATTAAGCTGACCTTCCGAAAAAGGTCAGCTTTTTTAGTTTTGCAAGTTCCTACACTTTTAAAACCATGAACAAAAGTACAAATTATTTCGGACAGCACCTATTTTCTCAAATAGCAAATT
>JAJTHM010000122.1 GCA_021297855.1 Sphingobacteriales bacterium | reverse complement strand
TTTACAGCTTTGTTCTGTCGGAAACTCCTTCATAAATGATAATAGGTTCATATAAAATTCTTTAATTTTATACAAACATACTCCTACAACATGACATAAAATGTCGCTCTTTGTGGTATTTTTGCGGAGTCTCATAAAAAAAAAATTTTTGAACATAAATTTCAATCTTTTTTGAAGCCAATTTTTGTGCGTTTTTCTTCTATTTTCGGTTCTTGCAATAACTGCTTCAAAGCCTTAAATATGGACTGAATATCGCTACTATTTTTACCAGTTTGGGTTTCTAGTTTTTCTATTTTCAATAGCATATCTTTATGCGTCAATGCCATTTCTTTCATTTTGGTAAATATTCTGATGATTTGAATATTCATTTGAATAGCTCTTTCACTATTCAGAACGCTTGAGAGCATAGCAACGCCTTGTTCTGTAAAAGCAAATGGCATATATCTCAATCCCATTTTATCAGAATTGGAGGTCGCAAATTGCGACCTCCAATTCTCAAATTCTTCTTTAGTCAATTCAAACATAAAATCTTCAGGAAAACGTCCTATGTTTCTTTTAACTTGTTCTTTAAGTCTTTTAGTTTCAACTTGATAGAGCTCTGCCAAGTCCCTGTCGAGCATCACTTTTTCACCTCGAATCAAGTATATTTTGTCTATAATAACTTCATTTGGTTTCATAAACTAGCGTTCTTTTTATGAATTGGAGGTCACAATTTGTGACCTCCAATTTTCTTTGTGCCTTTGTAGCAGAAGATTTTATTGTTCCAAAAACGGATATTTATAATCAATTGGTGGATTAAACGTTTCTTTGATCGTTCGGACAGATACCCAGCGCAGGAGATTGAGTTTGGATCCCGCTTTGTCATTCGTGCCGCTGGCTCTAGCTCCGCCAAAAGGCTGCTGACCCACTACTGCACCTGTTGGTTTATCATTGATGTAGAAATTTCCAGCGGAGTTTTTCAAAGCCTCGGTCATTTCTTCTATGGCATATCTACACTGAGAGAAGATAGCTCCCGTCAAGGCATAAGGAGAGGTTTGATCTGCTATTTTTAAAGTTTCTCTCCATTTTTCATCTTCATATACATAAATGGTTAATACAGGTCCAAATATTTCTTCACACATTGATTCGTATTGCGGTTTTTTAGCTAGAATGATAGTCGGTTCTACGAAATAGCCCTTTGTTTTATCATATCCTCCGCCTAACACGATTTCTGCATCACTCGATTTCTTAGCAGCCTCTATATAGTTGACAATATTATCAAATGAGGACTCATCAATTACGGCATTGACGAAATTGGATGTATCCTCGACTGTTCCCATTTTGATTTCTTTCAGATCTCTTGTCAGATTGGACTTGACCGTCTCCCAGATAGATGCTGGACAATAGGCTCTGGAAGCAGCACTGCATTTCTGCCCTTGGTACTCAAATGCCCCTCTGGTTAGGGCAGTAGAGAATGCATTCACATCGGCTTTTGGATGAGCAAAGACAAAATCCTTGCCCCCAGTTTCTCCTACGACTCGAGGGTAGGTTTTGTACGTCTGAATATTGTCGCCTATGGCTTTCCACATTCCTTGGAAAACGCCTGTAGAGCCAGTGAAGTGTACACCTGCGAAATCTGGATGTTTGAAACAAACTTCACCTACATCTTTGCCTCCTGAAAAGACTAAATTGATCACGCCATCAGGCATACCCGCTTCCATAAACAATTTCATGAGAAAATGAGCAGAATATATTTGTGTATTCGCACATTTCCAAACTACTGTATTGCCCATCATAGCAGCACTGGTAGGCAAATTGCCCGCTATCGCTGTAAAGTTAAAAGGAGTCACCGCCAATACAAATCCTTCGAGGGCTCTGTATTCTAGTCTATTCCACATTCCATCTGGACTGTAGGGTTGTTCGCCATAGATTTCGGCAGCAAATTCTACATTGAAATGTAAAAAATCGATCAATTCACAAGCGGCATCAATCTCAGCTTGGAAAACATTTTTACTCTGAGCGAGCATCGTGGAAGCTAGAATTAGATTTCTATATTTAGTTCTCAATAAATCACCTGCTTTCATGAAAATAGCCAATCGCTGTTCCCAACGCATAGCTGCCCAATTGTCTTTAGCCGCTAATGCTGCTTCAATAGCCAGTTCCACATGCTTGGCAGTGCCTTTAGAGGCGTGACCTAAAGTATGCTTATGTTCATGAGGCGGACTTAATCTAATTTTATCTTCCGTAAAAATTTCTTGACCCCCAATGATCATTGGTATATCAATGGATTCCTTTTTCAATCTGGCTATTTCAGCCATTAAAGAAGACCTCTCGGGGCTATTTTTGGCATATGATCTTACAGGTTCGTTCTTAGCTATGGGTACTTTATAAAATCCAAGGGACATAGTTTAAAAGTTTAATTCTTAAGGTTTAATTTTTAGAATAATTGGCAATAATTTATAGGGTATAAAAGTAAGTAAATGATACGGAACAATTCACTAAGAATTGATAAAATTAAATCTTTCCTTTGTCAAACTTTAGATTGTAATAGGTAGCAAAAATGCCGCCGAGCACCGTTGGGGTGAACCAAGCCCAATATCCTGGCAATAATTGATTTACAACAAGAAATGCAGTAATTGCAGCAATATAACCACCAGAAATTTTATTGATATGATGTTTGATTCTATCCGACTTTAATTGGGCAACATTTTTGTAGGCTTTCAGGTCTCGCATGCCAGTAATAACTCCTATAATACCAAAAATACTGAGAATGATGTTGATTTTATGCTGAAAGACCAAAGGCAGCAATAACATTAGTAAAGAATTAATTAATAAAATATAAGCCAATCCTTTGTCAATTTGTAAATTGAAATTTGGTTTTATAACCTTGAGACAACGTCTACCACTAATGACACTGTATAAGCTGAAAATGCCTATCCCGAGCAGAAATGGATTGAAATGGGAGGGCGTCAAGGCAATAAAAATGGATGTAGAAACTGAAATGACCATACTATGATGGAAAAGGGTTCCCGTTTTTTTGTGAATTTGACTTCCTTTGATCGAAAGGGCGGAAAACAAGCCTGCTATCAGTGCTATACCGCCCAATGCAGCATGAAAATAAATACATAATTGAATCCAATCCATAAACTAAAACTAAATGGTAAAAATAAGCTATAATTTAACACCTTAAAAAATAAATAGTTTATTCAGCGAATTGCTATAAATTTGTGCTTTTATAGAATTTAGACCTTAGTAGATACAATTTAATGAAGTTATTTAGTTTCCTCACGCAAGAAATAGCCATCGATCTCGGTACCGCAAATACCATTATCATGCACAATGATAAAGTAGTGGTGGATCAACCGTCTATGGTAGCCATAGATAAAATTACTGATAAGGTAATAGCTATTGGGGAGAAGGCCAGACAAATGCAAGGCAAGGAGCATAGAAATCTCGAAGTAGTTAAACCTCTCAAGGATGGTGTAATTGCAAACTTCCATGCTGCTGAGAATATGATTCGCGGAATGATTGGAATCATTTCTAAGAAAAATTTCTTACAGTTACCCCCAAACTATAAAATGGTAATCTGCATTCCTTCAGGGATTACAGAAGTTGAGCTGAGAGCGGTAAAGGAAAGTGCCGAGCGCGCTGGAGGTAAAGAGGTCAAGTTGATTTATGAGCCCATGGCTGCTGCCATAGGTATAGGAATAGATGTAGAAGAGGCCGAAGGCAATATGATAGTAGATATCGGAGGTGGTACGACAGAGATTGCAGTCATCGCTTTATCTGGAATTGTATGCGACCAATCCATTCGTTTAGCTGGTGACCAGTTGACCAAGGATATAATGGACTATATGAAGACACAGCATAACTTAAATATAGGTGAACCAACTGCAGAGGCAGTAAAGAAAAATGTTGGTTCAGCCTTGACACATCTAGATAATCCGCCGCCTGAATATCCTGTGCAGGGAAGAGATAATGTGATGGGTATTCCTAAACAGATTATTATTTCCTACCATGAAATAGCCGATGCATTGGATAAGTCTATTCAGAAAATTGAGGAATCAATCCTCAAAGCATTGGAGTCTACTCCACCAGAGTTGGCGGCTGACATATTTAGAACTGGAATTTATCTCACCGGCGGAGGAGCTTTGCTACGCGGCTTGGATAAGAGAATTAGTGAAAAAACGAAGCTCAAAGTTCATGTGGCTGATGATCCATTGCTAGCCGTGGCTAGAGGGACCAATATTGCTCTCAAAAACATGGAAAAATTTGCAGCAGTTCTCAAGAACTAATTCTTATAGGGTTCTATGGGGAATATTATCGTAATCTTTCAAAGAGCATTTCCATTTTTAGTATTCATTCTACTCCAATCAATAGCTTTTTATATTATTTTCAAATATAATGATTACCATCAGGCTAATATCATTAGTAGATCCAATTATTTAGCAGCTAGTTTCAATGAAAAACTTACTGATATCACTAGTTTTATCAATATGCCGGTGCAAAATGAATCGCTTGTAAAAGAAAATGCTCGATTGCGAGAGGAATTGTATCGGGTGTCAAAATATATTCAAAGTGCCAGTGGGGATTCAATGGTAGAAAAATTAAAACTCTCTATACCTGCCACCACACGGGTAGTTCCTGGTAAGGTGGTGAGCAACACGATCGCTAATTTACGAAACTATGTCATAATAAATAAGGGGCGAAAGGATGGTATAAAGAAGGATATGTCTGCTATCAGCAATTCTGGTCCTGTAGGCATAGTCATCGATGTGACAGAAAACTATTGCTGTATTATGTCCATATTAAACAAGGATGCCAATGTGAGCGTTCGAAACAGAACTACTAAAAATGTAGGTCAATTGAGATGGAAAGGTGGGGATATTAAGACAGCCCTTCTAGAAGAAGTTCCAAAGCATATAAAACTAAAAAAGGGAGAAATAATTGAAACGAGCGGTTATTCGAGTTATTATCCGGAGGGAATTCCAGTAGGTACAGTAGAGAAATATTCAGAAGATAGTAAGAGTAATTTTGCTAATATTAAAGTGAGATTATACAGTGATTTTTCCAAATTGAAATACGTTTATCTTATTGAGAATATCGAACGCCAAGAGGTGAGGGCCATAGAAGATACGATTGTTAAAATTCAAAAGGCTGAAAATTAATGAACAGTAAATGGACGAATTTAATTTTTATTGGCATTATTGTAACCTTGGTTCAAGTGTTCACGGCTAATAGTATTAGTTTTTATGGACTATTCAATCCAAAAATTTACCCAGTGTTCCTCTTATTGCTGCCTAGAGACATCAAACCAGCATTCTATATGCTTATCGGGTTTTTCTACGGTGCCATTATTGATGTTTTTTGCAATACCTATGGCTTTGGGATAGCTTCTTCTGTATTTATTACGTTTATTCGTCCCTATGCTTTGGCCTTGATTTATAATAAATCCCCTGAGGAAGAGAGCGAAATAAGTGTAAAAATACAAGGTGAGAACTTGGTTTTTTTATATCTATTTATTGGACTAATTCTGTTTCATCTCTTTTATTTCTTCGTCGAACTTGGCGAGATTGCAAACATATTTTACATATTATTAAAAACGCTTCTAAGCTCTTCTTTGGCTATCATTCTCTATGCTATATTTTACATGATGGTCTACAGTTTGCCAAAGAGAAAGTAGTTTGAATACAGTCTAATCAATATATATGGGTGACAAGTTTAGTAGTGAGAGTTATTTGAAAATGGAATTGCTTCGATTCACCACTGCTGGAAGTGTAGATGACGGCAAGAGTACCTTGATTGGTCGACTATTATATGATTCTAAATCTATTTTTCAAGATCAAATAGACGCTATAGAGCGCATTAGTCTGCGCAAGGGAGAGGAGAAGTTAAATCTCGCCTATTTCACAGACGGACTGAAAGCAGAGCTGGAGCAAGGAATCACTATAGATGTAGCGTATAGATATTTTGCTACGCCTAAGCGAAAATTTATCATTGCCGATACTCCCGGTCACATTCAATATACTAGGAATATGGTCACGGGGGCTTCTACAGCCAACTTAGCTATTATACTTGTAGATGCTCGTAAAGGTATCATCGAGCAGACAAAGCGGCACTCATTGATTGCATCATTGCTTGGAATACCTCACCTAGCTATTTGCATAAATAAGATGGATTTGGTGGATTGGGATGAATCTGTTTATGAAAATATTCGTGAAGCATATAAAGAGTTCGCCTCTAAGTTATCCATCCGAGACGTGCACTTCATTCCTATTTCAGCGCTTCTTGGAGACAATATAGTTCACAAGTCTGAAAACATGTCTTGGTATGAAGGGACGACCCTGATGTATCTTTTGGAAAATATACATATAGCCAATGACCAGAATATGGTAGATACCCGATTTGCAGTTCAAGGGGTCATTCGACCTCAGTCGGATAAATTTCATGATTACAGAGCTTTTTCTGGAAGGATGCTGGGGGGAATATTGCGAAAGGGTGATAAAATCACAATTTATCCATCTGGATTTTCTAGTAAAATTAAATCTATTCATCATGGAGAGACGGAAATAGAAGAGGCATTTGTTCCGCAATCTATTTCTATACAACTCGAAGACGAAATAGATGTATCACGAGGAGATATGATATTGCGTGAAAACAATTTGCCAAAGCGAGGTCAAGATATAGAGGCGATGATATGCTGGATGGGGGAAAAGCCCTTGCAGCCTATGCAGAAGTATATTTTGAAGCATACTACCAAAGATGTCAAAGCTATGGTAAAATCAATTCAATACAAGATGGATATCAATAACCTAAGTCGTATTCCCGATACTACAAGCCTATCCATGAATGATATAGGAAGAGTTGTTTTGCGATGTACCTCAGATTTATTTTATGATTCCTATTCGAACAATAGAAACACAGGTAGTTTTATCTTGGTGGATGAAGCTACGAATGTAACTGTAGGAGCTGGAACTATCAAGGATTCGAGTAGCTAAAAGTTTTTTTTTTGAATGAAGCAAAAACTAATTTTCGCCACTTCCAATGATAAAAAACTGAAAGAGGTTAGAGAAATTATTGGAGATCGATATGAAGTCATTACCTTCAAGGATATTCATTTCGAAGGAGAAATCCCTGAGCCATTCGATACGATAGAGGAAAATTCAATTTATAAAGCCAATTTCTTTTTTGAAAAAACGCAGCTATCATGTATAGCAGAGGATAGCGGATTGGAAGTTGAGTTTCTCAATGGTCGGCCTAGTGCTTATAGTGCGCGGTATGCTGGAGAGGAAAGAAATGACATTAAGAATTATGAAAAGGTATTAGCGGAGTTAGGCGATACCCATCACAGAAATGCCCGATTCGTTTCTATAATTACGTTTAAAGATGCTCATTTTCAAGAAGTATTCGAAGGATATATGAATGGCAATATAAGTTATACTCCTAGAGGTAGTAATGGCTTTGGCTATGATCCTATTTTTATTCCTGAAGGTTTTGATAAAACCAATGCTGAATTATCTCCCGAAGAAAAAAATGCAATTAGTCATCGAAGAAAAGCATTGGATAAATTGACTAGGTATTTTACTAGTCGATTTAAAGAATAGTTTGCATTTTAATGCTAATTTAATGGAAATGTAACCTTTTTGCGAAAATTTATACCAACTAAGTATATCTTAGTATAAATTTTTGAAAATATGAATTTAGTTATCCAAAACTTAAATAAGAAGTACGCCAATGGTATAAAGGCGATAGATAATGTCAATCTTGAAATAGGTAATGGTATGTTTGGATTACTAGGACCGAATGGTGCTGGCAAATCAAGTCTTATGCGCACCATAGCTACTCTCCAAGATCCAGATAGTGGTAGTATTACTCTGAATGAAATGGATATTTTTACAAATAAGGATGAGCTGAGAAAGCAGCTGGGTTATTTACCTCAAGAGTTCGGTGTTTATCCTAAAATTTCTGCCTATGATATGTTATTTCATATAGCGACATTGAAAGGAATAAAAGAAAATACGAAGGATTTAGTTTTAGGTCTTTTGAATAAAGTGAATTTGTATGAATTTAGAAAGAAAAATGTCAGTGATTTTTCAGGAGGTATGAAACAGCGATTCGGAATAGCACAAGCCTTAATTGGAAATCCAAATTTATTGATTGTAGATGAACCAACAGCAGGCTTAGATCCTACAGAGCGAAATCGATTTCACAATATTCTATCAGAAATAGCCGAGGATAAAATCGTTATTTTGTCTACCCATATAGTACAGGATGTCATAGAGCTCTGCAATAACATGGCAATAATACATAATGGCAGTGTTCGATTTAAGGGTTCTCCATCAGATGCATTAGCTATATTGAAAGATAAAGTGTTTGGAAGATTCGTGGAGAAAGGCGAATTAGAATCTTTTAAGGCGAACTATCAAGTATTATCTGAAAAGTTAAACGCAGGTAAGAATTTTCTCAACGTATATTCTGAACAAGTGTTGACCAGTCCTTTTGATAAGAAGCAGGCCGATTTGGAAGATGTGTTTTTCTATATCTGCAGAGCATAAGTTATCACCAATCATTAATTGTTTAATTTTTTAAATAGATAGTATGCTATTGAACATCTTAATCTTTGAACTGCAGTTTTGGAAGAAGAGAGTATTTCCATATGTATTTGCTTTGATTGTATTTCTTCTTACAATATTAATTTTTACTCTAGAAGGAGTATCGCTTGGAGGGGATGCGAATTATAGAAATTCCCCTTATAGTCTTATGATTTGGTATTATGTTTTAGGTATGATTTTACCTATTTTCATCAATACGTTTATTAGTTCAGGGGTCACTAGAGATTATGAAAATAAATTTGATCAAATTTTATATTCCCTTCCAGTGAATCGAAACAAAATTTTATTAGGACGATATATTGGTGGTCTAATAGTCATTTTCCTTATTTTCTTAACGATACCATTGGCAGATATTCTATCAGGTTTTATGCCTTGGGCTGATAAGGAGTTATTGGGTCCTTGGCGATGGGATGCTCACTTACAGAGTTTGTTGACTCTAACTCTTCCCAACTTGCTTATTATGGGAAGTGTCTTATTTCTGATTGCTGCATGGACCAAAAGTATTAACTATAGTTTTTTAGGAGCCATAGCAGTAGTCGTTTTATTTACCTCTATTTCCAGTTTGAATGATAAAATAGATAATAAAACAATTGCTGCATTAACTGACCCATTTGGATTCACATCTATTTTTTATCATACAAAAAAATGGTCCTTGTATGAAAAGAATCATTTTTTATTTATTTTGGATTGGAAGTATTTTGCAAATAGATTAATATGGCTGACTTTAGCTATCCTTTTATGGATTCTTGCCCTGAATTTAAACAAATTTAGTTCTCCATTTCGCAAGCAAACTAAAAAGGAAAAGCAGACTGCCAAACCTATATTTTCTGAATCTATTTTTTCGAATGTAGTCATGGATTTTTCACCATCTTATATTTTAAGAAATCTTCACTTCCAGGCAAAAATGGATTTTCTTCACATAGTTAGGAGTCCAGCTTTTATAGTTACAGTTGGTTTAATATTGATGATTCTGCTTATGAACTTTGTAGGAATAGTTCAGTCTGACTCAGGGCTCTCAGATACAATGGCTACTACATCAAACACCTTAGATTTTCTAGAGGTTGTTACTTCTATGATTAACTTCGGTATTATTTATTTTTCAGGGATGCTGATATGGAAAGAACGAGATGCTAAGATCAATGATATCTATGATAGTTTACCCGTAAAGACATTCACGGTTTATTTGGGAAAGATATTATCGATAGTCTATTTAGTATTTGTTTATGCCACTATATTATTAATTGTTGGTATTTTATATCAAATTTTCAGAGGAGTATATGTTATTGACTGGTCTATTTACTTTGCAGAGCTCTATGGTATCAATTTGTTTTATGCTTTGACATTGACCATTCTCTCTATGTTTTTTCAAATCATAGTTAATAATAAGTTCCTTGCCTATTTCCTATCAGCTTTAGTCATCATAGTTGAGCCATTTTTGCTAAAGTGGCTCAAGATTTCTTCCAATATGCTATCTATCACTCCTGAATTGCCAAGACGCATCACCTCTGACTTCTATGGGTATGGGATTTTTAAAACCTCTACTATAGCCTTTATGATTTATTGGTTATTAATTTATGGGCTGATTGGATTTGTTTCGTATTGGTTTTTTGTAAGAGGCAAGAATATTTCTTGGAAAGAAAGAGGACGAGAGTTCGTCTATAGATTCTCAAATTCTAAAATGTTTTTTGTGCCCATATTCCTTATAGCCATTGCCTACACAGGTTTTATGTATTACCAAACTCAAATTGTTAATCCATACTTCGGAGAGAAAGAGAGTTTAGAACGAGAGGCATATTATGAAAAAACGTATCGCCATCTGATGAATTACCCTATTCCTAAAGCGACGAAAGTGGACTACAAAATAAATTTGCATCCGAGTAAACGCAGCTATGACGTAAAATGTAAAATGTGGATGGTCAATAAGGAGGATTCAATTATAGATAAAATTTATATTAATAATGATATTCACCGTCCATTTAAAATTAAGTTTCAAGGAGCAAGTTTAAGCAATGAGGACAAAAATGCCATAGTCAATTTTCAAACATATAAACTTACTACTCCACTGAAAAAAGGAGATAGTCTGTTATTTGAATATGAATATTTTGAAGAAAATAAAGGAGTAGAGAATGAAATAAAGAATAATAGATTACTGACCAATGGTACATTTATGGACTTTAGTTCATTTACGCCAATATTGGGCTATAATAAAGATTTAGAGATATCTGATAAGTCTGATAGAGAAAAATATGGATTGCCTACTAAGGCAGAGTTTAGTCCGCCATTAGTTCGAGAGTGTACTCACGCTTGTATGAAAGATTATATAGGCGGGATGGGTGATTGGGTGACTATACATACGGTGATTTCCACTGACGCAGATCAGATAGCTTTAGCACCGGGCAAAATGATTAAATCATGGAAGGAAAAAGACAGAAATTATTTTGAGTATGATTTAAGTCAACCATCAAAGTTCTTCTTTTCTATTGTTTCAGGCAAATATGAAATATTGAGAGACAGTTCTCGTGGAGTTCAATGTGAGGTATATTATATTCCTCAGCATGCTCATAATACGAAGATGATGATGCATGCATTGAAAAAGTCTATTGAATATTATTCTGATAATTTCGGACCATATAAACATCCAGTGGCTCGTATTATTGAGTTTCCAAAATTTTCATCTTTTGCTCAGGCATTTCCTGGTACTATGCCATATTCGGAATCCATAGGATTTACTTCTAATCTAGTTAAGAATCCAGAAGATGTCAATGAAGTATTTCATATCGTAGCGCATGAGATGGCTCATCAATGGTGGGCACATCAAGTGATAGGAGCCGATATGCAAGGCAAAACACTTCTATCAGAATCTCTTGCAGAGTATTCTAGTTTAAAACTTTTAGAGAAAGAGTACGGAATGGATATGACCGCTAAATTTTTAAAAGAAGCAAACAACGGCTATGTGTTTTCTCGGGCTTTTGAAGAAAAAGGAGAATCCTCTTTGAAGACAGTAGATAATCAAGGATATATTCATTATCAGAAAGGAAGTCTTGTTTTGTATGCTATACAACAGTTTTTGGGCGAACCTAAAATCAATACTGCGTTAAGTAATTTGGTAAAAAAATATGGATATAAAGAACCGCCTTATCCAAACTCCTATGCGCTTTTAGATGAAATTTATAGTTTGACCCCTGATTCATTAAAGTCTACAGTTAAGGCAGGATTGGAAGAGATTATTATTTATTCTACTGACATAAAAGATGCGAAAGTAATTAAACGCGTGGATAACAAGTTTGAGACGTCAATTAATTTTAGTTTGGCCAAGAATTCATCCGACCCCAATGCGAAGGAAAAGAAAAAAATCAGTGAAATTAATATAGGAAAAAGTGAAGAAGTTCCTATCCGCGATTATTTTGATCTAGCGGTATATCAAAATGCTGAAGATAAATCTAGATATGGTAAGCTAATCCATAAACAAAGATTCTTCCTCAACAAAAAAGAAAACAAATTAAAAATAATCAGTGATAAGAAACCTGACAAGATAGTCATCGACCCATATTTTATCCATATCCACAAAGACCCAGAGGATAATATTAAGAAGCTATAGGTCTAAATTTCGTGCTTTAGAATGCCATCTTTTTTATTACCTTGTTGGAACCAATCGTAATTTGAACTATGTAAATAATATTTTCCTGAAAATTAAACTCTAGATTCTTTTTATTTGACTTTACTATCTGATTTAACAATAATTTTCCTTCAAGATTGAAAATGGTTATATCGTCAATTATATTAGAAGAAGAAATAATATAGGTGCCATTTTGTTTTATCAATTCAAAATTTAAGTTATCATCTATCCTTGTGGTTATACTATTTGTTGCCTTTAAACTCAAGGTGCTTATAGCTGTATTAGTAATAATAGGAGCGTTAAAATCAAAATAAATGCCCGCAGTATTTTTTATCTTATGACCTACAGGTAAATTTTTTCTCAGTTTAATAGTGTAGCTTATAAACCCATGGCTATTGGGCTCATCTATCGACTTGGGACTTAAATTGATATTTTCAAAATTCCATACGAGAGTTCTACCACGTACAACTAGCCTGAATGGGTGTGATATTTTACCAAGAGCTAAGCTACTTATATCTAGTGAACTATCTACATCATTTTCTACTCTCACTTTATAAGTTCTCCAGTTTCCTTCATTTTGAAATCGAATTAAATAACCCAAGTCCTCTGTTTGATGGCTTATTTTCCCGTCATCACCTTCGCCATTCGGACTAACTATTATTTCATTAGGATCATATGAACCTTTGACATCATCAAGGTTAATAGAAATGTTATTCCCAGGTACTACATCATTTACTATTGGACTAATTAGAGTCGTATCAGATTTTATTGAACCAATAACATAGCTGCTAGGAGTCATTAAATCTAGTTTGATGTACCCATGCTGTCCTGTAAATAAAGAGCCAAGAATAAAAATTAGTGTATCCCCTGATTGAGAGTAAAAAGTAGATACATTGCCTAAAGACATTCCACTTGGAAATTTAAATATGATTTGCGCATTGCTAACATCAACATTGCCAAGATTGGAATAGAGAATGTAATACTCTACTGGTTGTCCAGGTACAATGGCCGTATGAAAAGTCTTGACTGCAAGATTTGCGCCATTGGGCGGCAAATTCAATACCCTGCATAAGGTATCAGCACAGCCTGAAGCATCATGAATATAATGACAAATTGTTTTGGCCCCAGTATGAGCATATTGATGGTAAACTATTCTTCCAGAACCATCAATTGTATCTCCAAAACTCCAATTGTACTTAATAATTTGACTATTTGAATACGCTGAAGACATGAAATAATTATTAAAGCCAAGGAGAGTATTGCCTGTTTGAAAAGAGTCTGTAGTTAAATAGAATTCAGAGGAGCAGCATTTATAAACCGTATCAGTGATAATTATGCTTAAGGTATCTCGGTATCCATAAATTTTATGCGTGATAGTAACACTATAAGTGCCACTTGATAAATTGTATAAACCGCCAACTGTGTCACCTGTATTCCATAAATATTTAAAAGTTTCATATTCAACTGGAGAAACATACACCGAAACATCCCCCGGTTTACAATAATCATTTTTATAGATACTTTGTTTGCAGGTATCATCCCAGACAGTATACTGTATAGTATCGATACAATTGTAAAGAGTATCTTTAATAACTACTTGGAACGTATCGTTTGTGAGACTACTAATTTTTTTTGAGGTAGATCCGTTATTCCATAAATATTTAATTGCTTTATGAGAATTGTAAGTATAGGCATAGGCTTCAAGAGTTACGTCACCAATGAGGCACTTATCTGATTCATATATATACCCATTGAAGTCTTTACAAAAGTTACAGGTGTCATCAGTGATGGTTTTTTTGATGGAATCTATGCAACTGTAGGTGAGGTCTGTCACTGTCAAACTAAAAATCCCTGAAGCCTTTTTAAATACTTCTCTTGTAGTTTCCCCACTGCTCCATTTGTATGAGTAATTGCCACTTCCAACGGGTACTAAAGCTGTTAGTTTTATGTCGTTATATTTACATGAGTCAGTTTCATAAAAATTAGGTTTTAAATACGTACAGTTGAATGTATCTGTTACTGTGATGTAGGCGGTGTCTTTACATCCATAAAACGTATCTTTCACTATGGCTCTGTGTGTGCCAGCACCTCTATTTTCTATTGTCATCCCATAGCCAATGGGTGACCATTCTACAAAGTTGATACTGCCTGACCCACCTGTAATCGTTGCCTGAAGAATTACATCATTCTTATAAAAACCATCAGACAATTTTTTTATTCTCGCCTTATACCCATTACATTGACTAGTTAGATCTTGACTAAAAGTCATTAGCATTGTTATTAGAATTAAGGATTTCTGTAGTAAATTTCTGCTTTTCATAGACGTTGTATTTTTAGTATAATGCAAAATTAATCGCTTTATACTTTTAAAAAAGGAAGAAAAAAAGGCTTTTGTTAGATGTCTTTTGAATTGTTAGTTAATATTTATATCAAACTAATCTTGCCACCACTATACTCCTCGGCGAATTCGTTTTGTATTCTCCTAGTTGATAATCTCCAAAATGATTTAAAACTTGAAAGCCGAGATTTTCTAGCATGGTTTGTATTTCTTTTAACTCGAATAGCTGCACTTGCTCTCTAAATATGGAAATCTTACCTTGGTCATTGACTTCTATCTCTTTAATCACAAAATCTCTGTCAAAGTATTTTTTAATAGTGAAGTCTATTCCTGATATGGTTTTTGTATAACTTTCTTCACCATTGGCTCGGACGAGTTGACTATTGAGATAGTCGATGACTAAGATACCGTTTTCATTTAAATGATTCTTAGCATAGTTAAGCACCGATTCATTTTCCGCCTTAGTTTCAAAATATCCAAAAGAAGTAAAGAGATTCAATATAAAATCAAATTTTGTATTGAGTTCAAAGTCGCGCATATCCTCCACCTGAAACTGCAATTTTTCGGAAATGCCTTTTTCTATTGCTTTAGATTTGACTTCTTCTATAGAGTTAGAGGCTAGGTCTATCCCTGTGACGCTATTACCTTTGGACGCCATATAAATCGAATGTCTCCCTGCACCACAAGCTAGGTCTAGAATACTATGGTCTTTGACAATTTTTAAATGAGTATAAAGATGGTCAATAAATAACTCTGCCTCGCGATCATCTCTATGCTGATAGAGAATATGATAGTAGGGGCTATTAAACCAAGATTCAAACCAGGCAGCTTCCATTAAACTAATTCAATGCTAGAGATTTTACCTCCTTTGACTTTGACTTCAATTTTTTCGAGCATGGTCGTATTGAGAGAAATGCCTACATAATCCGCTATAATGGGGAAACGTTTATGTTTTCGCTCAACTAAAATGAGCGTATCGAGTGAATCAATTTTCATGTCAAAAAATGGTTTCAATGCATAAAATAGCGTTTGACCACTATTGATGACATCATCTACTAAAATAATAGCCGTATTTTTTGCATCTATATTTTTTGAAAGTTTGATTTCACTTGTCAGGGGATTTTTTTTATCTATTTCTAATGAAATGACTTCGGTGGGTATATTGAGAATAGGCTTTAGGTAATTCTCTACTTCTTGAGCCAGCACGAATCCGCTTTCTTTTACTCCCACAAAGGTTATATGCTTATGATGACAATAGTTTTCTGCCAATTGATAAGCGATGCGCTCCAAAATACGCTCTATTTTTTCTCTATTTGCTATTTGAGCCATTCTCTTTAATTTTTAATTTTGAATGCTTAATTCTAAATATTTTTGTCTGCTTTTAGAATTTATTCAATTTGTTAATTTCCTTATTTTGCCGAATTCAATTATTTAAAATTCAAAATTAGGAATTAAAAATTTATTCCTTTTAGCATCGGTACAAATTGAAATCCATCAAAGCGCTCTTCATAATACTCGTTTTTGTTCAGTTTAATGATGCGCTTCATATAGTTCGTATCGCTATCGTTTAAAGGTATAATCATTTCACCACCTTTTTTTAGCTGACTTAGCAGAGTATCGGGAACGAAATCTGCTCCGCATGTGATGATGATTTTATCAAATGGAGCTTGGGCAGCCAATCCTTCAAAACCATCTTTCAGAAAAGGAAATACATTTTTCATTTTCATTTCCTTGAAAAAGGACTTAGACTTTTCATGTAGTATCTTATGGCGTTCTAGGGTATAAACCTCTTTACATAAAAAACTTAAAACACTTGCTTGATATCCTGAGCCCGTCCCTATTTCCAAGATTTTATCTGTAGGTTGTGGATTGAGGACAATGGTCTGTAGAGCTACGGTAAGCGGAGAAGACATCGTTTGATCTTCATCGATCAGCACAGGGGCTATTTCATATGCCATACGTTCAAAACCAATGGGGGCGAATATGTGGCGCGGAATTTGACCCATTATCTGAAGTACTTTCTCATAATGGCTAATGCCAAAGCCACTTAGATGCCCAACCAACTCATCAATCATGTTTCTTCTTAATCCTATAGTTATATTGCTTTCCATCTTAAAAAATCCCTCAAATGTAATCATTTTAGCCTTAAATTTGACCGTTTATAATTTTTTAAAAACTAAAGAAAGTAACACAAAAATATGTATAAGATCAAGTTTGGAACCGACGGTTGGAGAGCGATTATAGCCAAAGATTATACAGTAGAAAATGTAGCTCGGGTAGCTGCCGCCACAGCAGACTTTATTTTGAAATCAAACCCAACACCCTCTATAGCATTAGGTTTTGATTGCCGTTTCGGTGGCAATATGTTTGCAGAGACCATTATTCATGTAATGTATTCTAAAGGCGTTAAGGTCATTTTTTACGATAAAATATGCACGACACCTATGCTGTCTCTGGCTTGTAACGAGTATAAGGCTGATATTGGGGTCATGGTCACAGCGAGTCACAACCCTCCACCCTACAATGGATATAAGTTGAAGTCTTCCTTCGGCGGACCGACGCCGCCTAGTCAAGTGCAGGAAGTGGAAGATAGGATTCCAGATATATATTCTTATGAGGAAGTTTCTTTAAAGAAAATTGAATCCAAAGGTTTTTTGGAGTATAAAGATTTTAGAGCCATCTATCTAAATAGAGTTCGCAGCTATTTTGATTTGAATGCTATCAATAATTCCAAACTCAAACTAGGCTACAACGCTATGTTTGGATCAGGGCAGAGCATAGTTCCCGATATTTTACCAAAGGCTATTCATTTCAATTGTGAGTGGAATCCAAATTTTAATCATATTGCGCCAGAGCCTATTCCTGGCAATTTGAAGGATTTTTCAGAATTTCTGAAATCAAAAGGCGATATCGATTTTTCCTTTGTCAATGATGGCGATGCCGATAGAATAGCATTGATGGATCGACGGGGAAATTATATCGATGCCCATATGATTATATTGATGCTCATTTATATTTTGCATAAAGATAAAGGGATGAGCGGCAAGGTGGTTGTGGCCTTCTCCGTTTCACCTAAGATTAAAAAGATGTGTGAAGCTTTTAGTTTGCCTATCGAAGTGACGAGAATAGGATTTAAGTATATAGCCGAAATTATTCAAGAAGGAGGTGTGCTCGTAGGAGGAGAAGAGAGCGGAGGTATATCTGTGGCAGGCCATATTCCTGAAAGAGATGGTATTTGGGATGCGTTGATTGTGATAGATTATTTGGCCAGAACGGGGAAAACTTTAGAACAATTTATCGAAGATATAAATGGCGTAGTAGGGGCATTTTCTTATGGTAGAAATGATTTAAAATTGACCGAAGAGAAAAAACAAGCGATTCTGAAATATTGTGAAACGACGGATATCAAGTCTCTAGCGGACATTCCGGTAGAGTTAACGGAAACAATCGATGGCTTTAAATATCACTTAGAAGGCGAGCGTGTGTTGATGATTCGTGCCAGTGGCACAGAGCCGGTATTGCGCGTATATTGTCAAGCAGAGTCGAATGAAAAGGTAAAAGATGTTTTAGATAAAGTTTGTTCGTTTTTACAAACTATTTAATTAAAAATTAAGAATTTAAAATTAATAATTAAATGTCCGACTCCCAACCCAAAATCTCCTTTGAAAATACTGAAGTAGCCTATGCCTACTTATCAAATAATGAATTGAGGAAAGCCTATTGGCTGTTTAGATTGATGAGTATAAACTGGCTAGTAGGTCTAGGCAATTCAGTCATCCATTCAATGCTGAAACTCAACTTTCCCATTCAAAGCATAATCAAAAATACCATTTTCTCTCATTTCTGTGGCGGCGAGTCTTTAGATGAGTCCATTCCTTTAATCAACCGATTGAAAAAAAATAATATCGAAGTCTTACTGAATTATAGTGTGGAAGGATTAGAAGATGCTACTGGTTATAGAGATACGTATGAAAAAACGCTCAATGCCATTCATTTCGCCAAAGAAAATCCATCTGTTCGCGCTATGTGTGTGAAATTTACTGGCTATGCGCATACGGATATTTGGGTGAAGCTGCAAGCTAAACAAGTATTGACACAAGCAGAGCAGCAGGAATTTCTTCAAGCGAAGTCATATATAGACAAGCTTTGCAGTGAAGCAGTTAACTGCGATGTACACCTCTATGTAGATGCAGAGGAGAGTTGGTTTCAAGATAGTATAGATGATTTAGTCGATGAAATGATGGAGAAATATAATAAAGAAGAAGCTTATATTTTCAATACTTACCAGTTGTATCGCAATGATAAATTGGAGGACTTTAAAAAAGCACATCAGCGAGCGATAGAGAAAGGTTATATACTAGGAGCCAAAATAGTTCGTGGGGCTTATGTAGAAAAAGAAAACGACTACTATGTGAAACTAGGCAAGAAATCTCCAATCAATGATACTAAAGATGCTTCGGACAGAGAGTTCGATGGGGCTGTTCGCTATGCAGTAGAAAATGTAACAACTATTTCCCTATGTTGTGCTTCACACAATGAAGCTTCAAATAAACTCTATTTTGAATTATTGACTGAGAAAAATATACCGCTTAATCACAAACACGTCAATGCTTCTCAGCTATTAGGTATGAGTGATAATATCACTTACAATCTCTCCGCTTTAGGTATGAATACGGCGAAATATATGCCATTCGGTCCAGTAAAGGAGGTTATTCCCTACCTTATTCGTCGTGCTCAGGAGAATACTTCTGTCGAAGGTCAGACGAGTAGAGAGTTGCTGCTTTTGAAAAAGGAAATGGAGCGAAGGGGTATATAAATAATGACGAAATAGGCAATACTCATTTTCGAAACTATTCAATTATTTTATGAATGATATAGATTTCTTGAAAAGGTGGTGCAATTTACTTATGGATCTTTTTGTGGAAAATTCTAACGGAATATTAACCCACATTGCAGCAAGAATGTTAAAATACGCCCTTTAGATGTTAAAAATCGGGTAAGTTTGGTATAAAATCCTCGGTAAACCTAGTATTTTCGTTTCGATTTGATTTGTAGTACACAGGGGGGTGGTACATTTA
>JAJTHM010000015.1 GCA_021297855.1 Sphingobacteriales bacterium | reverse complement strand
TTTCTTCTTCTTGAGATAAGAAACTACTAGCTTTCGCTTAGTCTCCTGACTATCTTTTGTACCTCTAATTTTATTCATGAGGCAAAGATAATAATTTCAACCCAATTGTATCACTAAATTATGCACTTATTAATAAATATTCCTCATTCCAAGTTCTAATATCTAAAATCTAATATCTAAAATCTAATATCTAATATCTAACTTCTAACATCTCACTTCTAAAACACCCCCAACCACTTTTCCTTCTTATCCATTTCATACTCTATTTTCAGCAGTCGAATATCCTTGACGAGTTTCAGCATATCCTTCCCACTCGTGCCGTCGTAGTAGCCGCGTATATGCAAGTGCGGGTCTATCAAGCAGATAAGTTGGCTGTGGACGAAGTCTTCACCATAGGTACTATCCTTTGGCGTGGCAGCGAAGTAGGATGTCCGCGCCAAGTCGTAAATAGTAGCAGCCTCACCTGTGACGAAATGCCATTTGTTTTTAATCGCTCTATGCTTTTCTGCATAGGCTTTGAGTGTGGCTACATCATCTGTCTCTGGATCTACGGTATGCGATAAAATAAGAAGATTCGTATCCGTAGCGAAGCTATCTTGTATTGCCGCTAGATTCATATTCATAATAGGGCATATGCCTTCACAGGTAGAGAAGAAAAAATCAGTCAACCATATTTTGTTCTCAAATTTTTTTCTTGTGATGAGTTGTGAATCTTGGTCATAAAAAGCAAAGTCTCGCACGATATAGTTCATTGCTGTGGTCGTATCTTTGGCATAGTATCCCAGCCCGCTGGAGAGGGGTTGAGCGCCTTCTATGATTTGAACCCCTATCCACCAAGTGACTATGAGGACGAGGATAGTGAAGGCATAGGCGAGACGAATGAAGTTTTTGGACATATATAAGTTGAAGGTTATTAGATAAAAGTGAAAAGTATAAAGTTGAAAGTTATCGCTTCATTGTTAAATAAAACTATTTGTGTCAGTTTACAAATATACAGCGTCGATTACAATTTATTAATTTCATTGAGTCCGATTAGGTTGGCTGAGGTATCAATGGAGACTTTAGTCATAGAAACACTTATTGATAACTCAGATTGACCAAAATATTAGCAAGAGTCGGTAGACTAGAACCTTTTTACTTTTACTTTTTACTTTCAAATTTGAACTATAGTTTGAACTTTTTAAAATTAACTCTGAAAATAGTTACTGCGGATATTATCAATAAGAAGATCACCCCAAAGGCTCCAAATGCCATAGCGATTAAAAGCAGAATGAAAAATCCAATAAGCATAAGAACAGTGAAGGCAAAGTATCTCATATTCGTTTTGAACTCAACAAAACTGTTTTCCTCTTTGCGCACTCGGTATTTATTCTGATAGGTATAATGCACCTTTTCTTTGTATGCCTGTTCTGCTTGTCTTCGTTTTTCATATACATCACTCGGATTCGGGTGTCGCTTTTTGCCCGTTTGATTATAGACTGTCGTATTTTCTTTATAATTTTCCAATAACTCAAACGCCTGTTGGACAAGTAAAAACTTTTTCTCCTCCCCACCATTTCTATCAGGGTGAGCTATGAGCACTTTTTTTCTGTAGTGAGATTTGAGTTGGTCTAGACTGAAGTTCTCCGACAAACCTAAGACCGTTCTAGCCTGCGCTATGGTCATAGTTGAGCGAGTTTTTGTTTTTCCGCTAGAAATTCATTCCAAATTTCATTCACAATATCTGCTGCAGATTTCAATTCTGAGAAATTAGCACTGACCTGACCTATCTCCAATTCGCCTTCTACGAGGTCGCCTTCGAACATGCCTTTCTTGGCTCGTCCTCGTCCTAGCAGGGCTTCTAGCTCTTCTTTACTCGCGCAGTTCGCTTCGGCAGACACTACTTTTTGAGCGAATTCATTATTTAATAATCGCACAGGAGTCAAAGCTTTCAGACTTAGTCGAGTATCGCCTTCTTGTGCAGTCAATACTTTTTCTTTGAAATGGCTATGCGCACTGGATTCTATACTTCCCACAAATCGGCTTCCTATCTGCACAGCATCTGCTCCTAAGGCGAAAGCGGCGAGCATACTTCTACCACAACCTATGCCTCCTGCTGCTATGAGTGGTATGTGAATCATATCTTTTACCTTAGGGATTAAGCACATCGTGGTTGTCTCTTCGCGTCCGTTGTGTCCACCGGCCTCGAAACCTTCTGCTACTATGGCATCCACTCCTGCCTCTTGACTCTTGAGTGCAAATTTACTCGAACTCACCACATGAACCACTTTGATACCTTCATTTTTCAACGTCTCCGTCCAAGTTTTAGGATTTCCTGCGGAAGTAAAAACGATCGGTACTTTCAATTCTATACAAGATTGAATATGTTGATTAATATCGGGGTAGAGCAGAGGCAGATTGACAGCAAAAGGTTTATCTGTAGCCGCTTTACATTTCTGGATATGTTCTCGTAAGATTTCAGGATACATAGACCCCGCACCGATAATTCCGAGTCCTCCGCTATTGGAAACAGCCGAAGCCAATTCCCAGCCACTGCACCATATCATACCTGCTTGAATGATAGGTTTCTCGATTCCGAAAAGTTGGCAAATGCGATTACTAGACTTCATTATTCTATATTTGCAAAATTAATCAATCAAAATTTCTCCTAACTAAATAGTTTATCGTGCAGATTACACAGCCTGAAATTCAATCTTATATTTCCAATTTGACCGCTCACCTTTGTCCAGAATTAGAGGAATTGGAGAGGCAGACCTACGCGTCTATTCCTATGCCCAATATGCTTTCAGGCAAAGAGCAGGGAATGTTTTTGCACCAATTTGTATCTGCTTTGAATCCAAAATTAGTGGTCGAATTGGGTACCTACACTGGATATAGTGCTATTTGCATGGCTTTGGCTATGTCCGAAGATTCTAAGCTCATAACACTTGATGTCAACGAAGAAATTTCACATTTACCGAAGAAATACTTTCAAAAACTCAATTTAGAGAATCGAATAGAATATCGACTAGAAGAGGCTTTGCCATTTTGTGAATCTTTAGCTGATAATTCTGTCGATCTAGCGTTTATCGATGCGGATAAAGCAAATTATCCCAACTATTTTCATTGTTTGAAAAACAAGATAAGACCTGGAGGTTTTATCCTCGTAGACAATATTCTATGGAGTGGACAAGTGCTCGATGAAAAGCCTGATAATAGAACCAAAGCCATTTTGAAAACGACGGAAGCTATGTTTACAGAATTTGGCTGGAAATGCAGTATTTTACCCTTGAGAGATGGGGTTTTGGTGGGTGTTAAGTCTAGCTAGTTTGATAGATCTCTTTGAAATTTGCTTCTTTCTAAAATGAAAGATAGTAGACTTCTAACTTATATTCAACATTTTATTGAATTCTTAAAGTTTTATAAAACGCCTTGTATTATTGCAGTAATTTTGAGCAAGCTAATAAATTATTCAAATATGCGAACTTTTTTAAAACTTGTTCTTGGCCTCATTCTACTTTTGGAATTTTCATGCAAAAACAAGAATATGGAGTTGCCACCGAGTAGCTTTAGTCGCTATATTTCGGGCTTTACCTATGGGGTAATTTCCGTTCGGTCTCCATTTGAAATAGAGCTTCAGGATAACTATATGGGTGGAGAAAAGATTGGGGATGAAATCAAGACTCCTTTGTTCGATATTTCACCAAGTGTAGACGGTCGCACCATATTGAAAGCACCGAATAAGATTGTATTTATCCCAAATAAACCTTTGAAGGAAGATCAATCCTATACCATAGAATTTGCATTAGACAAAGCGATTCGAGAAGTGGATGATGAACATGAATTATTTAAGTATACATTAAAAACGATTGCCCCTTCCACAAGCTTTGTAGATAAAGGTATTGAGATAGTTTCTGAATCAGCTCAATCCAAAGTGTTCGATTATCAGGGAGCCATTAATACAGCAGATTTTGTCGAGGCAAAAGAAGTGGAATCCAATGTCCAATTTGATACAGAAAATCAAGTGGCATGGACACATTCCGCAGATGGTACGATACATGACTTTGTCATAAAAAAAATTACAGCTACCGATAAGGTGCAAAAAATAGATTTGGATATTGATTTGAAAAATGTAGCGAATGCCAAGGAGGATTTAGTTATCGAAATACCTACCAAGACTGATTTCGTGGTAACTTCTATGTCAGTAGATCAAGACAAGAATAATCAAATCACTGTGGTGTTTTCAGAATCTCTTTCTCCTACCGAGAATGAAGGTATGTGCAGTATAGAAGGTAAGTTTGACAATAGTATGGAGATCAATGGAAACAGAATGATTATTTCTCCTTCGGACAAAAATGTATTTGGTGACGTGGAAGTAAAAATACTCGCAGGTGCCAAAAGCAAGCACGGTAAGAAACTGACGAAAGACTATGTGAAGGAAGTCAGCTTTGGTTCTTTGCTACCGAGTGCACAGTTGATAGGCGATGGCAATATTATAGTAGATAATAATGGAGTTTCGGTTCCTATCAAAACGGTGGGTTTGAATCAGATCAAAGTAGAGGTACATAAAATTTTTCAGTCTAATGTTTTATACTTTTTACAGAATGGTAGTTTGAGCGAAACCTATAATATGAAGCGCTTCGGAAGAAAAGTTTATTCCCAAGTTATTAAACTCAATGGGAAAACTGGATTTAAAGCGAACAGGGCTTACAATTATAATTTAGATTTATCTGAATTGGCCAAGTTGGAGAAAGGTGCAATCTATCAAGTGAGACTATCTTTTGACCGTTCGATGACAGCGAATTATGCCGATGATAAGACCACTGCGAGTTCTAGTTTATTCAAATTTTCTATGGCACAGAATCGATTTGATGAAGACGAAGAGGGTGGAGGTGAAGAAAACGATTATGACTACGAATATTACTATCCTGATGGCTATGACTATGAGAAGCGGGAAGATCCTAATGATGATTCTTACTACAATTACGAGCGTTTTTCTAAGAAAAATTTCCTTATTTCGAATGTGGGACTTATAGCGAAGAAAGGCACGGACAATAAGGTCTATGCTACTTGCGTCGATTTATTAACCGCTAAACCCATATCCGGTGCGAAGGTCGAGGTCTTTAGCTATCAATTTCAAAACATAGGTCACGCCTCCACAGATGGGGATGGCTTTGCGACTATTTCTGCTACAGAAAAACCATACTTCGCAGTGGCTAGCGACAATGGCCAAAAATCATATATCAAATTGGACAATTATTCGGCTCAATCTATTGATGTATTCGATGTAGAGGGAAATAATACCCAGAAAGGAATGAAGTGTTTTGTCTATGGTGAGCGCGGAGTCTGGCGTCCGGGAGATAAGGTTTATTTGACTATGATTTTGTCCAATGGATATAATGAATTGCCGAAAGATTTGCCTTGTCAAATGGAGTTTCTAAATCCTTCTGGACAGGTTATGGATAGATTGGTTGTGGAGAAAAATTTGAATGGCTTCTATAGTTTTGTGACGAAGACAGCAGCCGATGCACCTACGGGAAATTGGACTGCTCGGTTTAAATGTGGTGGGCTGAAATATGATAAGACCGTGAAGATAGAAACTGTCAAACCTAATAGACTGCGCATAGCTGCGGAGAACGCATCTGATTTCTTGAAAAATGGAGATAAGATCAAGTATCAAACCTCTTGGTTAAATGGCGCTAGTTCGGCAGGATTGAAAGCATCCGTAGATATGAATTTTTATAATGCGCCTGCTGTATTTAATGGCTTTAGTGCTTATACCTTCAATGATAAAACTAAAGAGTTCAAACCATTCGAACAATCGGTTTATTCTGGAAGTACAGCGGCTGACGGTTCTTTTGAATTCAACTTCAATCTAGAAACAGATGCCTCTACAATTCCTGGTATGTTGAATGCGGTATCTACCACGAAAGTGTTTGAAAATGGAGGAGATTTTTCTATACAATACGATACGAAAAAATTCTCTTACTACAATTCCTATGCTGGGCATAAAATAGGTGGGAATAGCAGCTATTATCTAGATTGTGAAAAGCATTATAATATTGATATAGCCAACGTCAATGGAGAAGGGAAATTACTTTCTTCTAATAAAGTGAAAGTTGGCGTGTATCGAGTAGAATACAATTGGTGGTACAATAGCTATAATTCAAATCGCTACTTCGATCAAGAAAAAGTGAAGTCCATTCTATTTGAAAAAGAAGTAGATGTCATCAATGGGAAGGCTCAAATCCCTGTATTTATGAAGCGAAATCAATGGGGAAATTATTTAATCAAAGTGACGGATTTAGCTTCGAATCACTCGAGTGCGAGCTTCGTCTATTTTGAATCTCCATATTATGAAAATACAAGCGAAGAATCTTCTCAAGTGATTCAAATGTCGAAAGACAAGGATAAATATCAAGTAGGAGAGACCGCTAAACTCTCTATGGTAAGCTATTTCAAAGGACGAGCCTTATTGAGTATTGAAAATGGAAATGAAGTCGTTAAAGCAGAATGGTTTGATTTGGTGCCGGGCAAAAATGAAATCAGCTTCAAGGTAGAAGCCAATATGTCTCCGAATGTTTATGCCTATGTGAGTGCGATTCAGCCGCAACCCAATACAAAGAATAATCTCCCTATTCGCACCTACGGTATCATTCCTATCTATGTCGATAATTCTAAATCAGTTCTCAAGCCTGAATTAACAGTGCCTGCGAAGATAGAACCAGAGTCTAAGTTTAATTTAAAAGTGAGCGAAGCCAATGGGAACAATATGACTTATACCCTAGCCATAGTGGATGAGGGTTTACTTGGAATAAGTGGTTATAAAACTCCGGATCCTTGGAAATTTTTCTATAGCAAAGAGGCACTGGGCTTGCTGACTTGGGATATTTTCGACGATGTGATGGGCGTATTTACTGGAGTATTCAGAGATGTATTCTCTATCGGTGGGGGGGAAGATGAATTGAGCCAAATGAATAAAGCGAAGAGCAATCGCTATGAATCTGTTGTGAAGTATCTTGGTCCTTTCGAACTCAAAGGCGGAAGTAATTCACATACGATAGAAGTTCCTAACTATGTAGGAAATCTAAAAGTGATGGTGGTCGCTGCAGGTAAGGATTACAAGTTTGGGTCGGTGACCAAAGATGTGCAAGTTTCAAAACCCTTAATGGTATTGGGAACGCTGCCGCGTGTGCTCTCTTTGGGTGAGGAAATCGAATTGCCAGTGAATATTTTTGTCACGGAAAAAAGTATTAAAAATGTGAGCGTTCAAGTAATAACGGATGATAAGGTAACATTAGTAGGCGCTAGCAATCAAAGTCTCAGCTTCTCTAATTTCCAAGATCAAATTGTCAATTTCAAAATTAAGACAGGATTTAAACAAGGTGTGACTAAAGTGAAAATCATAGCCAGGTCTGGTAAATATATTTCCAATTACGAGATGGAAGTACCTGTGAGAATAGCTAATCCACCTTCTATGGATGTGCAGCAAATTGTTTTGAATCCTCGTGAGATTAAGACCATCCCTGTCCAACCTATCGGAGTGCCGGGTACAAATAAAATTTACATTGAATCATCATCTATTCCAGAATTGAATATTAAATCTAAAGTAGATGAGTTGATAGCCTATCCACATGGATGCCTAGAACAAACTACTTCTGCACTTTTCCCTCAGCTCTACTTAGCAGATTTGACAGCACTTTCAGCTGAGGATAAACTGATGATAGAATCTAATTTGAAAGTGGGTTTTGAGAAATATAAATCATTCCAATCTAGCAGTGGAGGACTTTCTTACTGGCCGAATAGTGGATTTTATGATGATTATGCGACAAGCTATGCCACTCATTTTATGGCAGAGGCGAAGAACAAAGGATATGATCTCAATAGCAGCCTACTTAATTCATCGTTAGAATCGATGAATGGTTACGCATCCAGTTTCAATCCTATCGCTGGACAGTCCTATCAGCATTCGTTTCAAGCTTATCGCTTGATGGTTTTAGCCTTGGGAGGGAAAGCTAATCTAGGTGCTATGAATCGATTGAAAGAAGTCCAGCTAGATAATGGCTCTAAAACTAAATTAGCATTAGCCTATTTTTATGCAGGTAAAAGCGAAGTGGCGAAATCTATGTTAGCGACTATTCCGCTGGAAATAGTTCCTTATATAGACGATCGCTATACCTATGGGTCGCACCACGTAGATCAAGCATATTTATTAGAACTATTTTTGAAGCTAGGGGATAAGGCAAATGCCTATACTTTTTTTAGAAAAAATATTACAGCACTCAATTCCCGCAGTTATTTAGGAACTCAGGCTACTGCTATGCTCCTAAAATCTATTTCCAGTTATCTAGCTAAGTATAAAGTAGAACCTATTGATATCAGTGCGAATTACAATGGAAAATCCTATAGCCTGAAAGGCAATAAACCCGCCTATTCGCAAGCTGTGGATCCTGTGACGGGAAACTTGACTTTGACGAATAACTCGAATGCGATTACTATTGTCAATATTGTTCGAAAAGGAATTGAAATGCAAGTCAAACCACTTTCAAATAGTTTCTTGTCATTGAGTGTCGAGTATGTAGATAAATCTGGAAATAAAATTTCAGCAGATAAAATCGCACGTCAGACAGATTTCAAACAAGTCATCAAAGTGACGAATAGATCTGCAACTCCACTCAGCAATATGGCATTGACCAATTATGTCCCTGCGGGCTGGGAGATCATCAATAAGCGCATAGCGGAAGGCATTGGAGGAGCTACAGGATTAGATTACCAAGATATCAGAGACGATGCAGTGATGAGTTATTTTTCATTAGGAGCAAATGAAACAAAGACCATTATTCAAGATTTTAATGCGAGTTACGAGGGAAATTATCAAGTGCCAGCGATCATTCTGGAATCAATGTATAATCCAGCCTATCGCACGGTGATGGGTTCGTATAGGACGGTGGTTTATAGATGATGGTGAATTTTGAATCATTAATTTTGAATTTTTGAATAAATGTTATTCGTTTTTAATAACCTCTTATTTTAATATCTTATATGGCTGGAACATTTTCGCAGATTTATATTCAATATGTCTTTGCTGTTAAGGGGCGTCAGAATTTGTTGCATAAACCATGGCGCGAGGAAGTCTTTAAGTATATATCAGGAATCATAAAAGGAAAAAATCAAAAGCCAATAATTGTAAATGGAGTTGAAGACCATGTTCATTGTTTTGTTGGGTTGAAACCTGGTATGAGTATTTCCGATTTAGTGAGAGATATAAAAAATAATTCTTCAAATTTCATTAATGAGCAAAAGTTTTTAAAAGGAAAGTTTAGTTGGCAAGAGGGTTACGGTGCTTTTTCTTATTCGCACTCGCAAATTGAAAATGTGTATAGGTATATTGAAAATCAAGAAGAACATCATAGGAAAATAAGTTTTAAGGAAGAGTATTTCGATTTTCTCGAGAAATTTGAGATTGAGTATGATGAAAAATATTTATTTGAATGGGTAGAATAATTTCACCCTTTCAGGGTTTAGAAGTGTGGATCATTGATATTGTTAGAATCATTACATCCCTTCGGGATTAATAGTAATTTATATACACTATATACGAAAATAACCACGAAGTGGTGAAAAGATTGTAAAATCGCCTCACTTTAGTATAGCTGAACCCTGAAAGGGTGATATGAAGAACTGGCAAAAATAAGCTATAAAGAATAAGGATTTGAATTTCTCGAGAAATTTGAGATTGAGTATGATGAAAAATATTTATTTGAATGGGTAGAATAATGTCACCCTTTCAGGGTTTAGAAGTGTGGATAATTGATATTGTTAGAATCATTACATCCCTTCGGGATTAATAGTAATTTATATACACTATATACGAAAATAACCACGAAGTGGTGAAAAGATTGTAAAATCGCCTCACTTTAGTATAGCTGAACCCTGAAAGGGTGATATAAATAACAACTACTTTATAGACAATTTTTTGAATTTAGCCTAGTAAAAAAATCAAAACATAACTTCTTTAACTTTTTCATTTATCTCTATTTTTGATAGAAAGTATTGACATTGACTTCAAAAACTATAGTTTCGTTTTCCTTCAAGTTTCTTATTGGTCTATTCCTTCTTTGGTTTTTATTTTTTTCCTTGCCCAAGGATTTATTCGAAGCTCCTAAGAGTCTAGTGATGTATGATAGACATGGACAGTTGCTCTATGCCAGTGTGGCAGAAGATGAGCAGTGGCGCTTCCCCAAAATGGATTCGGTTAGTGATAAAATAGAACATTGCGTCTTGCACTACGAAGATGAATATTTTCATTATCACCCAGGAGTGAATTTGATTTCTATATTCAAAGCCTTTGCATTGAATTTGAAGAAAGGGGATGTCAAGCGAGGAGGCTCTACGATTACTATGCAGACGATTCGACTCTTGCACAAAAATCCTCCACGAACCTATTCGCAAAAGTTAAAGGAGGTTTTTATGGCCTTGAAATTTGAACTAGTATATTCAAAGAAAGATATTTTAGCTTATTATGTTTCCAATGCTCCATATGGTGGAAATGTAGTGGGAATAGAAGCTGCAGCATGGCGATATTATCAAAAGCCATCCCAAGCATTATCTTGGTCAGAGGCGGCTACTATGGCTGTATTGCCAAACCAACCATCTTATATTTATCCAGGAAGAAACCAATTACTTTTATTGAAGAAGCGCAATGCACTACTGAAAAAATTGAAGGATAACAACGTTTTGAGTGAGGTGGATTATTTGTTGTCTTTAGATGAACCATTGCCGCAGAGAGTTTTTCCCATTCCCTCTTATGCTTATCATTTAGCATCGGAGATAGACCATAGTCTTGGAAAAATATCTACTACAATAGATTTGAGAATTCAAAAATCTGTGACCGATATTTTGGAGATGTATCATAATTCATTTAAACAAAACTTGATTCAAAATTTAAGTGCAATAGTCATAGATGCCAATACGAGTGAGGTTATAGCTTATGTAGGAAATACAAAAGATAGTGTCGATGGCAATAGAGTCAATATGATTCGCAGACCTCGAAGCAGTGGTAGCACTCTGAAACCCTTGCTCTATGCGCATATGCTGGACGCAGGGACTATTTCTCCCAATACTTTATTGCAGGATATCCCAATAGACATCAATGGCTACGAACCACAAAATAGTTCGAGAAGGTTTGATGGATTGGTGCCTGCTCATGAAGCCTTGGAGCGCTCTTTGAATATACCTTGGTTATTGGCTTTGAAAAAATATGGATACGATAAATTTTATACGAATCTGAAAGACTATGGGTTTCATCATTTTACCAAGTCTTCCAAACACTACGGCTTGTCGTTGGTCGTTGGTGGGGGTGAGGTAGAGTTATTAGAATTAGCCAACGCCTATCTGCAGCTTTCTCATAAACTAAAAGGAGTAGAATTGAATTTGGCGAGTTTTGAATTAGGAAAAAAAGTAGATGTAAAAAGAAATATAAAACTCAGTCGTGGCTCTATATGGCTGACATTTGATGCGCTATCCAATGTGGTCAGACCAGAAAATGAAGACAATTGGCAGTATAGACAGAGTCAAAAAATCGCATGGAAAACAGGGACTTCACATGGTTTTAGAGATGCTTGGGCTGTAGGAGTGAATCCAAACTATGTGATAGCCGTCTGGGTGGGAAATGCAGATGGTAATGGGCGAACTAATTTGACTGGTATTCAAAAAGCAGCACCTATACTATTTGATATTCTCAACACGCTTCCTAAAGGAAAAAAGGCGTGGTACGATAAGCCTATCAAAGAACTAAAGCATGTTTTAGTATGCTCTGAAAGTGGTAGTAAGCCAACGGAGAAATGCCAATCAATTCATATTGAAATTCCAAAAAATGCAGAGTTAAAAGACGATTGCCCTTATCATACCAAAATTTATTTAGACGCTAGTCAACAATTTCAAGTTCGCAAATTGTGTTTTCCCGAGGATAGTATAGTAGAGAAATCTTGGTTTAAATTACCGCTACTAGAGGAGAGCTATTATAAATTGAACCATCCATTGTATCGCAGTTTGCCGCCTTTTCATCCGATGTGCTTAAGTTTGGAATTGGATATGCTTGATGTGGTTTTTCCTAAAAATAATGCCCATATTATCCGGCATTCTTCTGAAGTATCAAATCAAATCGTCTTTCAAGCTATCCATCGAAACAAAGATGCTCGAGTGCATTGGTTTATAGACAATGGTTTTATTTTAACCACCATAGGCGAACATAAAATTATTTGGAATCCAACCAAAGGTCGCCATCGATTGACTGCGCAAGATTCGGAGGGAAATATGAAAACGATTGTATTTTTCGTGGACTAGTTTTCCTCTTGTATGAGAAATCTTATTTATATTTACGTCGAATTCTAAAATAATTATTATGTCAAATTTCGATTTACAATTAACCAATAAAAACAAAGAGGACCTATTGATAGCAGCTAAATGGGCCAAAGTACTCGCAATTTTTGGGTATGTGGTTATGGCCATAATGGTCTTAGCAGCCGTCATTCTGCTTATTGGTGGCAGTGCCATGGGTCTCAATTCTGCAGCCAATCAGGCGAATCTCCCATCTAGTGTCTTATCTATCCTGTATTTTGTCATGGCTGCCTTCTATTATTTCCCAGTTACCTTTATGTATAAAATGTCCAAATATTTGCGCGCTGCAATAAATAATTCTACTCAAACAGAGTTCGATTTGGGTATTGGTTTCTTAGCTAAATTTTTTAAGTTTTCAGGCTATATGACCATTGGAATCATTGCCTTATATGTGGTGATTCTTATTGGCGTGGTGGTAGTAGGCATTTCGGCCGCATTGACCTAGGCTGTAAATCTTTTCGCACTGTTAGAATCTAAAGTTAAACTTTAGGGAGATTTATTATTTTCCTAATTTCTTTATTATAAAATACCAACTCAATGCACCAATTATATAAAGTATAATAGTGATATTGAAAATGGTAGCATAGCTTAAATCTATTTTGCGAAGTTCGGCAAATATGATAGAACTAAACCAAAATGAGCCAGACCATATGGTGGCTTCGATACTACCAATTAAGGCTTGATTTTTCTTTCCAATGACATTCATTTTGTAATTGGTGATTATGGGTTGGGCACTATTCATAAGTGGCTGACGCAAGATAAAAAAGGTAACGGAAAGAATATAAGCTATAGATAATGGGAAAAACTTGTTCGCCCACACCATGACGATTAAACAGATGATTCCTAGGGATTGTATGCCCACAATGCCTTTTTGGTAGCCGAGTTTGGACTGAATCCAAGGTGTAAACATCATAAAGACGATGACGATGAGGTGAGAAAGTCCCAACACTATGGAATAGCTATCAGAGTTCATTTGATAGGTATAAAAAAAGAATAGATTAAAAAATGGAATGCTGAAACCCGCTCCCACAGCAATAATCAATGTGGGTAAAAGAAGATAAAATATATTTCGGGTTTCCTTATCATTCGGTTTGGTCTCCGCTATATCTTCCATCTCTTGTGCCTTGACTTCTATGTTTTTTGGAATTTTATAAAGTAAAATTATAGCAATACTAGCTAGTATGAAAATAGTCAGAATGATTGTTTTTTCTGAATTGTAATCAGTTAATATTTTACTGTATATAAAAGACACTATACCTACTGTCATAACGGAAGCACCCCAAGTCTGGAAGAATAGTGATAACGATATACTCAAGTTATCCTTGCTGGTTATTTTGAGTAAAAATGGTAGAGATACTACGTGCGACATCAGCAGAAATACCCCGAATAGAAACATCAAAATAGTCATAGCTAAATTGGAATGTAAAGGAGCAATCAATATGATCGCGATGGCATTGAGTATAAAGAGAACAGCGCCAATCTTAATCATAGGTAATAGTTGTATGCGCTTGTAAAGCAAGCCAAACGGCACACCGAGTATCAGCACCGAAATGTATCGATAAGACACGAATTTGGCGATTTCATAGTCTTTGTAACCTAGATCAAGAAGGTAGTAATTAACTAAGACAAGAAAAGTAGCATTGATACATTGCAATAAAAATTCTGCAAATATCAGATAGTAGATGGGTCTTTCTAGTTGCTTATATGAGCTAAGAATGGACATAATCAACTATAGTTTGAAACGTTTTTTCTGAAAGAGGATTCACCCAGAGAGCGTACGCGAGATACTTTTTATTCCATGTGATCTGTCGCTTGGCATAGTTTCTCGTATGTTGCTTGATTTTATCAATGGCCTCTTCGAGACTCATTTCTCCATCGAAATAGGCAAACAACTCCTTATAACCTACGGTATTCAAGGCATTCAAATTTCTGTCTGGAAAATAATGTTTTGCTTCTTCGACCAAGCCGTATTTAATCATTTCATCCACTCGTCGATTGATTCTTTCATATAAAATTTCTCTAGGAATATCCAACACAATATTTTTAATTTCTAATTGACTTAGTTTTTCACCGTCATTCCCATGCAAACGGGAATCTCGTGAAACCAGCTCGCTATATACATCCCCAGTTTCTTCCCAAATTTCTACAATGCGCTGCAGTCTTCGAGGATTGGTAATCTCCATTTGAGAATAGGAAACAGGATCGATTTCCTTCACTCTTTCTTGCATATAAACTAAACCGTATCGATCAAATTCTTGTTGCACTTTATTTCTAGTGTCTTCCGAAATGTCTGGCAATTCATCCAACCCATTCTCTAAAGCAAATAAAAAAAATCCAGTGCCCCCGACGAGTATTAAGGGCTTTTGACTTTTAACTTTCGACTTTATACTTTCAACTTCTTTCACAAAATCCTGCGCCGAATACTTCTCATGTATAGACTTATGTCCTATCAAATGATGCTTTACTTTCGCTAACTCCTCCTCACTCGGACGTGCTACACCTATGTTTAGTTCATTATATATCTGACGCGAATCGAAGGAAATGATTTCAGCTTTTAATTCTTGTGCCAGTTGAATAGCTAATTTAGTTTTACCCGAGGCTGTTGGGCCGGAAATGCTAATCAAATTAGGACTGGGCATCGGTAATATATTTTGGCGCTACACTTAGCATTAAAGCGAAAGCTTCATCATAATCATTTCGAATGACCCCGTCGAGTATAGCTTCTTTGATATGATTTTTTATATCTCCAATTACACGCGAAGGCTTTAGATTATAGGTTTTCATGATCATTTCTCCCGTTATCGGTGGCTGGAAATTTTTGATATGATCTCGCTCTTCTACTTCTTTAATTTTGAGTTTTAGTTTCTCTAGATTCTCCAAATAACGAGCTACCTTGGCTTCATTTTTACTCGTAATATCAGACTGGCAGAGAAGGAGCAAATCATCAATATCATCCCCAGCTTCAAACAAAAGTCTGCGGACTGCGGAATCTGTAATCTCTTCTTTGGTCAATGCTATCGGGCGTAGATGCAGAAAAATTAATTTACGAACATACTGCAAAGGTTGATCTAACGGTAGTTTCAAGGTTTTAAAAATAGAAACAGCCATTTTGCTTCCTAAGACTTCATGTCCATGAAATGACCAGCCATTTTCTTCACTAAATGACTTGGTTTGGGGCTTAGCGATGTCGTGCAATAATGCAGCCCATCGCAGCCACAGATTGTCAGATTTTTCAGCTAGATTATCCACTACTTGAAGCGTATGATAGAAATTGTCTTTGTGACCTTTTCCTTTATACAGCTCTACGCCGTGCAGGAGTTTTAACTCAGGTAGCACATAGTCCAATAAGCCTGTTTTATACAATAAGTCCAGACCAATCGATGGTTTAGGACTTAATAATATTTTGTTTAGCTCTGAATGTATTCTCTCCTTGGAGATAATTTCTAGCCTATTAGAATTTCTACTGATCGCCTCGAAGGATTTTTCTTCAATCTTAAAGTTTAATTGTGAAGCAAATCGCACTGCTCTCAACATTCGCAAGGGGTCATCTGAATAAGTGATATCAGGGTCCTGCGGAGTCCTAAGAATTTTTTTTTCTAAATCAGCACTCCCACCATGTAAATCCAGCAGCTCCCCAAAATTAGAGGCATTAAGAGAAATAGCAAGTGAATTTATCGTAAAATCTCTTCTGGCTATGTCATCTTCAATCGTACCGTTTTCTATTATAGGGTTTCTTGAATCTCGCTGATAAGACTCTTTACGAGCGCCTACAAACTCATAGTCTATGCCATCATAGACAAACTGAGCTGTACCAAAATTGGCAAAATAATTGACCTTGATTTTAGGATTTAGTTTTTTAGCCACTTCTTTTGCAAACTCTATGCCAGAACCGACGACCACCACATCGATATCTTTGCACTCCCTTTCTAAAAATAAATCGCGCACCCAGCCGCCTACAGCGTAGCACGGGGTGTTGGTTTCTGAGGAAACTTCGGAGCAAGATTTAAAGAAAACTTGATTTAAAGCAGAATAATTCAATAGATAATAAATAAATTTTACAAAACTAAGTACAAATGAAAATTAGTTATCGTCTAATTTTTTTTTAAATTTCTCTAATTCTACTAACAACCTATTTGATAATTCAGAAAATTCATTTTTTTCACCGTTGATAGCATTTTTAAATCCATCAATAATAAAATTCATTTTATCAAATTTTTGTACTAGATCTGATTCATCATTTGAATTCCAATAGTTCGTTTCATCTGCAACTTCAATTTCTAATTCATATTTTAGCGTTAAATATTGTATCAGTTTTATAATTATTTTATGTGCCTCTGCGCCTCCGTATTGAGTTTTACAAAATAAATTGTAAGCCGAATCAGGATATTTATTTGTAGAAATTTGTTTTTCGATTAACATAGGTTGAATAAGCCTTCCCATACTATCAAAACAAAAATGTAAAGTCTCGCAAAAAGGAAGTCTTAAAGACACTCCTTCAAAAAACTTCATGTTTTCAAAAGTAAATGTATCAAATTCCCAGTTCATGGTTTGACATATATCGCAAAGTTCATTAACAAAGTCATCAATTCTATTTTTCTCTAATATTTTACCAGAGTAGTATATCGTTATTCCCATTTTTTAATTGATTTATGTTTTTTAAATTTACCCCTTCTTCACTATCAGCACCATTCCTTCTTCCAGTAACATTATTCCATATTCAAAACTATATCTGTATTGGCTGCCCGTTTTGGTATTATATAGATGTGTAAGATAGTCTGGAAGAAACCCTTTTTCTGTAAGTTTTTTAAGGGATGTTTTTAGTTTCTCATTTTCTCCTAAAACGTCTTGTAATATTCTTCTATTTTTTCTAAGAATATTCTGAATCTTACGCATCTCTGCATTGGTGTCACTATTGAGCGTATTGTTGTATTGGTTTCTGCAATTTTCATCGCAAAATTTTTTATCTGCACGACCCTTCAAGGGCTTAGAACAGTTTTGACATTGTTTTTCCATAGGCTAGTATTTATCTGTTGAGATTTAGATTAAAGTATTAGTTTGCTTTTTTGACATAGATAGATTTTAAACCCATGGCCCCAAATCCTTCAATTTTACAATCTATATTGTGATCTCCATCCGTCAATCGAATATTTTTTACTTTTGTTCCAGCCTTTACTGGCTTAGGAGAACCCTTGACAGGGAGGTCTTTGATGACGATGACACTATCTCCATTCTGAAGCTCATTGCCATTCGAATCTAGTACTTTGGTCACTTGATCTTGGGCATCAAGTTCTACTTCATTAGGGTCCCATTCATAATAACACTGCGTGCAATTGTATAAATTATCGAGAGGATAAGTATCGGTTGATTTGCAATTTGGACATTTCATAAATTAATTTTTAAATGATATAAGTATTTAATTATCAACAAACATAATCATTTTTAATCATTTGTAAATGTTTTTATTCGACTACAAATACTTGAACTCTTGCTATCAGTATTCCCATACCCCCATCTTTGCACTGTCAATTGCAATTCGACATAAACAAATTTTTTATTAACCATTTTATTTAACTTTTAAATTACTTCACACATGAGCACAATTAAAAATTCCGTAAGACTAATTGGTAATTTAGGCGCAGCACCCACTATTGTAAACACAGACAAAGGCCTTAAAATAGCCCGAGTATCCATCGCTACATCAGATTATTATTACAATGATAAAAAGGAGAAAGTGACGGAGACCTATTGGCATAATTTAGTTTTCTTTGGTAAGTCAGCTGAAAACGCAGAAAAACTTTTGAAAAAAGGTAGTGAACTAGCTATCGAAGGTAAACTTGTGAGCCGCAGCTATGAGAAAGAAGGCGCTAAGAAATACGTGACGGAGATCGTCGTCAACGAGTTCAATCTTTTTGGCAGCAAAGAGTCTGCATAGATCCTAAAGTTTATTTAGCGACTAACTTGTCTGTTGACAAACAGGGGCGCGAAGGCATGAAGTACTTGATTTTGTATTGATTGCTGGAGCGCCTTTTTTTTTAAATATAGTATATATGGATATAGAAATTATACAAAGAAGAATTTATGAAATTCGAGATCAAAAGTAATGCTAGATTTTGATTTGTCAGAACTATATGAAATTGAAACTCGTGTTTTAAATCAAGCCGTTAAAAGAAATATTAATCGATTTCCACAAGACTTTATGTTTCAGCTAAATGAAATAGAATTTACAAACTTGAAATCACAATTTGTGACATCAAGATGGGGTGGTACAAGAAAACTACCATTTGCATTTACAGAACAAGGAGTCGCCATGTTATCCAGTGTCCTTCATAGCTCCAAAGCAATAGAAGTCAATATATCAATAATGCGTGCATTTGTTTATTTCCGTCAATTGATACTTTCCAACAAGCAATTATCAAACAAATTAGTAGCTATGGAGGAAAAATACAATAAAAAATTCAAGGATGTTTTCGAGGCTCTCAATTATCTGCTAAATAAAGATAAGCAGGTGGAGGAGGTTAAAGTAAGAACGAAAATAGGGTTTAGAAAGCCTTGATTTGGATTTTCATTTTGGTATAATATGGTTTTAATATCTTAGCGGATATTTCTCAAAATGGATATCAAAGAATTTATTAGTAAAATACCTAAGGCCGAGTTACACTTGCACATTGAAGGAACGCTAGAGCCTGAATTGTTTTTCGAATTAGCTAAGCGAAATGGCATTTCCATTCCATATACGACGGTGAACGAATTGAGGAGTGCATACCAATTTGACTGTTTGCAAGACTTTTTAGATATTTACTACAAGGGTACTCAAGTGCTGATTCATGAGCAAGATTTCTTTAATTTGACTTGGGCATATTTAACCAAATGCAAGGAGCAGAATGTAGTTCATACAGAAATTATGTTTGACCCGCAAAGCCATACGGATAGAGGCGTAGCTTTTGAAACAGTTATAAATGGTATTTCTAAAGCGTGTCAAAAGGCAAAGCAAGAGTGTGGAATTTCTTCATTTCTCATTATGTCTTATCTTAGACATTTGTCAGAAGAGTCAGCCTTTGAAATTTTAGAAATGTCTAAACCTTTTAAGCACTTGATAAAAGCAGTAGGATTAGATTCTTCTGAACTAGGCCATCCGCCGAGCAAGTTTCAACGAGTGTTTGACGCTTCAGTAAAAGAAGGCTATATACCACTGGCTCATGCAGGGGAGGAGGGACCAACTGAATATATATGGGAAGCTATAGATATATTGAAGATTCATCGTATAGACCATGGAAATCGATGCCTAGAAGATGAGAAGCTCATACAAGAAATCATGAAACGAGATTTAGCTTTGAAAATCTGTCCTCTTTCGAATAAGGCGCTTCAAGTGGTAAAAGATTTTAAAAATCACCCATTGAAAAAAATGTTGGATTTAGGATTGAAAGTGACAGTCAATTCGGATGATCCAGCCTATTTCGGAGGACAATTGATTGCTAATTTTGAAGCTATCACTGAGGAACTAAATTTATCTAAAGATGAAATCGTTCAATTAGTGAGAAACTCTTTTCAATATGCACTATTGAGTGAAGATGTCAAAAAGATTAGACTAGAGGAGTTGGATAAATTTCTAGCTATATGAATGATACTATCATCGCCTTAGCTACTCCCCAAGGCTCTGGGGCTATCGCAGTCATTCGATTGAGTGGATCGAAGGCCATAGATATGGTCGATAATGTTTTTTACCATAAGCAAAAACTGATTCATATTGAAAGTCAAAAACAAGTATTTGGTACCATAAAATATGGGGACGATGTGATAGATGAAGTCTTGGTTTCAGTTTTTCGAAATCCAAAGTCATACACGGGAGAGGATTGTGTAGAAATTTCATGTCATGGTTCTCCGTTTATTATCAGATCTATTTTTGACCTAATGATTCAAGGTGGCGCTAGATTGGCTCAGCCAGGAGAATTTACACAGCGGGCTTTTATCAAGGGAAAACTAGATCTAGCTCAGGCAGAAGCTGTAGCAGACTTGATCGCCTCTGAATCCAAAGCTTCTCATTCTATAGCCTTGAATCAAATGCGAGGGGGTGTATCGAATGAACTGGCAGGATTGAGAGAATCGCTAATTAATTTTACAGCACTCATTGAGTTAGAATTAGATTTTGGGGAAGAGGATGTAGAATTCGCCAGTCGAACTGAGCTAAAGGATTTAGTAGAAAATTTAAAAATCAAGATTCAAAATTTAATCGATAGTTTCCATTACGGCAATGCGATAAAAAATGGAGTGCCTGTCGCAATTGTTGGTTATCCCAATGCGGGTAAATCGAGTTTACTGAATTTGCTGCTCAACGAAGAGCGTGCTATCGTGAGTGATATAGCCGGAACCACGAGAGATACTATAGAAGAAGTGGTGACGATCGATGATATTCAGTTTCGATTGATTGATACGGCAGGTTTGAGAGACTCACTGGATGTCATTGAAAATATCGGAATTGAGCGCACGAAGCAAGCTATTAGTAAGGCAGATATCATTATTCATATCTTCGATATTAGAGATTATCGTGAAGAGGAAAATGCTTTGACTCCGTTTCAAAAAGAGATAAGCGAACAAGGGAAAAAAGTTATTCATCTTGCTAATAAATTTGACCTAATTCAAGACAATTTTGAAATCAAGACTAGTATAGCGTTTTCTACCAAGACTAAGAAAGGCTTTGAAGATTTGAAACATACACTTATTGAGTTGTTGGAGAAATCAAAATTTGAAAATTCCGTCATCATTTCGAATACAAGACACTTAGAATCTTTGAAATCGGCAATGACTTCTTTAAAAGAAGTAGAGACTGGTATGCAAAATCAACTCTCTGGAGACTTGCTCGCTTTTCATCTTCGAAATACACTTCGATATATTGGTGATATAACGGGAAACATTGATATGGACAAAGATATCTTAGGGACGATTTTTGGGAAGTTTTGTATCGGAAAGTAAATATCTCCTTCAATTGATATCTAAGGATTAGACCTAGGATTGCAGGTATTTTAAGGAATCAACTCGCGAATATTTTTTCTTTATGCAAGTTTGTAGTTCAAAAACTTAGATACGCAATAGACTTTGACATAGGATCACGAACGAAGAGAGATAATGAATTCCATTAAAAATAAGGGTCTATGTTGAATAGTGTGGTTTTTTTTGGAAACATGAATTATACCATATAAGAAATGAATATAGGACAATAAAAATGGCCTATATTTTTCTATCAAGATATTATATTTTGAATGCTGACCAAAGCGTTAGTGCCGAAGACAAATTGGACTAACTATAAATTATAAATCAATGTTGTTTAGATAAGAAATACGAATGCTGCGTGAGACACGCAGCATGGCGAACTGCAATGGTTCGTGTCCCCACAAACCAAACACTAATTAAACGACATTGAATTATAAATGGTAAAACATGCCACCCCTCTGGGGTTCATATAGTCTAATCATGTCTATTACAAACAGACCACTCCTACGGAGTTAAAAGCCGAAAGTCAATACGAACTTGGTATAGATTCAAATGAAGGCTAATTTGCTAACCCCATTCGGGGCTAACTGTTAATAAATAGCTCAAAAAAACAATGCTAAGCTCCATAGGAGCGACCCAATTTTATAGGGCTTTATTTCTTCATAAATTCTAAATAAACAAAATCTACTGTTTTTATGTTTTTGTTAATTTTCTCCTATAAATTATAATTCTTAGATTTAACGGTATAGTTGAATTCCCATTAAAATTTTTTCTGCTAGTGCTTATATTTACCTCTAACTATTAAAGAGATTCCTGAATTCCCCTGCCTAGTCGGCAGACAGGCTTGTCTGTTGACAAACAGGGCTGCGCTTCATCCGCCAGAGGCGGACGCTAATGGCCAGAGACCTCGTCATCCTGCGAACCTGTGCTGACCTAAGCGT
>JAJTHM010000006.1 GCA_021297855.1 Sphingobacteriales bacterium | reverse complement strand
AATTTATGAGATTTTATAATTAGCTATAAGTCGTAAAAAATGATAGATATAGCTAATTATAAAAATAAAATATCCATGCTAAATTGATTGTAAGCGGTGTGGTAGTATGTGTTTTCTTTGAGTCCATAGGTGCTGATAAATGTTAAATGTAGTACTTTCTTTGTTTTGGTTTCACGTTTAAACAAAGCCATTTTACTTCTTAATTCTTCTTCATACTTCTTTGTAATTGGATATTTGTCCACCGAAAATTTCAATTCTATGATATTGATAATATCATCGCGGCGGTCTATCAAGATATCAATCTGAGCCTTCTCTGATTTATTGGTAGAGACCCAAGAGCAAACATCGGTCTTAATACCCGATATGCCGAGAGCGGCTTTTACTTTATCGACATGCAAGAGGGCTACTAATTCAAATGAATATCCCAACCAGGCTCTATAAGAGGGATTGTCTAGCTGACTAAGCCATGAACCCTTAGATATATTCTTCTTATGGATATAATTTAAATAAAAGAGGCTAAATAAATCGGTTAACTGATAGAGGCTCGTTCTGCTCTTTTTTCCATAGGGGTAGTACTGCTTGATAAAGTCTGACATTTCTAATTCATCTATGATTTTAGATAGTGTACCTCCATTGGATATCGATATTTTCTTGGTTATTTCTTCCCGTGTCAGGCCCTTTCTCTTCGCAGCTATAGCCTTAATGATTTCTATATGTCTCTCGGCATTGGAGAATAAGGAAGTATATAGATGATGAAACTCATTGTAAAGAAGTCCGTTGGGGTCGAAAAACAGGGCATCTACATTCTGCTCTACACTCCATCCACGCTTAAAGGCATTGAGATAGTAAGGAATCCCACCGACACACATATACATCTTGAGTATCTGATAAGGAGTATAATTTATTTTTTTAAATTCTAAAAACTCTTTTACTTCCGATAGAGTAAATGGACTTAATTTTATTTTATGCGAAACTCGATTATGTAGTCCTTTCGTATTAGAGAATAGCTTATTTTCGAGATACATGGTAGCAGAGCCGCAGACTATGACTGTAAGATGATTTTGCCTACTAGCCCATGCATTCCAAAAATATTCAAATGCTTGAATAAAATTGGAGCGGGGTGTATCCATCCATGGCATTTCATCAATAAATACAATCCTTTTTTTAGCTTTGGACTTTGATATAACTATTTGTAGTAACTCAAAAGCCTCAAACCAATTTTCGGGATTCTTTAATTTAAACTTATAGTGATTCTTTAGGTTGTTATAGAAATTGTCCAATTGTATTTCTAATGAAACATTAGCAATTCCCGTATGATAAAATGTAAATTGGTTTTTAAAGTGCTCACGGATCAGGTAAGTCTTCCCGACTCTCCGTCTCCCATAGATAGCTACTAAGCTAGGGCTAGATTCTCTGACAATACTATTTAATAAATCGCGTTCGTTTTTACGACCTACCATGCATTTATATTTAGCTACAAATATATAAAATTATATAGATATAGCTAAATATAAATTCAAAATTAAATTCTATAATTAGCTGTAAGTAGCAAAAAAACATAGTTATAGCTAAATATAAATTTTTTATATAAGTTCAGCTTCTAAATCAAACTCATTAGCTGCAACTATTTTCACCCGAACGAAGTCTCCTAATCGCAGATGCTTTTCTGTATGAATGATCACTTCATTATCTACCTCCGGAGAATCAAATTCCGTTCGTCCTATATAGGCACCACCTTCCATTTTATCTATAATTACCTTAAATGTTTTACCAATTTTATTCTGATTGAGTTCGTAGCTAATTTCACTCTGTGTATCCATTAATAATTGCTGACGCCTGTTTTTTTCTTCTTCCAAAGTTGCATCTTCATACTTATATGCTCCAGTATTTTCTTCGTGTGAATAGGTGAAAACTCCAAGTCTATCAAACTTCATCTCTTGAATAAAATCAACCAACTCTTGGAATTCACTTTCACTTTCTGTAGGAAAGCCTGTCAATAATGTAGTTCGTATGGCGATACCCGGCACAGTCTCTCTAATTTTATTTATCAAATCAACTGTGTATTGCTTTGTGGTATTGCGCTTCATGTCAGACAAAACCTTATCCGAAACGTGCTGAATAGGAATGTCGAGATACTTGCAAACTTTTGGATTATCGCGAATTTCATCTAAGACCTCATAAGGGAACTGCGCTGGATAAGCATAGTGAAGACGGATCCATTCTATACCTTCTACTTGGCTTAAGGCTTGAATTAAATCTACTAGAGCTTTTCGTTTGTAAATATCCAATCCATAATAGGTCAACTCCTGTGCTATAAGGATGATTTCTTTGACTCCTTTTCGTGCCAGATTTTTTGTCTCTTCAACCAACGACTCAATAGTTCGAGATTTATGCAACCCCCTCATCAAAGGGATAGCACAAAAAGTGCACTTGCGATTACACCCTTCAGAAATTTTCAAATAGGCATAGTGTGTATCTAAGGAAAGTACGCGCTCTCCGATGAGCTCCTTTTTGTAGTCAACCTCAAATCGATTGAGTAAAAGAGGCAGTTCCATCGTGCCGAAATATCCATCGACTTCTTTGATTTCCTCTTCTAAATTTTCTTTATAACGCTGCGATAGACAACCTGTGACATAGAGCTTTTCAATCCATCCTTTATTTTTAGCCTCTGCAAACTGAAGAATAGTGCTGATACTTTCTTCCTTAGCCTTATCAATGAATCCACAGGTGTTGATGATTACCGTATCAAAATCTTCCTTATTGCTTTCATGCACTACATCTATTCCTCCGTGCGATAGCTGTCCCATCAATACCTCACTATCCACCGTATTTTTAGAACAACCGAGGGTTATGACGTTTACCTTATTTTTCTTTTTAGATTTAGTTTGCACGGATATTTAAATATTTATCTACAAAATTAATAGACCTGAGCTAAACCAATTTAACAATCGAGCGAAGCGCTGTGATAAAATGATCCATTTCTTCTCTTGTATTATAAAAGGCGAGTGAAGCTCTGCAGGTACCTTCGACATCCAGCTTTCTCATAAGTGGCTGACAGCAATGGTGCCCCGTGCGTATGGCTATTCCTTTGGCATCGAGTAGCTGACCAATATCAAAGGGATGGGCATTTTCTATATTAAAGGAAACTACGGCAGTTGAATTTACCTCTGGGGTGTAGATGATAATTCGCTCTATTTTTTTGATTTCAGAGAGCAAATAACTATGCAAGTCGTTTTCCAATTTTTGAATCGTATCAAACCCAAGACTCGTCAAATATTTAATAGCAGCTCCTAAGCCTATAACATCCGCTACATTAGGCGTACCGGCTTCAAACTTATATGGGAGTTCGTTGTAAGTCGCCTTATCGAGAAATACTTCCTTAATCATTTCTCCACCATATAAATAGGGATTCATTTCAAGAAGCCATTTCTCTTTTCCCCAGAAGATGCCTACGCCCATAGGACCATAAATTTTATGTGAAGAAAAGGAAAGGAAATCAATACCAAGCTTTTTTACATCTAGAGGAAAGTGTTGGATAGCTTGCGCACAATCCAAATGCACCAGTGCAGATCTATTTTTTGCTTTTTGTATTATTTGGTTTATTGGATGTATCGTCCCCATAGCATTCGAAATGTAAGCTAAGGAAACGAGTTTTGTCTTCTCGTTGATGATCCGATCTATATCTGTCAAATCTAGCTGACAGTCAGAATTCATTGGCAGATAGTTTATCGAGAATCCTATCTCATTCTGCAGGGCCAACCAAGGCACAAGGTTGGCATGATGTTCCATTTCCGAGAGCACGATGGTATCTTCCTTGGCGAGAAACTTTCGCCCCCATGCATTCATCAATAGATTGATGGATTGGGTGGTACCTGAGGTAAATATAACTTCCTTGGATTGAGCGCCTATAAAGTCCGCTATGGAATCACGCACATTCTCGTATTTCTCTGTAGCTATATTGGCTAGATAGTGAGCTCCGCGGTGAATATTGCTATTATAATGCTTGTAATAATCAGAGATACTATCAATAACTACGAGCGGCTTCTGCGTGCTAGCCGCGTTATCCAGATAGATTAATGGTTTAGTATTGATGCAGGTAGATAGAATCGGAAACTGATTCCTAATGGGGTTCATATAGTTTATTCTTCTATGACAAACGCCTGTTTGTCCCCAGAAGTTCCTGTACTATCTGTAATTATTGGTTGACTTAAATCAATAGATTTCAGTTCCTCGATATTCTCTATCTTCTGCTCTTTTACCGTCTCCGACTTTGAATATTTAGCTAGCTGCTGACTTTCAGAAAGATAGGTATAAAGCTTGTCATAGGTGTCATCATCATTTGATTTGACATAGGCGAACTGATGGTCTACGTATATCCGATCCATATTCTTTGTATTCCCAAGACTAGAGAACTGTTTGTTGACAATCTCTATAGATACATCAACGACTCCACTGTTCATTAGACCTAGTTCATACGCACCTCTTAGAGATAGGTCCACTATTCTATTTTTTACATAAGGGCCTCTATCATTTACTCTGACAATAATAGACTCATTAGTCTCCATATTCGTCACCTTTAATTTAGTGCCAAAAGGAAGGGTCTTGTGCGCACAAGTGTATTCGTTGGATGTAAATATTTCACCGTTCGCTGTTTTTCTTCCAATAAACTGACCTGCGTAGTAACTGGCTTTACCATATTGATAAATCTCTATGAATTCCTTGTTCGCGTTGTTTTTTGTTTTAAATGAAAGGGCTTGCATACAGAATAGCACGATGATCACTATTCCTAATCTTTTTAAAGCTCCTAATGTTTGATTGTTTCTAATTATCATAAGCTACACTTTTAAGTTTTTGAACGAATGAACTTCATGTCCATTCCAAAAATTATATAGTTTGACTTTACAACTAATGTGGTGCAAATTTACGGCAGTTTCATCTATTCATGCTCGTTCGCCGTTTTTCTAATTGTTGATAATCAAATGGTTTAAAAATTTGTTAAAAGGCCTCTTTTCTGCATTATTTTCATTCAAAAGAGGTTGAAAATTGCTCAATTTTGAATTGAAATCTGCTCAAACTAGCTTAAAATGATTTCCACATGCAGTGGGGAAATTGAAAAATCCACTTAAAAATTAGACATGTTTAACAGATTAAGGGCTATTCAACTAGATATAGACATAAAAAAAGAGACCTTAGGCCTCTTTTTATTCACTGATTTTTGTAGCAATTTCTGTTCTGCCTATCCAAGGTATCAAAATATAACCACGTATATGGGCTGTTTTTTTATCTGGTTGCAGGGTCATAAGACACCTATATTGTTTACCGGAAATAGGGTCATAAACATATCCTCTAAATACGCCGTTGCCTTCATGTATAAAATTTTGCATCAAGTTGATACCAGTCACCCTTCTGTTTCTTAATTTGGGATTTGGATTTTTACTGTCTAATAATACTCTGCCTTCGGCCTGATCATCTTCATACATCCAGATAATTTTGCCCGTGTATATTTTCTTAGCTGGGTCATAGAAGACTTTGACTTTTTGTTTTTTATTTTCAGTTAGCCATGTACCAAGGACAGCAGGCATGTAAGCATCCTGAGATACTAACTTGGCATAGGATGCTAGGAGAATGCCCAATAAAAATGTAAGTCTAGTCAAGAATCAAAATTAATAGTAAGTAAGACGAAGCACATTGGAAATGTATTTGGCTAGGCGGATAACCTGACAGGTATAGCCATACTCATTGTCATACCAAGCGTAGATGGTCACTCCCTTTTTATCTTCACTGAGCAAAGTCGCATTGCTGTCATACTCTAAGGCATGGGTATTTCCTATGACATCTGTAGATACTAATTCTTTGGAAGTAGAATAATCTATTTGTTCTATCAAATCGCCATAGAAAGATGCTTTGCGGATAGTCTCATTGACTTCTGCTACGCTAGTTTCTTTTTCCAATCTCAAATGAAGAATGGCTAATGAGACGTTTGGAATAGGAACACGCACAGAATTTGCAGTTAGTTTTCCTTTTAAATATGGTAGAGCTTTGACTGCTGCTTTAGCTGCACCCGTTTCTGTGATGACCATATTCATCGGAGCAGATCGACCTCTTCTATCTGCTTTATGAAAATTATCAACAAGATTTTGATCATTGGTAAAGGCGTGAACCGTTTCGATATGTCCTGTGGAAATTCCAAAATTTTCATATACTACTTTGAGCACTGGCACTACGGCATTTGTGGTACACGAGGCTGCACTGAATATTTGAATAGCATTCGGGTCAAAATCTTTGTGGTTGACTCCATAAACTATATTGGGCAAATCACCTTTGGCAGGAGCTGTCAAAAGAACTTTGGACACACCTTTGGATTTTAAGTGCAGAGATAGTTTCTCCTCATCTCTAAATGCTCCAGTGCTATCAATCAGTATGGCATCACTAATTCCATACTCCGTGTAGTCAATATTGGATGGGTCAGAGGAGGTAATGATTTTTATTCTTTGCCCATTGACGATTAGCATACTGTCTTCTACATCATAGGCTACTGTGCCTTTCATTTCGCCATGAATACTGTCTTTTTTTAGTAAGTAAGCTCTTTTTTCAATCTCCTCAGGACTCTTCATCCGAATTACAATAGCCTTCAATCTCAATTGACTACCTGATTCTTCGGCTAATATTCTAGCTACTAACCTACCTATTCTACCAAATCCATATAGAATTACATCTTTTGGCTGAATTTGTCTTTTGTCTTCACCTATAAGGGCGGTTAATTTTGCATTGGTGAAATCTTCTACAGATGAATAATTTCCTTTTTCTTGATTCCATTCATTGCACAGCCTGAATAAGTCTATTCTGGCGGGTGCTATATCGATTTTCTCAATTGCTTTGGCTATTTGCAGGGTATCTGTAACCGACACGGACTCTCCAAGCATCACTGTTGCGCGCTCATGTAAATTGATGATTTCGGAGACATTTTTGTCAGACAATTTTCTTCTTAGTAAAACTAAATCGGTTTTTTTGTCTATCTCTAGTTTAGAACATATATTGCTGAGTTCTATGGCTTCTCTTTTCAAGTTCACCCATTGATTGAAACTTGCATCAAATTGTTGGCTCATTCGGATATATTTATTGTGTAAATGTAATGAAATTTATTAAAAACAAAAGCCGGACACAATTTTAACATGTGTCCGGCTTCTAATTTAGATTGACATTTTTTTATTTTGGTCTGTCATTTATTCTGAAATAACTTCAAGTGGTACTTCTGCAGTATGTTCTTTTGTTAGATTCACTACTACAGTATAGCTTCCTAATTCCTTGATTTCTCCTTCTTTGATAGCAATTTTTCTTCTGTCTATCTCTAAACCATTCTTTTTGAAGGCTTCGGAGATTTGAACAGCGTTCACAGATCCAAATATTCGACTCGTAGTTCCTACTTTCGCACCTATTTGAAGGTTTGTGTTCTTCAATTGTTCTAAAATAGCGTTTACATTCGCCATTTGTTTTGCTTCATTTTTTTCTCTTACCTTGATTTTCTCAGCTAAAATAGCCAAATTGGTAGGGTTTTTCACCATACCGAGACCTCTTGGTATCAAGAAATTTCGAGCATAACCTGGTTTCACTTTGACGACATCTTCTGCAAAACCTAATTTATCTACATCATTTATTAATATTACTTCCATTTTTACTTAGTTTTAAAGTTTTAGAGTTTTTTCAGTTGGTTCAGTGTCTCAACTAGTGATAAGTTTTGCTTATTAACTGACTGCTGACTACTGTCCACTGAATAAACTATTTATATAAATCCGTCACGTAAGGCATCAAGGCTAATTGTCTAGCTCTTTTGACTGCCGTAGAAACTTTTCTTTGGTATTTTAATGAATTACCGGTAATTCTTCTTGGAAGAATTTTTCCTTGTTCATTTACAAAACGCAATAAAAACTCAGGGTCTTTATAATCGATAAATTTAATGCCCATTTTCTTGAATCGGCAGTATTTCTTATTCTTATTACCTAGCTTTACAGCGGTTAAGTATCTTATTTGTTGATTTTGACTAGCCATTGGTTGCCTCCTCTTTTGGTTGATTATCTTTTTTGGTTTTTGACTTTCCTACTTGTCCTTTTTTTCTCTTGTCCGCATACTCGACACCATACTTGTCCAGTTTGACTGTCAAGAATCTAAGAATAGATTCATCTCGCTTGTATTGAAGTTCTATCTTCTCGATTACATCACCTGGAGCTTCGAAATCAAAGATATGATATACCCCAGAGCGTTTTTTCTCGATAGGATATGCTAGTTTTTTTAGTCCCCAATGTTCATCGGTGACATTGGTTGCGCCGTTTTTTTCAAGGAAGTCACGGAAAGACTTCAACCTGTTTTTCACATCTTCGTCCGACAGCACCGGAGTAATGATGATTGTAGATTCATAACGATTCATCGTGTAGAAATTTAAAAATTAAAGAACTTGTTTAGCTATCCGAATGGGTACGGATAAATTTGGAAGCGCAAAAATAACTAATAAATGAATAATTAATAGGGAATAATTTGAAAATTACTAGAATAGTTTCAAAATGGGCTAAAAATAATGTTATATAGTGTACATTATCAAAGCGTTACCTCTTTCCATTTGCTGTAAATATGGAGTATCCAAGTCCAATAGATAACCAAGGTTTGTTTTTGTATATATAGCTATCAAAGATAGGATTACTACCACTAAGCATATCAATGCCTGTAAATAAACCTATCTGGGCATTGCCGAATTCCATCATGACGCCTGTAGATGGTGTAAAAACTATTGTTTCCTGACGATTTTTCACTTTACCATTCGTAGAAAAACTATCGAGGGTGACTCCGGATACACCTATACCGATCAAACCACTAAAGCTAACAGGTGCGAAATCGCTCTTGGTATATTTCACACCAAAAGTAGAGCCTATGCTAAATTTTCTTCAAGGCCATATTTATCACTTGGTCATCTGATATACCATGATTATTTTCGGCAATACTTTTTACATCATATCCTTTCTTTCTTGACAGTGAAATACTAGGAAAAGGATAGTTTTCATTCGATAAAAACCTCATACTACTTCTTTGGAAATAGGAAAATACATTTCCTCCTGCATACAGTATCTTAAATATAAGAATACTGCTCTAATCTGAGCTGCATTTAGGCTGGGATAACTCTCTAAAATATCAGCTATAGACCATTCATTTGAGAATAATTCTAGAATTAAATCTACAGAGATACGAGTGCCCTTGATGCATGGTTTTCCAAGAAGGATATTTTCATCGGATGATATAAACTCTTGCCAGTCTTTCATATCTTGAATTTTTGATTTTCAATGGACTAAAATAGCTAATTTTTAAAATTCCTGTATAATTTTCTTGATTCTTCAGTTATTGGAAGAGGCAAAGGCTAAAAAAATGGGGTAGGGTATGTTATGATTTGATGCCAAATTGCTCCTCCATAGCTTCGATTAGTTTGGCTAGATCACTATCAGAGATGTTTTCTCGCTCTGATTTATCATAAATATCTAGTAGATATATTGGATTTTTCTATTATAGCATAACTGATTATTCGCAAGCCTCCACTCTTTCCTTTACCTTTACTGGAAACTGCAAGTCTTATCTTGAAGCATTTTTTACCTATCGCCGTTCCAGTTTCTGGATGTTCTTCTAAAATAGTAACTAAGTTTGAAAACTCTTGTTTAAGAGAATTATATTTTTTGGCAAGTTTTTTGAATCGGGTTTTGAAATTATCAGAAAGAAGAATATTAAATTTCATCAAGAAATTCTTTTGCTGTTGTTAGCTTTTTCTTGCCCTGATTATGCATTTTAGCATCTTGAAATGCTTGTTCCAGATCATGAATGATTTTTTTGCTTTTTACGTCTCGAAACTCTTTCAAAATCTTAACATAAGAGAGCGTTTTAATAAATTTCAAAAACTGACTAGAATGCACATCTTCGTCTATTTCGATTATTACTTTCATAATGATGTATTTAGGACAATTAAATATACTTCTCTAGCAATAATGCTCAAAAACCTTCTTTAAATGGTCTCCGATCATTTCAGCGGTATTGCCTTCGATCTGGTGTCTTTCGACAAAATGCACTAATTTACCTTCTTTAAAGACTGCCATACAAGGAGAGGATGGAGGATATGGTAGAGTATAAGAACGCGCTTGATCTACTGCCTCCTTATCGACACCAGCGAAAACAGTGACTAAGTTATTTGGTTTTTTCTCTGATGTCGAGAGAGCCTTCTTGACTCCTGGTCTAGCTGCACCGGCTGCACAACCACAAACGGAATTGATCATCAAAAAGGTAGTCCCTTCTGCATTTTCTAGTACATTATCTACAGACTGTGGGTCAAGAAGTTCAGTAAAACCAATGTCGGTTAATTCTTTGCGCATAGGAGCGACTAATTCGGCTGGGTACATATAATAGTTGAAAGTTGAAAGTTTAAAGTAAAAAGTTGAAGGTGTTATTTAGTTAGGTTATAACAATGGTGATACGAAAAAAGTTCAGTCGTTTATTATCTAATCTCTAACTTCTTATATCTATCATCTACCTTATTTCCTCAAAAAATCCTGTTTGTCGATTCTTCTTTACTTCATTCCAGTGAAAATAAGTGCCATTCATGGCTATATAAACTCCTTTTGGCAAGGTTTGTGCGAAGGCAATAGCATTTCCCAGATTGAAAAATCCATCGCTACTACCGAAAGAATATGGTATCATGGCACCTGTAATGACTATAGTTTTATTCAAATTAGCTTTAGCGAGATATTCTCCAGTCATCGTCATAGTGTCTGTACCATGCGTGATGACTATTTTATCTTCATTCGTCTCAGTGCAAGCTTTGAGAATTTTCTCTCTATCTCGATCTGTCATTTCTAGACTATCGACCATCATGAGTGTCTCCACTGTATGGGGTACAGTGCATCGCCCTTTGAGAAGCATTTCATCCACATTGGTTTGGTTGAAGTAGAGGCGACCATTAATCATATCGTACTCTTTGTCAAAAGTACCACCTGTTATTAATATGCGTATCATCAAGTTTAATTACGAGTTACTAGATTATAGTTGCTAGATGCAAAGTTAGTGATGATGTCTGAAATTCAAAATCAAATAAAATATACCAATAGCTATCATGATGAAACCGCTTATGAGGTGAGGGTTTATTTTGGTTAATACAGAATTTAAAACAGACGAGGTCTTGGTCTTCAACACCAAAACTCCAATAAAAATAGCCAAGAACACAGCTATTACCCCTACAATATAGGAAAAGAGATAAATGAAAATTTGGTCAAAACTCTCATTCGAGAGGCAGATAACAATTGGGGCAAAGACAGAAGGGCAAGGTGTCAAACCTACCATGATTCCCATTAAAATAGGATTTTTTACAGTTTCTAATTCCTCGTGACTGCAGTTGCAGGCCATATATTCGTCGGAATTTCGCTTGCTTTTGATCAATAAAAACAGTCCATAAAAAATGATTAAAAATGGTGCTGCAAAGCGTATCCAGTCATAGCTAGCCCAGTGTGGATTGAAATAGAGTATCAAAGAAACCACCATTGTCAATGAAAAATGGGTGATCAAAAGACTTGCCAAAAGCGAAATCCCGTCGCTCCATTTGCGTGACTGTGAGGTGTGAAGCGCTAATATAGACTTTCCATGACCTGGCTCTAAGGAGTGAACGGCTCCGAGTATAAATGTAGATAAAATGGAGATATTTGCTGATACCATAGGTAGGAGAACAAGGAAAATATGGATTTAGTTCTATGTTAATTTGAAAATTAGGCAATTTGAAAATGTAAAAATTAGGTTTGAGACTTTGATTGTTCCATTTTCAAATTTTCACATTGATTCATTAATAAATTAACCCTAAATCCTCCTCACTCGGTCTGCGCATGCCTGTTCGCACTTCGAGGAGTTCGCGGCGACGTGGATTGGTATAGTAGCTGAGTTCGACTAGATTCCCGAAAACATCTCCGACTTCAAAACCTGTAATAACAAAACCCGCTTTTAACTTAGGGATTATAACAGCATTATTACTCATTTTATGGCGAGAATAGATTCGCTGAAAGCCAAGTTCAGTGATATGCTCTACTGCGAGACGCATTAGTTCCGTATAAATTCCTTGTCTTCTATATTCTGGAAATACAGCTGAATTGACCATATAAAAATCTTCGAATGTTTTCTGTATGCCAAATGACCAACCAATAATTTTATCATTTTCTTTAGCAACTAGTTGATATCTATGTATATTTTTCAGAGGCTCCCACAGAGTTTTTTGCTTGGTCTTTTCGTCCTCTGTTAAGACCGCTTTGATATTAAAGTCAAATTCTCCTTTGAAAACATTAGAACGATTTTCTTGAAAAAAGGGAAAAAATTCTTCAGGGGTAAGGAATTGGCAGGTGATTTTCATATATTTATTTAAATATTTAGCTTTTGGGTAATAAAAATATAGAAATAATAACATTTATTGAGTGGAATCTACTTAATTTCGCTCCACCTATGAAAATTTAATTGACAAATGAAAAGGTTAATTCTCATTCTTATTTTGTATTCATTTAATAGTGGCTTTTCGGCTATTACTATTAATTCCATTTCTAAAACAACCAGTACCTGTTTGAATAATGGGACTATTACAGTCAATGCTACCTCTAATTCTCAAATATTATATAGCATCATTACAGGCCCTTCTACTGTATCACCGCAATCTAGCAATAAGTTTGAAGGGTTAGCTCCTGGTACGTATGTAGTCAAAGTAGAAAATTTACTGGCAGAGACAGCCACAGAATCTGTAGTTATCATTACGAATTATGTGATTATTGAATTTAAGCAAATAGTAAATCACGGGTCATGTCAAGGCGCGAATGATGGTAGAGTGATAGGAAATGCGCTGAGCGGAACAGGAACCAAACCTTTAACGTGGAAGCTAAAGAATAATAATTCTGGACAGGTCAAAACGCAAATTGGAAATGATACATTTAATTCTTTAGCTCCTGCAGATTATACTTTGACAGTGACGGATTCTTGTTTGAACACAACGGTTCACAATTTTGAAGTATTGAGTGGGGTTTCAGGGTTCTTAAATATGAACTCCAGTTTTATTAAATTGACGTGTAATAGCATTGAAGTATCGACTTCTTTTCAAACGAAAGAAACAACTTTTCCTATTCGAGTCAAATATGAGTATGGAAATACTGTAATTGTAAAACAACCAACACCATCAGGCAGTAGTTGGATTAGGGATAACGTTTCAATTACTATACCCATGAATGAAAGGTTAAAGGTGACGCTTTATAATGCCTGCGGCGATAGTATTTCCGCATACGCACTTTCAAATAGTGGAATAAGAGAATGTTCAGAAATGATTACATGTAATTCCGCTAAAATAACTTTAAACATATCGAGTAATCAGACCATTCAAATACCACAACTTATTTATAAAACAAAGAACGGCAGTACTACCTTGACCAATGTGCCTATATCGAACAACCAAGTAAATTTTAATGTAGTAAATGTAGAAGAAACTGATTTTATTGATATCATGGTCGTTACGAATTGTAATGATACGATTAGAATACCACATGTCATACCTGAGTTTAAAAGTCTAATTAGACCATGGCATAATACGTTTAATACAAAGTGTAATCAAAGAAATTATATTTTCGAATTCGAGAATTGTGATAAAACAAAAGGCGGTATCTCCTATTCTTTCTACGATATGAGCCACAAAATTTTGGAAACCAAAAGTGGCTTAGGTTTTGATGATATTACCTTGAGAAATTATCCAAGTGGAACTAAGTACTATATTAAAATTAAAAATGGTTGTAATAAAGAATATATTGACACCTTTCTTTGGGAATCTGAAGAGGGCAAGCCGTTTTTTGAAGTGGATAAAAAATTTGCAAAAAACTGCCTAGATTCCACCATTGGGATAGAGGTTAGTTTTAATCGATCAAAAGGGGTGCCAAAAATAGTCAGCTTCACAGGACCATCTATCGTAAAAAGTAGTAAATATCTTTATGCATATAGCGATAGTACGGATTTTGAAAAATTCTATTCAAGTCAAACGTTTATTTATTATGGACTTGGAGTAGGGAAGTATAGTATTACCTTTAAAGATAGTTGTGAGTCTTCAACAGTGAATTTTGAGGTATATCCACATGAGGTATCTAATTATTATTATTCATATAAGCCCGTCAAGGCATGTGAAGATAATAATCAACTCATACTAAAATTGTATAGTAAGCATTCAACTAATTTATCGGATATTGAAGTAAATGGATTTTATTCAATATATAATTTGAAAACAGAAAAATATTTAGAGGAAGACGAAAGTATTGCATTTAAATATGATTATAATTCGAGCACAAATGAAATTAGTTATAATAAAACATTCCGGTATTTGAATGAAGGCAAATATTTATTGAAAGTAAAGTATCGAAAAGACACATTTAATGATGATATAGATTTTGAAGATTATGTTACTAAATCCGTTTATTGCAATGAAATTCAAGATACGTTAATTATTCCTCCCTACACAAGACCCAATATAAAAGTTATACTTAAAATACAATGCGGTACACAAACTTGGGTAGAATTTCAACCAGACACCAATTTTGGAATTTTCCCTTACAAGTACGAAATAAATAAAGGTCCTCAATTATTCCCAGTGCAGAATGACAACGTTTTCCCTATCTACCAAATGGGAAATTATCAAGCAAAAATCTGGGACACCTGTGGTAATGCGAATACGATGGATTTTAGTGTTGATACTGTTAAATTCAACAGAATATATATTAATGATAGTACCTGCGCAGGTGATTCTGTGATCATGGCTTATCAGTCATCCCCATATTTTACATATAAGTGGCTAAAACCAAATGGGAGTGTGTTTTTTGGAGATACATTGAAAATTAATCCCTTAAAAGTTTCAGATGTAGGTCTTTATAAAATCACAAAGTATGTAAATTTTAGAGGGTGTAAGGATAGCTTTTATATAGATTATTTGTTAAAGAAGTATCGGATAGAACATAAATATGATACCATAAAGGATGGAGATACTTTTTATTTGAAGTCTAAACCTATAATAAAAGAAGGAAGTTATAGAGAGGTAATACCAATGTTGCCATGTGATAGTTTTTTTATTCAACATATACACGTGATTGATACTTACCTAAACTATGTAACCAAAAAAGAACTATGCATAGGAGACAGTTTTTACTATAGAGGGAAATATTATAGTCAACCAGGAATATATCGTGACACAGTAGATGTATTTAAATATGCTGATTCGGTTTTCTCATTGTATCTAAGTATCTACCCAAAGGTAAAGTTGAAAGTAGTTAAAAAAACGAATGTTACCTGCAATGGGCAGGATAATGGTGTGATTAATATTATTGCTAGTGGAGAGAATCCTCCATATTCATTCTTGCTTAATGGAATTTATTCAAATACGGGGGGATATTTTAGCAATTTACCTCCTGGAAACTACAAAGTAACTTTTGTGAGTAATCAAAACTGTGTTCAAGACACGGTAATTAATATCACGCAGCCTGATAAGTTGATTTTAAATGTATTTGCAGAATCTGATCCAATAGAAGTTTGCAAAACATCAAGGCTAGTGTCCAATGTACGTTATGTTAATGGGGGCGCACTTCCTCCTTTGGAGTATATTTGGAGTCCTAGTGATGGTCTGAGTTGCACGGATTGTCCTTCACCAAAATTTAATGGATATCAGTCTCAAAAGTATACTTTAACAATAAAAGATACCAACAACTGTAAATTAGTGGCTTCGACAAAAGTAGATGTATTGGCGGATAATAGCTTTTTTGTTCCTCAGATTTTCACTCCGAATGACGATCAATTAAATGATAAGTACAGAGTTTATTGTAATTGTGTAAGGACTATTGATTTTTCAATCTACAATAGATGGGGAGTTAAAGTATATCATACAAAAGCATTAGACGAAGGTTGGAATGGGAAATATAATGATATAGAATCACTTGCTGGTGTCTATTCTTATATAGTAAGACTAACATTTATGAATGGAGAGATTAAGGAGAAAGTAGGGGAATTTATCCTAGCACGTTAGTCAATAATTATGACAATCTGCTTTTTTATAAGTAATTTTTCCAGAGAATATTTAGATTTCTAGAAGTAAATTCTCAATCTTTACTTAGAAATTGATTTTCAAAGAAAAAAAGTTTTAGAACAGTTATCCACAAATGTAATAACTATCCAAAATTCAAAATTCAAAATCCAAAATTCATCCTATCTTCGTGCCCTGATAATTAACTTCTATCAGCAATTAATAAAATAGAATTATTAATTATTCATTGTTCATTATTAATTGAAATTCGTGCCACAAGACAAGTCCATCCAATCCGTCCTCATTATAGGTAGCGGTCCCATCATCATAGGTCAGGCCTGTGAATTTGATTATTCAGGAACCCAAGCTGCCCTGTCACTTCGTGAAGAAGGCGTCAAAGTGACCCTCATCAATTCCAATCCTGCTACCATCATGACCGACCCTATGGTTGCTGATAAGGTTTATTTACTCCCTTTGACCCCAGAGAGTATCGAACAAATCTTGAAGGAAAATCAAATAGATGCTGTATTACCTACAATGGGTGGTCAGACAGCCCTCAATCTCGCTATCGAGTGCGATGAAATGGGGATATGGAAAGACTATAACTGTAGGCTCATTGGCGTCGATATCCTGGGGATAGAGCTAGCAGAAGATAGAGATAAATTTAAAAATCTAGTAGCAGAATTGGGTCTTAAAACAGCCCCATCCAAGGTGGCGAATTCTGTTCTAGAAGGCTGGGAAATAGCACAGGAAATTGGGTTTCCTTTAGTCATACGCCCTTCATTCACCCTGGGTGGAACTGGTGGTGGATTTGTGCATACAAAGGATGAGTTTGAAGCTAAATTAAAGCACGGACTAGAGTGCTCTCCTGTGCATGAAGTATTGGTTGAAAAAGCAGTGCTGGGTTGGAAGGAATTTGAATTGGAGTTGTTGCGAGATATTGATGATAATATCGTCGTGATATGTACCGTAGAAAATTTCGACCCTATGGGTGTGCACACTGGCGATAGTATCACCGTGGCGCCAGCTATGACACTTTCGGACAAGTCCTATCAGCAGATGCGGGACGAAGCTAGATTGATATTGAAGTCTATTGGGAAATTTGCTGGGGGCTGTAATGTACAGTTTGCCATAGATCCTATTACGGAAGATATAATTGTCATAGAAATTAATCCGCGCGTTTCTCGTTCGTCTGCCTTGGCGAGCAAGGCAACAGGATATCCAATAGCTAGGATTGCAGCTAAATTAGCTCTAGGTTTCCGATTAGATGAATTGAAAAATCAAATCACTAAAACCACTTCCGCATTTTTCGAGCCATCACTAGATTATGTGATTGTGAAAATACCGCGTTGGAATTTTGACAAATTTCCAGGTGCAGATGAGACGCTTGGTTTACAGATGAAGTCTGTAGGCGAGGTGATGGGCATAGGCAGAAATTTCCAAGAAGCCCTTCAAAAAGCTTGTCAGTCGCTAGAAAATAACAAAATAGGACTCGGTGTCGATGGTAAAGAGTCTAAGGATGTTGATAAAGTATTAGCTGGCCTACAATTTCCAAGCTGGGATCGATTGTTTAGAATACGAGAGGCATTGAAATTGGGTGTACCTAAAACGAAAATCCATGAATTGACGCAAATCGATATGTGGTTTTTGAGAGAAATTCAAGAGTTGGTTGATTTAGAGAAAGCACTCAAAAAACTTCCTTTTGAAGACTTAGACAAGCCCATATTGACCAAGGCTAAAAAACAAGGATTTTCAGATTTGCAATTAGCGCATATTTACAATAAAACCGAAGATGATATTTATGATTTGAGAAAGTCTTTAGGCATTCGACGAGTTTATAAAATGGTGGATACTTGTGCGGCGGAGTTTGAAGCGCAAACACCTTATTTCTATTCGACCTTTGATGATGAAAATGAATCCATTCCTTCCGATAAAAAGAAAATTATTGTTTTGGGTTCTGGGCCTAATCGCATTGGTCAGGGAATCGAATTTGACTACTGCTGTGTGCATGGATTGCTCGCCTTGAAAGAAGCGGGTTATGAGTCTATCATGATCAACTGCAACCCTGAGACTGTATCTACAGATTTTAATACAGCTTCTAAACTCTATTTCGAACCCGTTTTCTGGGAGCACTTGCGAGAAATTGTGGAGCTGGAAAAACCAGAAGGCGTTATCGTGCAGTTGGGTGGTCAGACGGCTTTAAAGTTGGCTGTTAAACTAGAGAAATACGGAATCCCTATCATTGGTACATCCTTCAACGATATGGACTTGGCGGAGGATAGAGAGCGCTTTTCGGATGAACTGAAAAGATTGGGCATTCCATATCCTAATTACGGTGCAGCCCAGAACGCAGACGATGCTATCGAAGTGGCACATCGCGTTGGTTATCCTGTTTTAGTGCGTCCGTCCTATGTCATCGGTGGTCAGAAAATGCGTATCGTCATCAATGATGATGAATTGACAAAATCTGTCGTTGGTATTCTCAAAACCTTTCCAGACAATAATATCCTGATAGACCACTTCATAGACCGAGCCGAGGAAGCCGAAATCGATGCGCTCTGCGATGGCGAAGATGTCCATATCATGGGCGTCATGGAGCATATCGAACCTGCGGGGATTCATTCGGGGGATTCGCATTCTGTCTTACCTCCCTTCTCTCTCTCCGATGAGGCGATAGAGAAAATGAAAGAACATACGGTCAAAATCGCCAAAGCGCTTAAAGTTAAAGGTCTCATCAATATTCAATTCGTAGTCAAGCGGGCACTTAATGACAAGGAAAAAGACGAGGTCTATGTGATAGAAGCCAATCCAAGAGCGAGTCGTACGACTCCATTTATCTGTAAAGCCTATCAAATCCCATACCTCAATTACGCCACCAAAATCATGATAGGTCAGATGAAGGTCAAGGATATCAAAGACAAAGAAAAGCTAGAAGGCTTCGCTATCAAAGAGCCTGTCTTCTCTTTCAATAAATTTCCGAATGTCAAAAAAGAATTAGGACCTGAGATGAAATCTACAGGAGAAGCCATTCGATTTATATCTAATATCCGCGATCCTCATTTTAGAAATTTATTTAAGATGAAGAGTATGTATTTATCACGGTAGTTACGCAATTTATTAAGTATTAGATTTGATGCGACAGATACGCGACAGATACGCGACAGATACGCGATAAATCGCGTATTTACATATCATACAATCATTTTTCAATATTCATCATGGATAAATTCCAAAACAAATATCGGATACCATCAGCTAGATTACAAACATGGGATTATGGTAGAAATGGTGCATATTTCATCACTATTTGTACACAGAATAGGCAGTATTTTTTTGGCGAAATTATAGATTCAACCACTCATGGAGAATCTATCATGCATTTGAATGACATGGGTGAAATGGCAGAAAAATATTGGATGGAAATACCACTACATTTTCCATTCATATCACTTGGCAATTTTGTGATTATGCCCAACCACATGCATGGGATTTTGATAATTGATAATCCCGCAGGCGTACAGACGCGATTTATCGCGTCTCCACAAATCAATCCACAAATCAATCCACAAATCGAAACAGATGATCCTTCGATAGAAAAGACGCGATTAATCGCGTCTCTATCGGAATCGGAATC
>JAJTHM010000007.1 GCA_021297855.1 Sphingobacteriales bacterium | reverse complement strand
TTCTATACGAGATAACACTTGTGTTTCATCATTTATTGTCTCAAAGGGCTTCGCGTAAACGAAGCCTTTTTGCATTTCAACCAAAATTTGGGAGGGGATTAAATCACCATTTTAAACATAGGCCTTGCTCACAGGCGCTAAGTTAGCTCTCTTTTGTCATAAAGCATACGTTTTCTTAAAATTTGGGTTAAATTTGTCACTCTAAAATTTTTATATGCGTCTTTTTGCGGTATTAATAACATCACTTTTTATTTGGGCTATACAATCATGCAAAGAAGTTTTGCCAGCGAGAGTAGCTATTGTCTCTGTCGACTCTACTTACACAATTGCAAGCCTTCCCCCGGCGCAATCTAGGGTCGTTTTATTGGAGGAATATACAGGTGCTAGCTGCGTCAATTGCCCAGACGGACATAGAATAGTGAAAGAAATTTTAACCCAATTTGGCAGTAGGGTAGCCGCCGTAGGTCTTCATCCAAAGGGGAATGTATTGGCAAAACCAGTAGAAGAGGGAAACCCGGACCTCGACTTCACTACAGAAGAGGCAAGATTACTAGCAAATACTTTTTTGGTGAGCTCACTGCCTTCAGGGACTATTGATAGAAAACAGTTCGATGGTTCAATAGTTCAAGGTAGATTTGAATTGAAGCAAAGAGTGGAATCAGTAATCAATAGCGACGTAAAGGTGAATGTGAAATCTAGAGTTTATTTCGATAATAAGGCTGGCAAATCCGTCTTAGAGATTGAGTGTACAATGTTAGAGGATATTGCGGAGGATTTGAATTTTTCAATTATGCTCATAGAAAATAAATTGGATGCGCCACAGAAAAGTGGAAGTATCGTTTTAGATCCTTATGAACATGAACATGTTTTGAGAAAAATGCTTACTAACGCCCTTGGCAATTCTCTTAAAAAAGCTACAGAAGATGGAGGAGGATATAAAAAAGGTCGTGTATTTCTTAAACGAATTGAATTAGAAGATTTTTCTTTAACGAAATACAAAGCCGAGAATTTATATTTAGTTAGTTTTATTTCTAATGCTTCAACCAACGAAGTCATGCAGACATCTCAGACAAAAGTAAAGAACTAAAAACCCATGATTTCAGAATGGTGGAAAAGTAAATGGGTAAAACTGAGTGTAGTTTTAGCTTTCGTTTTCATCGTTCATTTTGGATATCAAAAATATAAAGTTTATAGAGATAAGCAGCTTTTCGCTGAGCAAAAGGCTAAGGCTGAAAAGATTTTTAAGCCTGTAATCCAGACGTTTGATGATAACATAAGTCTAAATAAATCCCGCGATTCTATTTATGATATTGATAAGACCATTCGCGTCATCCATGAGATAGATCAGGCTATTATTAGCAATAATAATTTGGAAGAATACCTTCTAAAAATAAGCAAGCAAGATTATCGAAACGTGGCTCCAGAAGTTTTAGAGGCTCGAAAAAAACTTCTAAAAACAACCATGGAGATTTATGCCCGTCAAACGAAGCTGCAAGACCAGCCTGATTATTGGGATTTAATTAGAGAATATACCTTGGCTGCTGGAAGTGGAATCAATCCTGCTGGTCTGGCCAGCCCTATCCCAACGGATGCTATACAATTTGACCCTAACCTGAGTAAAAGAACCTATGAAGAATATCTTGAAAGCAAGAAGGTAAGCGAGGAGGTTAAGTCAGAGATACGAGAATTAAAAACAAAACTACTTAAACAACTATACGAGTATTCAACCGTGTATTATAAATACTATGATGAATGGGACAGGGTATGTCTGCATAGAGATAAAGGTTATCTGGCAATAAAAACTGCCCAATGGGATGTCGTAGAGAATGAGGCGAATAAAGCAATAGAAAAAGCCCCCTATGACAAAGAAGCACATATACTAAAGGGACTAGCTATGGTGGCTTCTATGCCCAATGCTGCTCAACCCAATATTCAACTTGGAGAAAAGCCAATAAGCCCTGATTTTACCTTAACTTTTCTAGACAAATTTATAAATGATAATCCTGGTTATTCTGCCCCAGCCTTACTCTTAAAGGGAGTATATTACCTCAAAAAAGGGGATATGAAAAGTGCAAAATTGTTGTTTGAAGAAAGTGCAGCGTATTATCCAAAGCAGGCTGACCTTCTCCAAAATAATTTTGACCCTTACCAAACCAGATCATATCTGAGAAAATCAAAAGAAGGGAATCAAATAACTGAAATGTATAAAACAACCATGCTAGGAGGTGGGTTCTTTACCCCAGACTTGCAATTGGCCAAACTATATTATGCATCGAATAATCCTGAAATGGGCAAGAGCAAAGTCTTGGATCACTTCCAACGACGCAGAAATCAATCACAGTGGGATTATATCATATCCGATATCCGCTTCTGCGAAACAGCCTTTGGGAAGGATTTCCGAAAAATACTACCCGAACATCATTATCTGCAGCTAAAGGTCAAGCCAAGCTTGATGGGCAATAAACTCAAACTATCTGTTATTAATCAAAGTGATAAAAGACTGAGCAATGCCAGCTTGATTCTATGCATACAATTTACGGATATGATGCGCGACGATTATGTGGCAATAAAAGTAGATAAAACCTTGCCCGCTATCCTACCCTATGAAGAAAACTCTTTTGAAAGTATGGAGATAGAACGAGATATGTTCGGAAAGATAAAAGGGGTTGAAGATATCGTGACCGTGCGTGCCATAATGGTCTCTGATGAAGGAGTAAACTGGGTAGATACAGAGGCCTTCAAATTTGAAAATCTGAAAAAGCAAAAAGAAAGCCTCAGTAAGTTGCAAAAAGAAGAATCGAATAAGGTAATCACAGAATTCGGATTTAACAAAGAACAAATTTTGTCTTTGATTAAAAAGAATGCGAAAATATCCGTGAATAGCTCTAAACTATCTCTAAATAAGACCTTATCAGTCAATTTGCCCAAGGAATTGGCCTTTTTGAATCCAATATTTAGATTGACAGACGATGGTAATATTCTAATAGAACCATCGAATAATCAATTAAATCCTAATGGCATCCAACTCGATTTCAAATTAAATAAACTGACCTCCGAGGATAAGAATTCTTATACTACTAAGATGTACACTCAGTTTGGAGATTTTGATATTACTTGGTTTAAAGATACAAAATCAGGCCAATTTAAAATAAAGGATGTCAAAATTAATTGATCTTTAGAATCTCCAATCCGAAGGAATCACTTGGGGAATATTATTATTGTGAAATTGGCTAGAATTTATAGTCTTAAATACACTCATTTAGTTAATTAATCATTGGTTTTTACCTATATTTGTAAGAAGATATATACCAAAATGGCGTTAACAAAGGCTATTTTTTGATAGATTTTTTATCAGAATATAAGACTAATTTTGCACAAAGAAAAGAAAATAGTAAATATTATGAAGAAGTTTAAAGCTATAACTACCCTGCTCGTTCTTCTCGGCTTTCAAAGTCAGGTGAAGGCAGATCACTTTTTTGGTGCAGATATTTCGTATCGCCTATTAGATTCAAATACCGCCAAATATAGATTTACAGTAACTTTATACAGATCCTGCTCAGGGATTACTTTTTTTATTAATACCAATTTGAGTGTTAGGAAGGCGGGCTTCAAAGCTGAAATTCCAATGACACTATTGAGTAAACAAGAGGTAACCCCTCAGTGTCAGCCTCCAGATGTTCCTGTAAAGCCTGCTACGAATTGTCCAGGACAAACTCCTATGCTCGCCAATGGAACAAAAGGTGTTGAACGTTGGATTTATAAAGTGGACTATACATTTGGAAAGAATTCAGGTTGGGTCTTCGTAGGATATCAAGAATGTTGTAGAAATTTGGAAATTACGACTGGTCAAACATGGCAAAATGCATGGGTTCAAGCAGCCTTAAATACTAATTATCACAATAACTCTACCATTTTTAGAAGTCCTCCAATTCCATATTGGTGCAGAATGAGACTCAATACATACAATCATGGCGCGGTAGATACGTTTGACTCGCGCTATATTACGATCAATAATAAGCAAGTCATACGAGATTCATTAGCATATGTTTTAATTTGCCCATTTCTAAATGAAGCTCCAAATCCTAATGATGCAGCTCTATTAAAAAATCCATGTTGCACATGGGCAGCTGGGCTATCTCCTACAAATTTTATGTATACAGTCAATGGTATAAATTTCGACGCGAAAACGGGTCAATATTCCTGTATCCCCGATAGGGTGCAAGATGCTGTCATGGCCATAGCTGTAGAAGAGTGGAGGGCTATACCCAATGGAAGCGGAGGCTATACGCGTGTCAAAGTCGGATACGTTTGTCGAGATGTGCAGATAACGGTTAGAGAAGCTTGTCCAGATATATACGCTCCAGGAGTAGTGGAGGATTCATTGGTGAGTGCAAACAAAATTGCATTCGACAAAGTTGATATTTGTGGCAAAGGGAAAACAAGGGTAACATTTAAGCTAGTGGGTGCTCCGAACCAAAACCTTTTGACCAAGGTGATTGAAATACCTAAGTCTGATGCCATTGTTAACTTTAAATATGTTGAAAATAAGATCAGAATGAATTTTACGGATACCATTTTTGGTACCATAACCTTTGATTCAGCTGTAGGAGTGGGAACAGAGCGCTTTTTATTAGAATATTATTATTGCGATGTTATAGGAAATAAGATTTCTAGATTTTACAATCTCACCTTAAACTTCCGGACAGCAGTTCGCGTAAAAGATAGACTCCTCTATTATTGTATCGGTGGAAAGCCCGTGAAAGCCAGTGTAAATGGAGCTACAAACTATAGCTGGACCCCCAAAACAGGAATTTTTTGGGCTAAGAAACCAGATAGTAGTGAGGTCGATTTAGCACCTACTAGTTCTACCACCTATGTTGTAAAAGGAATCGATGGTATCGATAGCACCCAGAGCTGCACAATTATTGATAGTTTGCGGGTAATTGTAATCCCCAGATTCAATTATACCTTAGCCCCCAAATTAACAGATTTGTGTTTACACGATACGGTTCAGGTGGGCTTGTTTACTCAAATTAGTGATACACCCTATACCTATAAATGGATAGATCCTGTGTCTTTGGGAAGTATTTATAATCCTGCTACGAATAAAATTAGCACAAGCATAGCGAGTCCTAAGATAATTGCATTGAAGTCGGGAACCTATCCAGTGGAGATTACGAGTAGATTTAATTGTATATTGACTGATTCTATTCGCATTAATATGAATGGGGTCAGACCAGTAGCCAGTGGACTGAGTAATCGAAAATTATTATGCCCTGGTGATACGACCATGCTTTCCATTAATGTGATACCCAAAACCTGTGGACCATCTATCTATACTTGCGCATCTCCAGATATTATAAAAGATGTAACTGCGGGTGTTTCATCGGTTTATCCAACTGGATTAAATCCGCATTATCCGCATCCTTTGAATACCACGGGAGCTGCACAGGGAGCTACCACAAGAATTATCTATACGAGAGCAGAGCTAATTAACGCCGGAGTTAGACCTGGTATTATTAAGTCTATAGCGTTTAATCTGCAAACGATAAATATTGCAATCATTGATAGATTGGAAGTTCGAATTGGGTCTACTATGTCTTTCGATGCTAGAACGCTCAATATTCCCATGTTTACTATATTCAGCCCTCAACAGAAATCATTCGTAGCAGGTTTCTCAGGAGCCCGTTTTCCTATTGTAAATGGGTTCGATTGGGATGGAGTATCTAATTTGGTGGTCGAGACACATTGCAGAAATACTGCATCTGCCGCTACGCCAAATATCATTCGTACAATGGGAACCGTTTCGGGAAATCAAATTGCGACTAAGCTCGCCACAGCAGTTGGCCAGGATGCAGAGAATAGCAACAATGCCTATATTGGGTCGGGAGGTACTTCGGCTAAACCACAGTTGCAGGTTGAGTTCTGCACTGTAGATAGCACACCTACCAATCTCCTCAATGCTATATGGACGCCATCAAATCTCATAACAAATGTGAGTAATCCGAGGGCTATAGGAAGGGTGACGCAAAAAGATAGTGTATTTATCGCCACAGTAGGGACGAGTCTCTGTTTTGATACGGCCTTGGTTCGTCTAAATATAGATCAAAACTTTAAAGTAAAAATTAATTCTGGCAAGCGTGTATACTGCGTTAGTGGATCTTCTACAGCAAATATAAGTTTAACGGCTACTGTGACAGGGGGAGTCGGAACCACTATGAATTGGCAGATGCTATCCTCTACAACAGGAAATCATGGCATGCCAACCCCCCCTCAGACTACCAATACCTTGCTGATTAATCCAGGCACGGGTCAGCATACTTATGTTATCTCTGCTGTCAATGGACCATGCAATGCAACAGATACGGTAGTAATTACAGTCAATAATAATATACCTGTGAGTTTGAAAATAGATTCCTCCCTCTGCACGGCTAGCAATGGAAAGATCAAAGCTATACTCCCCGTTGGAAGCATGGCAGACAGCTTTAATTTTGTTTGGAGAAAAGAGCCTTTGCCTGGAACGGTGATTACAGGAGCTATTAATGATTCAATTGTGAATCTAGCCCCAGATACTTTTAGAGTACTTATTTCTTTAAAATCAGATGCATCCTGCACTGGAACATCCACAGGGGTTTTATCAGCAAAAATGGATACCATAACTTCCAATATATTTACGAGTGGGATAAGATGTAAAGGAGGGAATGCAGACAGTGTATGGGCTGTGGTATTAAGTTCTACAGGCTCTGGTAACTATAAATATACTTGGTCCCCTAGTTCATTTACGGATACTTTTTACAAAATTATCAATAGACCGGAAGGAATAATAGTTTGCACGATAACGGATAGAGTTACGGGTTGTATGGGGCGAAAGACATTTAATCATATGGCTCCAGATACGCTGACTGTGGTGCTAGAGAGCCTTTTGCCTGTAAAATGTAAGGGGGAGAATTCTGGGGAACTAAAAGTGAAGGGAAATGGAGGTACTCTAAACGGAGGGAGCTATGTGTACCAATGGTCTGGCGTGAATAGTCAAAATGCACCCATTCCTAATTTCAATCATTTAGTAGGTCTATATGCCGATAGTTTGTGTGTGACAGTTACCGATGTAAATAATTGTATTGCTACTGCATGTTTTAAAGTGACTGAGCCAATAAAAAGTTTGACAATTGATTCTATAAATCGGGTTAATGCCTCCATAGTAGGAGGAAGTGACGGCAGTGCTACTGCATTTATTAGCGGGGGTACCGCCAATTTCAACTATAAATGGACAAGACAAAATGGCGCCCCTGTGAACGGAGCCGCAGGTACAACCACAGCAGCCCTAGACCATACTATCGCTGGGTTGAATAAGCAAATGTATTATGTATGTGTCACAGACCAAAATGGCTGTAAAACCTGTGACAGCGTGATGGTGCGTGATATTATTTGTAATTGGAAGTATGCATTAAAGCTTGATTCAGTAAAATGTTATGACTCTTCTACTGGTAAAATAACCATAGGTGCAATAGATAGTCAGAACTATGCTACCACAGCAAATTATACCTATACGCTTCACCAAAATAGTTTAACTAATCCATCATTGGAAGTTATCACGAAATCCAATCATTATCCAATAGATACCGCTATTTTCCAAAATTTGAAATCAGGGTTTTATCTTGTCAGAATACAATCGAATAAAGGTTGTGATACGGTCATATCTTCTATAGATATTCCTCAAAATAATGCTATTCAAGGAATCACATCAAGTCAAATGCCTAGCTGCCTTGGAACATCGGATGGAAAAGTTTGTGTTAGTGCAGTTGATAAATTCACTCCGTTTGATTATGATTTTGGTAGTGGGTATAAAAGAGATTCATGCGATACGACTCAAGTATCTGGTGTAAATAAAACTGTCCGAGTTCGCAATGCCTTGGGCTGTATAGTGACTTGGAATTATAGCGTCCCTACTCCGGATTCTATTTCTGTATTGGTACTTCCAGTGCAGACACGATGCAATGGAGATACCACAAAGCTTCCTACTAATATCCAAGTAACGAGCATCAATCCAGCCCTGCTTTCCAATCTTGGGTTTATAAATAAGCCTGGTACGAACTCAGATACGTTATCGAACGAGTTGAGAGGCATGACAGGAGGGATAAAAAATATAATTGTAAACTACAATAATATAGCGAGCGGTAAGCGTTGCGCATATCCGTATCTATTTACTGTCACAGAGCCACAACCACTCGTTTTGAGTTTGGTACAAGCGGATAATCCAAATTGTGACTACACCTTTGATGGCAAATTTAATGTGAAGATCAAAACAGGAGAAAGAGGAAATATACCAACCGGTTCGGCGAACTATCATTATGAGTTGATAAAAAATACTTCTCAGATTAAAGAAATCTTCACAAAGGATACCAATGTAATTTTTGATAATCTAGATTCTGGGACCTATACTTTGAGAGTAACGGATTTTGAAGGATGTACACACAGCTTTACCCACAGCTTAAATAAGCCACAACCATTTAGTATTGGATTGGATGTCCCACGGGACGCAAACTGCATAGAAGTAAATAATGGCAGCATGAATGTTTCCCGTTTTACAGGGGGGAATCCTACGGTTAATTACAACTTTGTATGGGTTATGAAAGATCAGCTAAATGGCAGCATAGATACCATGGACAAATTGAAGTATAATGCCGCTACAGCAAACTTATTGCGAGGTTTGGCGGAGTACAAGGTTATCGTCACAGACGCCAGAGGCTGTAGAGCGGAAAGTCCATTTATCATTTTGGATACGATGTATCAGTTAAGAATAACCAAGGTGACAGTTGATAGCGTGCAATGTTTTGGTCTCTCAAACGGTTCTATTACAATAAACTCCATTTACCCAGCCAATAAAGCACCGCTGCCTCTGGTCTACGACTTTAGTTCTGACAATGGAAGTCAAGACAGATCACTCAATTTTAGAACCTTGGCTGCTGGCACATTTACCTACACCGTTTCGGATGCTGTGGGCTGTAAAGCTACAGGAGCATCTAATCTATACGAACCAACAGATATACTTATTACCTCATTTGGCAATAATTTAAAACATCCAAAATGTTATGGGGAGGCTAGTGGATCTATTAAGATTACTGTTACTGGTGGTCAAGCTCCATATAGCAATATTGTCTGGAATTCACCACCAAATGAACAGTACACAGACAGCGCCGTCGGTTTACCCGCAGGCGTGCATATAGTTAGATTGATAGATGCGAAGGGTTGTCCTAAAGCTCAACCATTTACACTTACACAGCCCAATCCATTTATAGCGCGTGCTGTGCGGGTAAAACAGATTACCTGTTATAAGGCTGCTGATGGAGAAATAGACATTGAAACAACTGGTGGATTCTCAAATCTGAGTTATGCATGGAGTCATGGTTTAGAAAATAAAACAAAGCAAATAAATTTGAAACCAGCGTTGCAGCCTAACCCATACAGACTGACTATAACAGATGCCAATCTCTGCAAGGCCTATGTAGAACAGGAAATAAGAGAACCAAAGGAGTTGACCCTAGATGATGTCAATTTGGAACACGTATCTTGTCCTAAATATAGCAATGGCGTCATCGTGATTAATGCCAATGGTGGAACGCCTAAATTGGGAAGCAGCTACGACTATAGCATAGATGGTGGATTACATTATTTTAGTACGAGCAAGTTTACGGGCCTTTCAGGCAAGGAATATAACGTATCTGTTAGAGATAGTAATAACTGTGTGGCGAGTCGTAAAAATATAATCAATGAGCCCGAAGAGCTTCTGATCACTGCGAAGAGGGATGCTTCTGCGCCAGATACTCTAACCATGGGAAATGAAGTTAGCTTATATTTTGATACTTTTTCTATGAGTGGCTTAATACCTGCCTCTAGGAGTGTCAACTGGACTCCTAGTTTAGGACTAAGCTGTACGGACTGTAAACAGCCTAAAGCTTCTCCCTATTCAACTACACTGTACGAAGTTGAGGTGACCTATCATAAAGATTGTAAGGCTAGGTCTAAAATTAATGTACCCGTATTTGACCCATTAGATTTCTTCGTGCCGAGTGCTTTCTCACCTGGCAATAATGATGGACTCAATGATAAACTTAATGTATATGGTAATGGCATAAAGAAATTCTCCTTACTGGTTTTCAATCGCTGGGGAGAGAAAGTGTATGAGGCCAGTCACCTCACCCAAGGCTGGGATGGCAATTATAAGGGAGAACCTCAGCCAAGTGGAGTTTACAGCTTCTCCGCACAGGTGGAGTATCTCAACGGTGAAAAACGCGAAAAGAAGGGAAGTATTACCTTGATTAGGTAAATTATATTGCTTTAGTTTAAGCCAAAACCCGTCCCGTATTTATAGTATCGTATCTTAATTTATCTCCAGATTGCGGATAACTCGCGCTTTATCACAAAATGCTGTAAATGTGAGAGTTAACACAGCGACCCCCCACCTCTGAGGTACCCCCCCCCTACCTTTGAGCTCGGCGGTCGGAGGTCAAAGCTCGGTCGGCGGAGGTCAAACCTCAGCCGACCGAGAAAAAAATAGAGATGACCGAGCTTTTTCCTCCCTTATCGGTGCTTTTACCTCGGTCGGCGCATAAAAAACCTCGGCGAGCGCAGGTTTTTACTTCTCGCTCCGAGCATTTTTGTCCGCTTTTCGAGCTATTTTGGAGGACAGCCGAGGTCAAACCTCCGCTGACTGAGGAAAAAGGTGCGACAGCTTTATTTTGAGGTGGGTTGTTCTATACTCAACATAGGGTTTTCAATCAACTGTGTCTGATGCTCCGCGCACCAAAGTCCTTAAATAGTTTATCTCTTCCTTGAGGCTCTTAATATGTTCTTCGTAGGATTCCTTCATGTGATTGTATTGGTTTTCTATGTTTTGAATACCTACACCTGTATCTTTTACTTGATGTACCATTTGTTTGGCTTCGATGCCAATTAGCTTTTCGATGCCAAGCTCTAAGGCTGAAGCAATTTGATATAATCTTTTAAGTGACAATTCAGTTTTCCCACTTTCTATTTTATAATATGTTGGTTGAGCTATTTCTAGCAGATTAGCCATAACTTCATGACTATATCCCTTTTCTTTTCTATATTTGACTATATTCTCTAAGACTAAATCCATATTTTAGTAATTATTTTATTTGTAAAAGTAATTATTTTTTCTCAAAAGTAATTGCATTTGTCATTTCCCCTCTCTATCTTTGTTATAGTAAACAAGCTAAAAAACCTATAGGGGGTATTCGCGAAAGCTTCTTGAGATTTTTTGGCTTATTTTTACCCACCTCTATGTGGTATAAACTAGCGAAACTGCAAACTGTATAATAAGCAGAAGGGGAGAAAACCAAAAAAACCGACCTGTATGTCGTATAAACTATCGAGAACTGCTATACTCGTGCGCGCAAGCCATGCCGGCTAAAACGTCGGTATAGAAATAAGCAGCAGGTTTTAGACATATACTGCCTGAGGTAGTAAACTACCGAATGTAAACCGACCCTCTTTCGTCATAGAGAAATAACTATACCCCCGAAAGGGAATTGTAAACAAATAAAATTTATAAAAATGAAAAAATCATTTGAAAATTTAGAAGCTCTAATCGGTAGCCCAAATTTTGATTTAAATCAAGTTAAAGGAGGAGAATTAAATGATGAGGAGATAATAATCCAAGTTAAAGGCTCATGGTTTAGTTCTGACAGAAAAGGATGTGGATGGATTTGTGGTGTGAGTGCTGATGGTGAAACAGCAAAATCATGCAACCCATTCGGTCCTATTGTGTCACAGGATGATGTAACTGCAGTAGAAGCAACTATAAGTAATTAATTACTATATAGTTGTTCATTTGTAAAACAGAGTTCGGTGCTATAGGTTATGTTGATTTTAAACTAACCTATAGCATTTTTTAATTATTATATTTTTATGTTTATATCAGATTTAGTAAAAAACAAAAATGCACATTATATTGACTTTATTAGTGATGAAGTTTTTATAGAATATAATTATGTACTTTCAATTCTTATTGAGACAAACCAAACTGTAGATGAGGGGGTGTTAAAAAACGGATTTTTAGAAGTGTTATTTCAAAATTTGTTTGAAATATTGCATAAGAGTATGATAGTCTATTTAAACGAACTAGAAATTCCTTCAAATAAATATATTCACACAATAATTAGAGACAAAAAAACGAAATTCATTTTTTTCAATAAACACAAATTATTATACTCTGACTGTATAAAATTAATAAAAAACTGGGGCGAAAATACAATTTTGACATACAATAATATTTATTGTAGCTTAGACCTAATTTGTAAATACTTTAAGTATGACAGAGAAGTAAAAATTGAAACAATTCAGTCAAACTACGGAGATTTACATAATGGAAATAAGTGCGTGTTAAAAATTAACTTTAATAATGAAAAATCACTTTATTATAAGCCAAGGTCGGGTGAACAAGAAATATTTTACAATAAATTGTTAGCAAAATTAGACAGTGATTTAAAACAAAATTTTAAAAAATTAAAAATCTTATCTTTTGGATGTTTTCATTTTGTAGAGTCAATCGAATATAAAGAATGTAATACAACAGAAGAAGTTGAAAATTTCTATATAAAAATTGGTATTCATTTATTTTTATTATACATAATGAATTCGTGTGATATACACTATGAAAATATTATTTGCTCTGGCGAAGACCCTGTCTTGATTGATTTAGATACATTAGTAAATCCAATAAATGTATATGATATTTTTCCTTTCAAAAACGAATCAAATAAACTAATAACTAAATTAGTGCAAATCTCAGTTATGCAATCGCAATTACTCGGCGTTTTTACAATAAGAGATGATTCTAAAGTAAATCTAGGTGGGTTAAGTGGCGTAGAAGATGTTTTCGAAAAATCATTTATTATAGAAGGTACGACAAAGCCAGTTAGAAAAGAAATTAGTAAAAAAGTTGAATCTTCAAATCTTCCTATATTTAATGGCAAAAAAATTTATCCTAAGGAATATGAAAAACATATTATTTATGGATTTAAAACAGTTTATAATTATTTTTCAAATAATGAGGGAAATATTAAGAAATTCATTCTCTCTAATTTATCAAAACTTAAAATTAGAGTTTTATTAAGGAATACTGAAGAATATGGTAAAGCTATAAGTGATATTTCATATCCAACTAATATATGGGATTCTACAAATAGAGTTAAATTGTTAAAACAATTTAGAAACGACCCAATATACAATAAGCTTTTAAAAGTTGTATTTTCAGATGAGTGCATTCAGTTACTTAATTATGACATTCCATATTTCTACACATATCTAAACTCTAAAAATCTACATTCAAACAATAAAATTTATCACAATTTTTTCAATAAAAAAAATATAGCTATTGTAAAAGATAAAATTGATTCGCTTGGTATGGAAGATCTAGATTTTCAAATTAAGATTATTAAAGAGTTACTTACAAAAAACAACCTAGTTACAAACTCAGAAGATAATTCAAAACAGAAAGTCCGTAAATTTGATTTAAACCAAAAAATTAGTGATATTTTCAATATAATAATTGAGAATTCAATATCTGAACAAAATAGTATTGGTTGGTTTTCAACATTTGACGAGAAAGAAAGAATGATGCAAATTTATCCAATTAGTCCTTTTATTTATTCAGGACTTGGCGGTTTGTTATATTTATTTCAGGAATATACAAAATCAGAAGATCTTAAATTTGCAAGCATTAAAGAAAAGATTTTTAGCTCTTACTTTGAAAGAATTTATCTAAACAATGTTACTGTTAATTTTTTTAGACCAGAAACTGGTATTTTTAATGGTGGAATTACAGAGTATCTCTTTATGTTGGATAAAATGAAAGACAGCAACATTGGTAAGATTGATTGGTTTATTAAAAAAATAAAATACTTGATTTTAGTTTATGATGAAATTAAATTGCAAAATGATATTGGATTACTTAATGGTTTATGTGGCGATATAATGTGTTTTACTAAGATAAGATCTCATTCTTTAAATTTAGACATTGTAGATCAAATTCTTCATAAAATATACAGTAAAGTTAAATTTGAAATCAATATTGCTATAAATTCAAATAGTTTAAAAATAGGCTTTGCACATGGTGCAGCTGGAATCGCTTATGCGTTTTCAAATTTAATAAATCTGAATATAATTGATAATTCAGAATTGTTACATGAGATTAAAAAATTAGTTAAGTACGAAAATACTTTTTTCGACAATTCAAATGGTTCTTGGTCATTAGATTCAAGTTATTCATATCATGAAGGTTGGTGTAATGGAACACCCGGCATTATATTTTCTAGGGCTCTAATATATAATTTGACTAAAGATGAAGATTATTCAATCGATGTACTTAGAGGTATAAATTATTTTATTAATAATTGTTTTAATAAAAATGATTGTTTATGTCATGGGGATAGTGGAAATATACTTATTGCTCAAAAACTATATCAGCTAAATTTTTTGCAAAAATGTGACTTTGAAATTTTAAAAAATAATTTCTATTTCAGTGTTTCAAAGAAAAATTTTAATCCAGGATATGAATACAGTTTTTTACCAGTTGAACTTTTTACTGGAATTGGAGGATTGTGTTATACATTAATAAATTTATCACTTAACAAATCAGAATCAATTTTAGAATTTAAATAAAAAACGAATGAATATAATAGAAATACGTGACCTCTTCTACCAGTACAATAAAAGCAAAACATTATTTGATTCATTTAACTTAAATATGTCGTCCGATTCTATTTTCGGACTAATTGGACCAAATGGAGCGGGAAAAACAACTTTAATAAAAATTATACTTGGGCTTTATCCTGTACCTCCCGGAAAAGTATTTATTTTTAATAAAGATTTGTATTATAACAAAAATGAAATTCTTAGTCAAATTGGTGCATTTGTAGAGATGCCTACTTTATATCCAAATCTAACTTTATTTGAGTATTTAAAAATTAAACAGTTATATTGCAATATACCTATAAAAAATATACCTAAATACTTAGAGATAGTTGGGTTAGACGGAAAATTGAAAACAAATGAGCTTTCTCTTGGCATGAAACAAAGGCTAGCAATCGCTAATGCACTTTTAAACGAACCAAAAATATTGATACTAGATGAACCAACAAATGGATTAGACCCTCATGGTATAATTGATATAAGAAATTTAATTTTCAATTTAAATAAATCTTTTGGAATTTCTATCTTTTTATCAAGTCATTTATTATCTGAAATTGAGAAAATAATTTCAGAACTAGCTATTATAAATAATGGTCAATCTCAATATAATGGAAAAATTTCTGATTTGTTTTTAAATCAAAAGGTTGAATTAAAATTAAAAACAAATAATAATCAAAACACTATTAATATAATTAATAAAGTTTTTAATCTTCAGCCGTTTTCAACTGATGATAGTATTATATCCTATAAATTAGTGGATAACAAAATACTAAATAAACTAATAAAGCAATTAGTGGACAATAATATTGAAATCAGGGATATTTCAACTGAATCAAACAATTTAGAAAGTGTATTCTTAAAATTTACAAAAAACGACTAAATATGATACAAATAAACATTTTAAAAGCTGAGATTCTAAAAAATAAATCTTTTGTCAGTCTCAAGGTTTTACTTCTCTTTCCATTATTAGTAGTACTTCTCATTTCCTCTAGTTATTTTATTCGTGACGCTAAAAATTTCCCTAATGATGTTTGGCTTCCATTTTTTATTGACTTAGTAGATACTTGGTCATTAATGTTTTTACCAATAAATTGTATTTTATTAGTTTATTCAGTATTTGGTGTTGAGAATTATACAAATAATTGGAAAAATATGTTTTCAATGGGAATTAGGAGAACAACAATTTTGAATAATAAATTTACACTTTTACTAATATATAATTTGCTTTCAAACGTAGTATTGATTTTCTATGGAATATTTGTGATGCTTCTATTGAAAGTAACAAGACCAGAATTCAAGGTTTTAATAAATTTCACTAATCCAAACCTATTTATAATGGTCTTACTTATATTTTTAGGTTCTTTGGGAATAATTATTATTTACTCTTTAGTTACAATTTGGGTTCAAAGTATAATTTATCCTTTAGTTCTTTTTGTTTTTATGACAATGGTAAATTTATTTATTGCTCTAAAAAATGTTTCAATCTATTATCCAATATCATATCCTTCAAATATAATTTATAACTTTACTAATAAAGAAAATTATTTAGATTTTATAATAATTAGTATAGCGATATTTGGATTAGGTATATTTGCAATTAATTGCTTAGTTGATAAAAAATTTAATAAAAAAAAGCTATAAATAATTAGCAATGTTGTTTATATAAAATTTGCGAATTTGACACCTATTTCTTTCCCATACTTTCCCCAGCGAGATCAGATGGACTGCGAGCTATCCTCCTCCTCCAGAGGCGGACAAGTATGGCGGACAGGCTCTGCCTCAGTATGATAGCCAAGTGGTATGGGCAGACCTTTGATGGTAAGTTTTTAAGGGAACTGAGCTATACGGGTCACGAAGGGGTAAGTCGAGCGGCAGAGACTATCCTAAGTATGCATTCTAATTGAAAGGAATAGTTCCTGTCATCCAGAAATAGAGTACAATGTAAATTACTATTCCTAAAACTCCTATTATGGATCCCATAAATAAGTATTCAGCATAGCGCTCATGGTTCAAATTATCTTTACGGATGGAATTAAATGACAATATCGAGGTAGCAGTTAATATAAAAGCTAGAACACAAGTTAATTCATCGATTAAATGTTGTTGAGAACTCTTAGTCAGATGTATAGAAGTCAAAATTATAAGGCAGATACTTAGAAGGTTAAGGGAGGAACCAAGAATGTGCGCTGCTGTTTTAGAAGCCATAGGTCTAAATATTAGGATTTTAAAATTTAAAGATAACTTAAAAAATCGGAATTTCGAATGATAAATGCTAAAAATCACCTCCACCAATGTCCATTACTCCAATTTTTAGGATAGAAGTCACTCATTAAGAACCTTAATTAACCCAAAATCTGCATTAGAAATGCGGATTTTGCATTCAAGCCTGCCTCGTCGTCAGACAGGCCTGCCTGATCGTAAGACAGGCCTGCCTGATCGTAAGACAGGGAACCGTTGACACATTGCTTTTCAGTCAAAAAAAATCCCCAACAAAAGAGTCGAGGATAAAAATTGTGAAGTGGTGTGGGGCGGGATCCCTGCCTGAACTGCGTTCAAGCATACAGGCCTGCCTCGTCGTCAGACAGGGAACCGTTGACACATTGCTTTTCAGTCAAAAAAAAATCCCCAACTATAAAAGTTGAGGATAAAAATTGGAAGTGGTGTGGGGCGGGATCGAACCGCCGACACATGGATTTTCAGTCCATTGCTCTACCATCTGAGCTACCGCACCAAATTTTTGAGTGTGCAAAGATAGATTTTTTTCTTAAACACATAAATATTATTTCGTAGGTACCGCAATTTGTATGGCTGTATCTCGCACCGATGTAATTTTGTTTCCTCTTATCCAGGGGTTTAAAGTCCTTATGGTTTTGTAGTTTGTCTGGTTATCCTTGGCCCAAAGTGCCAGATCATAGATTGGGAGTGGCACAGATTTCAACTCAGAGGTCAATGATGGATAGGCGTCCACACCATATTGATAAATGAATCCATACGATTTAGGATTTTGAAGTATTTCCTTATATGCGATGAGTCGGAAGACATATCTGGATGTTTCTTGATTCAACCAAAGATTGTAGTAATTGTCCTCCAATTGCTCATTGATTTTGCCTTGAAGTCCTGCCATACCCATATTGTAAGATGCCGCAGCCAGTGTCCAATTACCGTATTTTAAATACGCCGAATTTAGGTATTGACAGGCTGCCCTCGTGGATTTCTCTATATGGTAGCGCTCATCAATCTCATCATTAATAGCTAGTCCGTATTCTTTTCCAGTCGTTTTCATGATTTGCCAGGTGCTCGCGGCCCCTGATGGGGAGGTCACATGTCGCAGCCCACTTTCCGCTACCGCCAAATATTTAAAATCATCTGGAATGCCATTCTCCTTTAAGATAGGCTCTATGATGGGGAAATATTTTTCTGATAGTTTAAGAATTTGCAAGGTATTTCCTTGCCAATACACATTGCTAGAAAGCTCTCTATCCAATCGTTCAAAAACTTCTGGATCCTGCATAGGGACAGCTTCACCTGCAAAATCGTATACCTTATTTTTCACTACAGAATTAATCATCTGAAATGAAATGCTATTTTCGTTCTTCGTATTGGTACTTAGAAGTAAAAGAAAATTGACTAGTAATAATACTCCTATGATACTATATAAAATCTTTTTTGTACTCGCGGTCATAAATTAGATATTTTCATTTTTAAATAGAGGCACTGTGCTGCATGACTCACCAAAAGATAAGGCCTTTACTATAGGAGTCAACTTCTGTGCGAGTAAAATAAAGGGTTGAAGTGACAGTTTTTCCCTGCTACATCCCTTTATTAATAGACGCTTTCCCTGAAATTCAGAATAATCTTTGTTATGAATTTCATAAAGCAAAATTTCCTCTTTATAATTTTCCGTTTTCATGAAACAGATACTATTGACCTCTTTAAGCTTATTCGCTATGATTAAGTAAGCCCATTGAGGAATGATGGCTCGATTAGAAACATAAAGAAGCGTATATCGATTACTATAAATTTTCCAATCTTTCTTATCTATAAGCTCACGAAACTCCGCTTCCTTTAGAATCATTTCCTTATATAAAAATTCCTTCAAGTCTAAAAATTGAAGATCAGACTCTTTTGGAATCCATTGTTCTATATCAATTTGAATGATAGGCTTCGTTTCTACTTTATTCGTCAGCATTTACTTTATCTTTTACTATTCTTCCTTCAATATTTGCGGTTAGTTTTTTTTGATCTTTTGCATAAGAAATGAGTACATCTCTTATTAGCACGTTTAGACTTGTTCTAGGCTTATTTATCAAATTATTCATGCCATCGCCACCAGTAGCTATATAGTCGCTCACAATAACCTTGTAATAGAGTTTTCTTGTTCCATTTATGCTCCAATCCAAAATTTTATTATCAAGAGACAACTGTAAATGGAATCCTTTGGATACCGGCCATCCACCTTTTTCTGCTATGCGTTCTAAAATGATTTTAAAATCGTTGCTATCAATATCGATTATGACCATTTCATTTTCAAAAGGCATCAATTCAAATATGTGTTTTAGTAAAATAGGACCAGAAGGTATGGATTTAATGCGAAGTCCACCAGAATTGTAGATAGCTATATCGGCCTCCTTGTTTAGTTTAATTTTTGTGTACCAGAGCATACCATCCGCTACCCAGTTTCCTAGGGTACTTTCTATTTTTTTCTTGGTAAGTTCTTGCTCAGAATATGCCAAAGTGTCATTCATCTTTCTGGCTAATTCTTTTCTGTATGGATTTAAAAAGGACTCTATCTCGGATTTGCTTGATATTTCATTTCCTTTTACTTTTAGAGATTTATTTTCAATCGAAGAAATGCGTGTACTCGATTCACATGAAACTATACTAATAAAAAGGACTAGCCAAAGAATCGGTCTCATTGTATTTATACCAATTTATATAAATCCTTCTTGAGCGCTTCTATGACACTTCTAGTAGAGAGCTTGCCGCTGCTTGCGGCCGATTCTCTCAGAAGTTTCATGGCCAAATCTTTAGACCCGGCAGTGCTAGGAAGTGACTGTGCCGTTTGAATAATTTCTTGAATAATTTGATCCTTGGCAAGAGAAATCATACTCCAAGTCTGATTTGGTATATAAAGTTGTTGAGATAAATTGTGCTGATACTCATTGCTAATCTCCTGTGTGAGGATGAATTGGAACTCTTGTGCAGTCAAATCGGGCTGATTGAGACGAGGTATAATGCTACTAAGGGCAATTCGCTCCATGAATAAAACCATTCGTTCAAAGGCATGAATCTGATTTGGGAGTATGAGTTTGTTAAATTCGTCTTTCCGCTTCTTGGCTTGTGAAATATTATCTCTTTCTAGCCAATGATTTAAAAACATATAGACTAGAACTAAGATACCTATCTGAGGAATAATAAGTTTTAATAATTCATAAAAATTGAAGTCGCTCATTCTTTTTTGTCTATTTTTGAAACGCAAATTAAGGATATTTCGTTCTAGTCATATCAATAATTTTAGTGTGATTTAATTTATTAACGTGAACCTAGAAGGCAATATTGTAAAATTTACACCCGGAGCTATCAATCAGATCAAGCGACTGATTGAGAATGAGCCTCAAAATAGGCATAAGTTTCTGCGATTGGGCGCCAAGAATGGTGGGTGTGCAGGATTTTCTTATATTTTCGAATTTGATGACAAACAAGACTCCGATGTAGTAGAGCAGTTGGATGGGTTTTCGATAATTATTGATAAATCACAGGCTTCTATGATACTCAATTTAGAGGTGGACTATGAAACAGGACTCAATAATCGAGGCTTTATCTTTAAAAACCCCAACGCTAAATCTACCTGTGGCTGTGGTACCAGCTTTAGCTAACTGTTAAATATCCCTTTGAAATCAAACTTTATCAATATTTAAACGTTCCAATCAGTAAATCAAACAACAATGAATAAATTTATTATTACGCTCTCTTTCGTTTTAGTTTCGCTAGGACTTTCTGCACAGGCAAATGCTAATACTTCTCAAATCAAGTGGACTGTTGTGGTAAAAAAAACAGGCCCTAACACAGCAGATGTTGCGTTCAAAGCCACTTTAGCTCCCACATGGCATATTTGGTCACAAGATCCAGGAGATGAAATGCTGATTCCACCTACCTTTACCTTCAAGGATAAAGACGTAGTAGCTGTAGGCAAAGCAAGAGAAATAGGAAAGAAAATATCCAAAGCAGAAGAAGGCTTTAAAAACAAATTGAATTATTATGAAGGCACGGTTGTGTTTGTTCAGAAAGTAAAATTTGGCAAGCAAAAATCTATCGCCGGCACTATAGGTTACCAAATTTGTGACCCTAAGCGATGTCTTCCTCCGACAGATTTTGAATTTAACGCTGCTGTCAAGTAGCTTTTATCTCATTTTGTAAACACCCATTTTTGTGAAGAAAATTTTCATACTCCTAGCCGCATTTGCTTTTGCACTGGCTTTACCGGACTTTTCCTTGACCAAATCATTGGCTCAAGAAGATACCTCACAAATTTCAAGTGATGCAGAACTCGATGCACTTTTTGCTGAAGAAGAGGCCAAGAATGCAGATTCAACCGCTTTATCTGCAGATGTCGCAGAAGTTTCTTCACAAGAAAATGAAAATTATGGCGATTTCGGAGCTCCATTGGTAGATTGTAATAAGCGCGAAGATAAGTTGAGTATATGGTCTGCTTTTGGTTTAGGAATATTAGGCGGATTCGCAGCTCTATTTTTTCCATGCACCTTCCCTATGATACCTATGACTATGAGTTTCTTTCTCAAAGGTTCTGGTGATGCGAAGAAAGGAACAAAAAATGCTATACTTTATGGATTTGCCATTTTCTTAGTTTATGTTTTGCTGAGTTTACCATTTAATTTGGGACTCAGTGGGGATGCACTAAATAATTTCTCCACCAATTTATGGGTTAATTTAATTTTCTTTGTCATATTTCTTGTATTCTCATTTTCTCTATTTGGCTTTTATGATATTAGCTTGCCTTCAGCTTTAGCCAATAAATTAGATAGTAAATCCAACACAGGTGATTTTATTGGTATCTTTTTTATGGCCTTTACGCTTGCCATTGTTTCATTCTCTTGTACAGGACCTATTTTGGGGTTGGTACTTGGAAATTTAAATAATGCCAAATATATTACACCTGCTTTTTCTGGTTTTGGTTTAGGACTAGGACTTCCATTTGCATTGTTTGCCTTATTCCCAAATTTGGTCAAAAACCTACCTAAATCAGGCTCTTGGATGGATATTGTAAAAAATGTATTCGGATTTATCGAATTGGCGTTTGCCTTTAAATTCTTATCTAATGCTGATCTAGTCATGCGATGGGGATTGTTAAAAAGAGAACCATTTGTTATTATTTGGATAATAATATTTTTATTAATGGCACTGTATCTGATTGGAAAATTTGCCTTTAAAAAAGGATATAAAATAGTACCAACCAAAGTCACCTATGTGCTAGCCATATTTACATTATTCTTTGTAGGCTATCTCGCAACGGATTTCTTCGGAGGAAAATTAAATTATATTTCAGGATTTCCACCGCCTAAGGACTATAGCATTTTAGGTGTGAAAGAGGAATTAGAAACACACAAGAATGAATATGAAAAAGCATTGGCTCTAGCCAAAGCAGAAGGCAAACCATTATTGTTGGATTTTACTGGTTGGGCTTGTGTCAACTGCAGAAGAATGGAAGAAAATGTATGGACCAATCCAACTATCCACGATGTGATGAAAAATCAATTTGTTATTTCATCATTGTATGTAGATGAAAAAACTCAATTGCCGGCAGACCGTCAAAAATACTCGGAAACTTTGGGTAAAAATATGACCAAAGAAGGAGATATTTGGACAGAAATGCAAAAGAAAAATTTTCATGAAGTCACTCAGCCACAGTATGTTATTGTTGACCCTGAAACGGGTCGTATTATTAATAAGCCTTTAAGTGGATATAACTCAGTTGAAGATTTTAAGGCATTCTTAGACTGTGCATTAAAATACAAATCAAAATAATATGCCCTCCAAACTGATTTTCTTTTTCAGACTTTTTATTGCATTGTGTTTTGTAGCATTAGCTCTTGTTATATTTCTCTACCGAGGTATCACCCAGCTGTCAGAAATACAAACCTATGCATTTTCTGCTTTGTTATTTATCTATGGTATTTTTAGAGTTTATCGCGCATTTAAGGGGAGAGAAGATGTCATTGAAAATTAAATTTATGTATAAGATAAGTGTTATTTTATCCTTTGTGCTTTTTCTTTCCTTATCCTCTTGCGATGACAAAAAAATTTTAACCGACACACCTACTTCTGGCAGAATAACAATTGTAGCGGATGAAAATTACAAGCCTTTATTGGATAGTGAGGTGATGGTTTTTGAAAACTATTATCCTGAGGCTAAGATTAATATTATATACAAACCAGCAGCAGAAGTGGTAAAAGCCATGGCAGTAGACAGTGTGCGCATGATTATCACAGCGAGTCAAGTAGATACCTCCTATTTTGAGGCGTTTTATAAGCAAAAAGAATATTGGCCAAAGAATAGCTTCATAGCTAAAGACGCCGTGGCTATCATAGCGAATAATAGCAGAAAAGGTCTCCAGGTGACTACTGAAGAACTGGCGAATATATGTGCTGGAACCATAACGGATTTTTCTCAACTGAAGCAAGGCGGAGGTAGTGGTAAAATCACCTTGGTATTTGACAATGCAGCTTCTAGTACGGTAGAATATATTCAAGATAGCCTGTTGAGAGGAAAAACGCTTACCACTCAAGCATTTGCCCAGACTACCAATAAAGAGGTCATGACTTATGTGCAAAACACGAAAAACGCACTAGGAGTGATAGGGGTGAACTGGATAAGTGATAATCAAGATGAGGAAAATCTGGCGTTTTCTAAGACCATTTTTCCTGTCGAAATAAGAGATGCCTTGAATTCCCAATACTACTATCCGCCACATCCTGGCTATATAGCTTCTCACCTGTATCCTATGCGCAGATTGATGCGCGCTACGTTGAAGGAAAATGGTGCTGGATTGGGTAGAGGCTTCTTAAATTTTATGACAGGCGAGGTAGGGCAGCGGATAGTACTCAAGGCAGGCTTAGTTCCTACCAATGTCGTTACCAGGGTGGTGGAGACTAGAAAAACGATGTAAAATAGACGAGGGGTTTTAATTATACAAGAAAAGTGCTTCGCGGAGACAGGGACCACCTCAAAAAATCACTAATTTCATAATTTGGTTAAATATCATAAAATAAATAAACCTTACATTTGTTGACTCATTCTTAGATTCAAATTATATAACAAATCATGAACAAATCAATTTCAATTTTTATCCTTCTAGCGACCTCTCTAGCCATGACCAACGCATTGGCTCAATCAACTATAGGATTACAAATGATCCACGATGAGCGCTGGGTTTCAGCTGAAAAAGAATTCGCAAAATCCTCTAACGATGAAGATGTTTTCTATAAAGGATTTGCGCAAATGAAGCAAGAAAATATCGAAGCTGCCAAAGCTACCTTTAATTCTATAGCTACCAAACCATACGGAAAAATAGGACTAGGTTGGTTGGAGCTGAATGCTAAGAACAAGGCAGGAGCAAGTAAATTATTCGAAGAAGCAGCCAATGAAACAAAGAATAAAAATACAGGAATTTTCGTTGCTATTTCAAGAGTTATAGCCAATTCTTCAGCAGAAGAAAGAGACGAAGCTATTTCATGGGCTAAAAAGGCATCTGATATGGCTAAAACCAATGCAGATTTTAGAATAGTATGGGGAGATGCATACCTAAGCACCCAAGATGGAGGTAGTGCCAATACACAATATGAATATGCGCAGCAGTATGCCCCAAATACCGCGCTGCCTTATGCCAAAATAGGTAGGGTTTATTTTAGAATGAAAGTTTACAAAGAAGCTTTACCCAATTTAAAGAAAGCGCTCGAATTAGAACCGAATAATGTCTTAGCATTAACTTACTTAGCCCAAATTTATGAGAGATATAAAATCTATGATACAGCAGAAATGTATCAGCAAAAACTGATTCAAATAGGCGATAAAAGTCCTGAAGATATGGCGACTTTAGCTAATATTTATTTTAAAGCCAAAAACTATGAAAAAGCTATTGAACAAATTAATGAAATTATCAAAGGCGACAACAAGTACAATTACTTAAATAGATTGATTGGCTATTCGTATTATGAGACTGGCAAATATCAGGAAGCGATCACCTTTCTAGAGAAATTTTTAGAAACACAGCCTCGGGAAAGAATCGTAGCCAGTGACTATGAGTTTTTAGGTAAATCTTATATCGCCTTAGGAGATAAAGATAAAGGTGTCGCTACAATTAAAAAAGCGATAGAACTGAATCCTACAGATAAGGATGTGGTAAAAAGTATAGCAGATGCATTTAAAAAAGCGAAGATGCCGGCAGAGGAGCTGGAGTTTTATAAAAAGGTAACGGAAATGCCAGAGCCGACGGCATCGGATTTCTTAAATCTGGGTTCTGCATTGATGAAAAATGCAAAATATGATGAAGCTGATGCAATCTTTACGAAGGCATTAGAACTGTCTCCAAATTATTCTGAGGCATACTATATGAAAGGTAAATGTAAGGTCTATATTGACCCAGAGCAGTCCACAGCTTCTGCGAAGGAAGATTATATCAAGTATTTAGAAATGGTTGCTGGCAATGAAGAAAAAAATAAAGTCAGAGTCGTAGCTGCTAAACTTTATTTAGCTAAAATTGCCATTAAAAATGAAAATGATAAAGCGAAAGCTAAGATAATTCTAGACGAAGTTATTTTGCTTAGTCCAGATAGCAAAGAAGCTTTGGAATTAATGGAATTTACGAAGTAGTATCATTGACTTAGATAATATTTGGCGAATTATACTAATTTAATTCAAAAATGAGCAAAGGTTTTTTCAATAATAATCCTCCAAATTTTATTGCAAGACTTTTAATTCCAGCTATTATTGCTATAGTTATTGGGACGGTGTTTTATGTTAATATGCCGAACTATTTCGGGGTTTCCTTAAGTTTGACATTTACTGTAATTAAATCTATCTTAGATGGTTGGGCTTTAGATTTTGCCAATAGAAATTTGAAAAAAAAGGAACATTTAATACACTGTAACTATGCCTTGAATAAAATTAAACATGTTACAACAATTCTAACAAATTCAAAATATGATGATAGAGTTAGGGTTGAGGCTATAGGCGAGCTTGAAGTAATTCTAACTGATATGTGGAAATGTTGTTTTGAAGAAGAACGGACTAAATTCCAAGAACATAAAGGTCTCGTTGGAGATTATAAGACGGCACTACAAAAATCAAAATTTGACCCCACCATTAAGCCAAATATTACGAGATTTATAGGCGATTTGCACAAAATCGAGACCTATTTGAGAGAAAAAAATTGAAACTTATTATTAATATAAATTGTTATCAAAGAGAATGGAGTTAAAAAGTGTTTTAAAAAGAGTTGTGTCTAACAGTCTGACATGGAGACACGTGGATGACTTACCATGTGTTCATACTTTTATGGACAATTATTACATTAATCTTTGTTGCTATAAATATGAGGACAAATTCATAATATCAATAAATGTAGATGATATTCACAATAATGTTAATGATATTATTGACATGGAATTTAATGAAACTACTTCTGAATATAGAGAGTTAAAGCCCATATATGATAAGGCTATCAAAGAGGGAATTCAGATACCATCAACAGAAATTGCATAAAATTTTTTAATAATTGCTTACTTATATCCTAGTTTCGAACGAATCTTCCACCCGCTAGGATATAGATTGAAAAACTTTGATTTTTCTACCTTGGCGAACCCCAAGGTTTGGTTTTCATAAGTCAAAAGGTGAAGACCATCGGACAGATTTAAATTTAGCTCCTCCAATGATAAATAGACAAGTGCTTGCTCTAGGTTTAAATCAACCAATGGCAAGCCTTTTTTTTCGTGCATAAGCAGAGCCAAACCCTGTTGTGGTTCTATTTCTACGCCTTTATAACGCCCTACTTCTATGCCTATTTGCTTGACATAGAATTGGTTGGACAGCAAAGGCAATTCATCCAAAAGGTTACTAGGCGCAAGGAAGAGTGAATTCTTGAATTTATAGCTACTATGGCCTTTCAATAGATTGGAGTCAAGATATTGAAGAAGCCAGGGATTGATATGGTCTTTAGTTGGTTTTTTTAAAGGGGAAATATAATGACCTTTTTTCCTCAATACCGAACAGAAAAACCCTTCTCCCTTCATCTTGTGAGGAAGAAATCGATATCCCGTGGTATTTTGGGTATAAATGGTATCGATATTCCATTCATCTTTTATTTCTATCTCAATAGTTTCAAATAAAAAACCATCACTTAAAAGTTTTTCAAGTAGGAGCTCATTTTCATCAGGATTGTAAGTGCATGTACTATATATCATAATTCCACCTTCTTTGAGGCTAGACCAGATAGATTTGAATATATCATATTGTCTTTCGCTGCACATATTTGCAACTCCTAGACTCCACTCGTCACGGGCATTTTTGTCTTTGCGAAATAGACCCTCGCCAGAACAAGGCGCATCTAACAAAATACAATCGAAATATTGGTTAAATGATTTGAAATCGGCTGGTTTGTTTTCTATAATGAGGAAATTTGGATAGCCCCATTTAGTAAGGTTTTCGCGTAACACTAAATTTCGTTGAGAAATCAATTCATTTGAAATGAGGAATTGATGACTTTCTAAATGGTCTAAGACTATGGTACTCTTACCTCCAGGCGCTGCACAAAGATCCAACACTTTATTCAGTGAAATTTCGTTTTTTATCTGCGACAAAATATAATCAATAAACATAGAACTCGACTCCTGCACATAGTAGTCCCCTAGGTGAAAAAGCGGATCAAAGGTAAAGATCGGTCTTTCATCGAGATATTTTCCATTTAGAGCCCATGGGATATTCGCATTGATTTCACCCTTCACTTTTCTCGGATTGTAGCGAATAGAAGTGATAGGCTCCTTTTCGAGACTAGCTAGAAATTCTTGCCAGTCAGATGGAAATTGTTTTTGAATTCTATTTTCAAAATCAGAAAAACGCATTACTTGACTCTGTTTTTATTGTCTAATATGAATGAAGACCAATCATTGTATTTTTTGCCGCCTACTATGGTGGTGCTAGAATTGAAATGATGACAAACAGCCACCGCTAAGGCATCCGTAGCATCAAGGGATTTAGGCATGACGTCCATTTTACATAGAGTCTGTAGCATTTTAGCCACTTGTTCCTTTGACGCATTTCCATTGCCTGTCACGGATTGTTTGACTTTTTTAGGATAATACTCTGCTACTGGCAAACCTAGCGACAGCGCAGCCACCATGGCTACACCTTGAGCTCTGCCGAGTTTAAGCATACTCTGGACATTTTCTCCATAGAAGGGACATTCCACGGCGCATTCATCGGGTTTATACTCTAGTACAAGCGCTTTGATTTTCTCATAAATCTTTAATAATTTGAGTTGTTGATTTTCTAGTTTATTGAGGCGCACCTCACCGAGGCACACAGTTGTAATTACATTTTTCTTGACAGAGATAATGCCATAACCCAAATGCAATGTACCGGGGTCTATTCCTAATATGATTTTCTCTGACATAGAAGGGTAAACATCAATTCGTGTAAAAAAGTTTTCTAAAATAGTCTTGACGCTTGCCTATGTGCATAGTTTGCAATGGAAAGGAAATGGTTACTTCTGGTATTTGTTGTATGGTAGGCATTAACTTTGTCAGACTGTAGTTAGAGATAAATAAAAAATCGAGTTGTGAAATTTTTGGAAACAAGTTTGCTTTTTCACCTTTGCATTGAATGAGAAGGTATTTTGAAACTTCTGTTTTTGTGGGAAGAGCAATACCAAAAAAATCGTCATCATTGGCTTCGGTATTCACTTCCATAACATTTTCTTTCGGCTCGAAGCTGGTAAAAATAGGAAGACTATCTAGAATAGTATCTTGATTTAGCGCCATCAAATTGCTATAAAATGAAAGTTTGATTCCTAGGTATTTATTGACTTGATGGCATAGCACAGCTATGCCTGTAGCAGAGCTCATCCCCATAAAGAACAGCTCAGCTCCTTTGGGGTCTGATAGATCGATTTTGTTTATAGTCTTAGCCATGGAATAAATTTTTTGTAATAACCTTAGTTATTGGTTCTCCATTTAAACTTTATAAAGATAGAGAGAAATGGGAAAATCAATAAGCAAAAGCTATGTAGAGCATCAAATAGGAAAGTATAAAAAACTGGTTTCGACTTCCAGCGAATATGCTTCGATATTTTGAAATAGAAGAATGTCTTTATTAATACGAAGACTAATATCAATAAAAAGATCAAAAAATGAAAAGCAAAAAAACTCATCCACAACCAAATGCAAAACCAAAACAAATAAGTGAATAGAATTGGCTTAGCAAGTTCAATTTGGAGAGACTTATCAAGAAATTTCCCTTTGTTTATATGACGTAGTTTTTGTTTGAGCCAATCTATAAAACTAGTGTGAGGAAATGAATAAACTAAATGGTCAATAAATATATCTATTTTTTTGGTCGATTTGTAAAAATTTACCAAGGTAGTATCATCGCCACTTCCTAATGTTCCATACTCTCCTAAATACTCTTGAGACCATAGCTCTTTTTTGAAGGCCATATTCCTGCCTAAACCCATATATGGTTTTCCTATAATGGTAAAGTATAAATAATTGGCAGATCCATAAAGTGCGTCAAAGCGAATCCATTGATTCAGCAGCCCATCTTGTGATATATAGGGCGAAAGTCCAAGGAGTATATCGGAATGGAAGTGCTGAATATGCTGTGAGATGGAAGTCAGCCATTGCTCAGAATCTGGATAGCAGTCATCGTCTATGGTGACTATCCATTCATTTTTAGCCAATGATATACCATAATTCAAAGCTTGTTTTTTCTCTGTATAGGGTATGTCCAGAATGGAAATATTTTCAACTTGCAGCTTTTCGTTTTCTAATGATTTTTTGTGCAGTTCTTCCAGAATTTCAACTGGAGTATTTTTACAAATTACAATGATTTCAACTGGAGAATATTTTTGGTTTAGAATTTTTTCTAAGTAATTGAGCAAGCGTGGCGCAAAACCATCTGTACAAAGTATTATTGATAAAGGTAACGAGGGAAATCGAGTAGAAATATCTGGAAAGTATCGTGTAACTATATAGTATTTTCTATATAAATTGGAGAGACTAAGAATTAGAAAAATACTAGATAAAATGCCAAGCACCCATTCCACAAAAAAGCATTTAAAATTTAAATGTATTGATCAAATGATAAATATCTTTATCTACAAATTCTATGGCTGGGCGCAAAGAATCATAATTGGGTGTAGTAGCGAAATAGATAGCTCCTCGAATGAATTTATTTTTGTAGTCTGTCAAAATAAACTGTTTGTCTGAAGCAGCGTTCCCACCGACAGAGTAGATGAGTCCTTTGATATTGGGCTTATCAATAACAGAGTCTTTGATAAAACTCGCTTTGGACATGTGTTTTGAAGTCAGTTTATATGAATCCTCGAGCAATTTGGCTAAGACCATTTCATCGTCATAATACTTATAACTGAAATGTATCTTTGCATTGAGGTCTGGATAGACAATATTGAACCAGCAAGAGTCAGAAACTAATTGTTGATTACGAAATGAGTCTTTATTTTCTATGTGTGTATAAGTTGGCAACTCAAAGCTGAAGCCACATTCAGAGGTATGAGACTTATATTCTTTTTTTGGAAAATAGAAACGAGGATAAGCTTTTTCTCTAGGAATATTATCTTCCGTACAACTTACAATTAGTGATAAGTGGCAAGTGATAAGTGTTATGTATAAAAAATTTCTAATATTCATTTCATCATCCTTTTAACTTTCATCTTTTGACTTTCAACTCATTTAACATTCTGCAATATTAACTGATATATTGGTAGCTAAGCCTGCTTCAGATGTTTCTTTATATTTGGTATTCATATCTTGAGCCGTTTGCCACATGGTTTTGATGACGCTATCTAACGAAACTTTTGCTTGAGATGGATCACTTTCTAGTGCGATATTCGAAGCAGTAATAGCCTTCATAGCGCCCATGGTGTTGCGCTCTATACATGGAATTTGCACGAGTCCTGCTATAGGATCACACGTCATACCTAAATGATGCTCCATGGCTATTTCGGCTGCCATCAATACCTGTCCTGGACTTCCACCGAGTATTTCCGTCAATGCGGCGGCTGCCATGGCAGAGGAAACACCTATTTCGGCTTGACAGCCCCCCATAGCGGCGCTGATAGTAGCAGATTTTTTAAATAAGGTACCTATTTCACCCGCAGTGATTATGAAGTCTACAATTTTATTCTCATTTATATCATCGAGAAAACAAACAGCATACATTAGTACGGCTGGCAGCACACCGGCAGCTCCATTGGTTGGGGCTGTGATGATGCGCCCATAGGCTGCATTTTCTTCATTGACAGCTAGGGCAAATACACTGACCCACTTATTGACGATATTGAAGTCACGTTTGGAATGTTGTAAAAATGAAATGCATTCATCTATATTTTCTAATTTCTGTCCAGCGGTAAGTTTGAGAAAGATTTCATTCGCTCTGCGTTTGACTTTTAAAATTCCTGGCAAAATTCCATTGCGCTGACTACCCCGCCATATGGCGTCTTGCATTTCACTCCAAAGATACAAGGCCTTTTCCCTTATCTCCTCTTCTGTGTACCAAGTACATTCGTTGAGCATCACCAGTTGACTTACGGTTATATTTAGCTTCTGGCAATTTTGCAAAATGGTCTCCCCATCATGGCAGGGCAACTTACTTTTCGATTTCGAATCTGCTGCGATTTCTATTCCTTCCTCTTTTATAAACCCTCCACCTACGGAAAAATATGTTTTTCTATAAGAGTCACCCTGTGTATAGAATGCAGCAAAGGAAAGCCCATTTGGATGTTCAGGATGAGTATAGTTGAAATGAAATTGGATAGCATTGTCAAATGGAATTTCATGTGCACCACCTAACTTTAATTTTTTCTCAGTGTCAATTTTTACTAATACACTGTCTAGACTCGTCGTGTCAAACGTTCGATAATCATAGCCGCAAAGACCGAGTGTCACGGCAAAATCTGTCCCATGCCCTTTACCAGTTTTTGCTAAAGAGCCATACAAATCTACGTGTACAGCAACTACATCCGCTAGGCGATTCTCTTCTTTTAGAGACTTACAAAATGCTAATGCAGCCTCCCAAGGTCCCATTGTATGCGAACTCGAAGGCCCAATTCCTACTTTAATTATATCAAATGCACTGATGGATTCCATAGAGCAAATTTAGATAAGATTAAAGGAAGACTAGGAAGAAGTTTTTGTAATTTAACAGAGAAGATTAATATGGGTCTAACTCCAGCTTCTTTATTCTAGCAAATATTGCTCCTTTGGTTCGCTCGAAGTGCTCAGCCAATTCATTAATAGAATAGCCTTCCTCATACATTTCTATCAATTCGTCGTCTTGATCTTCTGTCCAAGGGCGATAAGCTGCGCCATGTTTTTTTCGCAATTCAAGGACATTGTATGCTTTTTCTTGTGATTTGGTATTTTTTCCGTTTTGATAACTCACTGTTTTTTCTACCAATGGAATTACATTGATCTCATCGCATTCAGGAAATTCTATATCAATCAGTTCTTCTGGTATATGCAGCTTCCATTTAGTTCTGGTGATGGCCACATAGAGCAGGTTGATCTCTTCATTGAGTTTGGCTATATCCACCTCCTTATCCCCATTTTCCTTTATTCGAGTTTCCAACTTTTCTTTAGTCATAAAATCTTTGACCAATACTACTTCATCGTATTCCATTCCCTTGCTGCGGTGCACGGTGGAGAATATGATTTCCGCCTTATCTCTATCCTCATTTTCTAGGTGTTTTTCCTTTATTGTTTTTATTATTTTTGGCAATTCATTCCCATATTCTTTAACGAGTTCTACCATCATTCCTAGCTGCACATCTTCCGTTTTTTCTACATATTCTTCGAGGTCCGTCATACTTGGCATGAGTGCTATGAGTTTGTCTCGAATACGGTCTCGTTTTCCATTATATAGATTCAATACATCGTAGAGCGAGGCTCCATCATCTGCATAGGTATAGGAATTGAAATTTCCCTCAAAGTAAATCTTCTTTGCCATTCTCCCATCTACCACTACATCTATAGCCTTGACCAGCAAGCCTAGATTCGTACGAGCTATATAGGCTTTCGTTTTGGGCTTTCCTTTTCCACCTTTGCCTTCTAGTATGGCTTCACATTTTATATTCAATATTTTTTTCCAATTTAGAACGTCTAAAGCTAACTTCGCCACAGACGGCCCGAATCGAAAACTATTGGAGAGATGGTAGGTTTGAAATTTTGCTTTTTCTAGAGAATTGACGGCAAAGCGCCAACTATATATCTGCTGATGGGTGTCGCCTACTATGACTTTGGCAGCTTTCTGCATTAGAAATACATCTAGCATAGCCGCAGATGCATCTTGGCCTTCGTCGAATAGAATATAATCGAATGGCAATATGGGCTGCGATAGCTGAAATTTTTTGAGATAAAAATCGTGGGTTATCTCTATTTCCCCTTTATCCATTTTGCTGAGCAAAATTCTTGTTTGTTTCTCTATATAAGGATAGTATTTTATCACAAAAGCCTTCGCTTTAGGATCATTAATAGTTTCTGAATAATTCAGTTCTTGTACTTTTGTTTTATCACTATTGCAGAAATAGGCGATAAACTTCGATACATGATTCGCTATGACATATTCCATATGTTTCTCGCCCGTACCTTTTATTCCTAGAAGCTCTACTATCTCCGATGTTTGATATCCTGTTGATTTTACGATATAGCCATATTTATACACAATGTTTTTATAGGCAAGAGAATGTGCTGTCTCTACTTTTACATTTCGCATACCTTTAGCCGAAAACTTTTGGCTTGCCTCTAATTTTACAGATTTATTAAATGCTAAATATAGAATCTTGCTGCTCTGTGGTCTAGTTCGAGCATACTCTATGACAGTCGTCGTCTTACCAGAGCCTGCTACGGCATTGATTTTGATATCTCCATTCGATTGGATTATAGCCAATTGTTCTGAGGTGAGTTCCATCTCTTCTTGTTTTATTTTATCATGTCCAATGATAGTATCTCCGTAAAATTTCCTCAATGAATCGGGTGAAAAGTATGATTTGGGTATAAATTTGAAAAATATTTGGTCAATTTAATTTTTTTCGAATTTGACCATTTGATTTCAAAAGCATTTAGAATTAAGTCTAAAAATCACATTAAAAAAATATATAATTTTACAGATTTACAAAAATAATAGGTTTTTCTTAATTTATAATATTTAGTCAATCAATGGTATGTGCAGCGAAAACATTAAAAGACATGATTATGTGAATAGACTCGCAAAATTAGTAGTAAAAATGCGGTTTAATACTAAAGTTCACTTATATTTTTCAGAAGGAAATCCCTTTTTCAACTTATGTACAACAATTTTCTTATCCGTTTTAGCCTTAATTTCCAGTAAAAAATCAGCCTCTTCGCTCGGATTCATATTGAAAACATTGACAGGAGTTAAAATTATCTTTTTATCATAACCGTATTCAAACTGCCAAATGTATTTAGCTACCGTATGTTCGTATGGTTCCAAATTAAACTGCGCACGACGATTGTTTAACACTTCCAATTCTTTACTATCTAACTGATTGTAGATTAAATTTTGGTTGACACATAGTATTGAATTATCAAGATTATATGCTGAATTATGAAAGTGGTGTCTGCTCTGATTATAATGTTGGTCTAAATTCGTTATTGTTTTAGCTTTGTCTAAAAGACCCTTACTACAAAGTTCTAACATGATTTTATCCAAGGACAAAAAATTAGTATCTTTTCCATGCTTTAGAAGATGATTCATTAAAGCATCTTTTTCAAAGATGGCATTATAACAGCCTATATATTTTTCATCTTTAAGCAATAGACAAAGTCCTAGATAGTTGACAGAATCAGTATTCCATATATTTGACTTGTGAGGCTCTCTATTGTATATTTCTACTTGTGAAACAAACTTCATAGCTTGTTCCCGCACATTTTTATCATCATAAGCCATACGCTCTAATTTACCTTCAAATTCGCTACAGGTAAAGGTTTTCTTCACATTTTTCAAAGGATATTTTCTAGTGGTTTTATTCTGTATAGCCGCTTGAACAAGTTTGCTATAACTGTACTTTTCAATTGGCTGATTATATAGGGCTAAATAATATTGAAGGCTATCGAAATACTGATGTGTAAGAATGCTGTCTCTGTCTAAGAGTTCGAGATATAGTTGAATAGATGAATTTTGAAGTCTCCCATATTGAAAAGCTTCATTATACTTCTGAATGGCACCAACATAGTTGTCTCTCATAATTTCCTTTTCAGCTTTGTATTGAAGTCTTGGACAGGGGTCTATTTGATAAACCTGTGAGGATAGATGTTGAAATACAAAAATGGAAATAAATATTGCAATAGATTTCATGGTTAGTTTTTTTTCTAATAACAAATTTAACGAAATTAGACTCCAAATAAAGAATTATAAATTATCTTCACACTCCTAATCAAATATGAAAAAATTTAAACTCGAATCTTCGTACAAACCTGCTGGAGACCAGCCTAGAGCAATTGAAGAATTGATTCAAGGTTTAGAGCAAGGTTTAGATCATCAGGTATTGCTAGGTGTGACAGGTTCGGGTAAGACTTTTACAATGGCGAATGTCATAGAGAAGATTCAAAAACCTACGCTCATTATCACGCACAATAAAACGCTTGTATCGCAACTCTATGGTGAGTTTAAGCAGTTTTTTCCAGAGAATGCTGTCGAATACTTTGTTTCTTATTATGACTATTATCAGCCAGAGGCCTATTTGCCTAGTTCGGATACTTATATAGAAAAGGATTTATCTATTAATCAAGAGATAGAGAAACTAAGGTTGTCCACGAGTTCATCGCTCTTATCTGGTAGAAATGATGTTCTAGTTGTGGCGTCCGTGTCTTGTATTTATGGTATGGGGAACCCCCATGAGTATAAAAAAGGAGTGATTCAAATAGCTGTAGGTCAGAAAATGACGCGCAATTTTTTTCTCGCTAAACTAGTCGATGCGCTATATTCTAGAACCACCGCTGAACTCGCACGAGGAAATTTCCGAGTGGTAGGCGATGTCGTCGAAGTATTTCTACCTTATATCGATATGGGCTGGCGTGTAGAGTTCTATAATGACGAAATAGAGTCGATAGAGAGTTTCAACCCTATAACGAATAGAAAAATTGAATCGAGTTCGCAGTTGGCGATATTCCCAGCGAATATGTACGTAACCCCCAAGGATTTATTGATAGAAAGTATTCATAAAATACAAGATGATTTGGTCAAACAAGTGGAATACTTCAAATCTATAGGTAAACATATTGAAGCAGCTCGTGTAACGGAGCGAGTCAATTTCGATATAGAAATGATGCGTGAACTTGGCTACTGCAGTGGGATAGAGAATTATTCACGCTATTTAGATAAGAGAGAAGCAGGAGATAGACCATACTGTTTGATAGATTATTTTCCTGAAGATTTTCTTATAATTCTAGACGAATCACATGTGACCATACCGCAGTTGCACGCCATGTATGCAGGCGATAGAGCGCGCAAGACGAATCTAGTCGAGTATGGATTTCGCTTACCATCGGCTATGGATAATCGACCTTTGCAGTTTTATGAATTTGAATCTTTTCAAGTTCCACGGATCTATGTGAGTGCTACGCCAGGTAAATTGGAATTAGAAAAAACGGAAGGTGTCATTGTTGAACAAATCGTAAGACCTACAGGATTGCTTGATCCTTCTATCAGTGTGCGGCCTATTCTCAATCAGATAGATGATTTGATGCACGAGATAGAATTAAGAGTTCAGAAAAATGAGCGTGTCTTAGTGACCACCTTGACGAAACGTATGGCAGAAGAATTGACCGAGTATTTTTATAATGCAGGTGTAAAATCCAGATATATCCATAGCGAGGTGGATACCTTGGACCGGGTTGAAATTCTTCGTGAACTGCGCATGGGGAAATTCGACGTTTTGGTCGGGGTCAACCTCCTACGAGAGGGTTTAGACCTACCTGAGGTGTCACTAGTAGCTATCCTAGATGCCGATAAAGAAGGATTCCTAAGAAATGAACGTTCCCTTACCCAAACAGCAGGTAGAGCAGCAAGAAATTCAAATGGACTGGTTATTTTCTATGCGGATAAAATCACCAATTCTATGCAGCGAACCATAGATGAAACAGAGCGTAGAAGAGATATTCAGATCAAGTATAATTTGGAGCATGGCATCACGCCTACGACGATATTAAAATCAAATGAGGAAATATTTAAGCAGACTTCTGTACTCAATATCCGTGAATACGAAGAAATTGATGCTATGCCTACGAGTATGGTAGCGGAAGAGGGCGAGGAAGAATACCAGAGCAAAGAAGAACTCGAACGCAAAGTCAAAGCGGCCAGAGATAAAATGCAAAAAGCTGCTCGTCAAACCCACTTCGCAGAAGCGGCATTATATCGAGATCAGATGTATTATTATCAGACTAAGTTGGATGGTTTGAATAGGAGTGGGAAGTAATATATAAATTATACTTCATAATGAAGGATTTAATTCTGACTATTGACGAGATTGCAAAGTTTGGACTTTATCCAAACTTTTCCCCGACTGACAAAGAGAAATTGTTGGAAAAAAATCTTGTGAAAATTTATAGCCTTTATTTTGAAATAGAATATAAGTTCGACGAGACTGACTACCCAGAGTTTGTAGAAAATGAGTATTCCGAAATTAGAAAAAATGTAACAAATAATTTCCCAGACTTTGGACTATACAAAACCAGACTTGACATAAAGAACATAAACGACTCAAGTGATAATGGCATGGGAGATGCCATTGATGACTTAACAGATGTTATTCTTGACTTATTAGAAGTGAAATGGAGACTTAAACACAACAGTCTAGCAGATGGATTGTGGTATTTTCATTTAATTTTCCCTAGCCATACTCAACAACACATTCTTGACTTGTTAATCTATATGAAGCAAAAGAATGAATAAAATTAGAATATGTTTGGAGAAATTCTTAATGTCAAGAAACACTAGCAAAGGGGAAGGAGAACAAAAATCTATGAATTTAATTCTATAACAGCTGATTCTTTTAAATGGTTGTTTGAGATATATGTGATAAGAAAATTCAAGTCCTCTCTATCATAAAATATATACCATGTCGTTCTCTTGGAGCTTTGATATGTTATATAGAAACTACCTCGATGACTTAGTTCTTCGGGTGTAATTTTAGTTTTGACTGTTTGAATGTTTTCCAACACCTAATACCAATAGCGGTTTTAAAATGGTCTAACCCATTTTAAAACCTTGCTATGGTAAATGCCTTAGCTGTATTTGTTTAGTGCAATGAGCCATGCGACATTGGACTATTACTAATACGCTTATGGTATAATTAACTACGCTCAAAACATATTCATAAGATGATTCTTCAAATCCAAAATATTCTTTTTGATAGAGAATCTCAATAAGGTTTTCTAAATAATCTTCTACTTCATGTAGAAATCTTACCATACTTATCCGCTAGTTTTGACAATCTAGATTTCATATTTTGAAGAAAAATTTCAGGAGTATTGGCTTTATCCCATTGATTTTTAAAATCTTCGGAAATGGATACTTTCTCAAGTACATGCATAAGGTCATCCAATAAAGATTCATTATTTATAGATCTTATTTTATGTATCAAGACATTTTTTTTCTCTAATACTTACATATATATTTATTCAAGCAAAATTACAATAAATGTAGTCAAAATAAATAAGTAAATTTCCGCCCATTACATTTTCTCCGCTATGAGTCTTCTGCACGGGACTCCGAGACTAATTAGAAAATATGACCAGCTGAAAAAAAGAAGCGGTTCTTTATCGAGATTTGATGAATTATTATCAGACGAATTAAAATAGTATCTTGACATAATTTGGCAGGAATAATATGTTTTAAAGTTGTAAATGTTTTATAATCAACAATATAGTTATTAACATGTTTCCAATATTATGTATAGTAATGTTGACAAAGCCGTTTTTTTTTCCAGTTTATTTTCATTCAAATAGGTCGATTTTCGAATAAAATTTCAAACATGATGCATCGATATCTATTGTCCTTATGTGTTTTATTCTTACCTCAGATGGTCAAATCTGCTACAATCGAATACATAGAATATTATAATTCAAAGAATCAATTTATACTTTTTGAGGCAAGAAAGGTACAAACTAGTAGTAGAGGTATAGATGCTGAAACGATAGTTTCATTCAACGGTGTAGAGCTAAATATTAGAATGGAAGTTAATAAAGAAAACCATAAATTGTTTTTTTATAGCACTATGTATTTTGACTCTAGTAAGGTTAATAGTTCTGATAGAAATGATTGTTTATTTACTAACTTTAACTTAAAGCTAACGAAAGATATAGGAATAGCAGACCGAGAGGCGAACTTGATTCTTTTCAAGCGGTTGTTTCCCAATTTTGAAGCAGAAAACTATCTATTCACTAGATTTGAAAAGGTTTATTATCATAATGATAGAAGGATTAGAAGAGAGTACTTTAACAATGATGTAAAAACGCGTACAGATTATTATTCTTATTCAGATAATATGATAAAACTATCTACAGTAAATGAAGTTAGTTTGGAAATAGAAAAAGAAGAAACTCTTCAATCAGATTATTATAGTATTAAGATAACTAAGAATTACTTTTCAAACGGAAAAAATTTTTATACCTCGAGGGAAAAATGGAATATAGAAAATGATATAATTACACGTATTGGGGCAGAGGGAGACTCCACGTCACTAAAAAAATTTAGCAGTGTTTCAAAACAAGCTATTCAATCTCAAATCGCAGAGAATTTCTTAAGAAGCGTAGAAAGCCTACCTTGTTTTAAGATAACCAATTCGCAGGAAAGGAGTTTCAGCTACCATAAAAATCAGAATACAGAATTAAACATTGAAAAACAGGTTTTAACGGATAAAAATTTGTATTTTATTAGAGAAAAAAACGAAATCATCGGTCAATTAATCCATTATAACTTTATGAGTGGAAATGAATACGCTAACGGAAAAACATTATTTATTCGCAGTGAATAGTATTTAATCTAAAATTTGGGGCAGGATATTGAATCATAATTGCATTGGTTGAGTATTTATTAGATGATTGTTGCAAATTTGATTGACTAATCCAAGCAAAAGGACTCCGGGTTCTAGCTAAATGCTTATGGAGAATGATTGTAAGATTAAAGATAAACAGCTTATATTATGATAATATACGGTATGTATTGAGGTAATTTCTCACATGCGAGAAATATAAATTGCCACGGAATTTACCAATAAGGATTAGACTCCATCTAAAATTTATCAATTGTATATCATGTCATTTTGTTAATACGGGGTTTGATAGACATAACCATGACGAAATGCATTGCTGCTTGTTTCTCGCAGCATAATGAACCTTATCTAAACGAAATAGAATTGGTATAATACCAATGTGATTTATAATCGGGTTGGACTCCTATATTTTTTTCATCTCGGTATTATGTATAAACCATCAACCATACTTCCTTGTCAATTTGTCAGAAAATCCCCCTTGGCATCCCATTTGCTTTACTTAAAATAAAACACTTAAAAATTTAAAACTTATAACAATGAGTACGAAAGGAAAAATAAAAGTAGATGTCGAAAACATATTTCCCCTTATCAAGAAATTTCTCTATTCCGACCATGAGATTTTCTTAAGAGAGTTAGTGTCCAATGCAACCGATGCTACGCTCAAACTCCGACACCTTGTCAGCAAAGGTGAATCTAAGTCAGAATATGGCAATCCTATTATCGAAATTAAGATAGATAAAGAAGCCAAGACCCTTCACGTCATAGATCAAGGACTGGGTATGAGTGCGGAAGAGGTGGAGAAATATATCAATCAAGTGGCTTTTTCTGGTGCAGAAGAATTTCTCAATAAATACAAAGACTCAAAGGATAGTGGGATTATAGGTCACTTCGGTCTTGGATTCTATTCTGCCTTTATGGTGGCCGATAAGGTAGATATTATAACCAAGTCTCATACAGATGCGCCAGCAGTCAAATGGAGTTGCGACGGTAGTCCTGAATATACGCTAGAGCCAGATACTAAAATAGACAGAGGCACCGAAATCGTATTGCATATCAATGCGGAGTCCGAAGAATTTCTCGATGAAGCCAGAATCAAAACTCTACTCAATAAGTACAATAAGTTCATGCCGATTCCAATTAAGTTCGGTATGAAAAAAGAATATCTACCCTTACCTGAAGGCGCAGCAGAAGATGCTAAACCCGAGGAAGTAGAAGTGGACAATATTATCAATAACCCAAGTCCGGCATGGACTAGAAAACCAGCTGATTTAAAAGACGAGGACTATCAAACATTTTACAATGAACTCTATCCCTACCAATTCGAAAAACCCCTTTTTCACATCCACCTCAACGTGGACTTTCCGTTCAACCTCACCGGGATATTATACTTCCCTAAGCTTTCCCCAAATTTACAAGTTCAGAAGGACCGTATCCAACTCTACCAAAATCAGGTATTCATCACCGACAATGTCGAGGGGATAGTTCCTGAATTTTTGACCATGCTCCGAGGAGTTATTGATTCGCCCGATATTCCTTTGAATGTATCGCGCTCTTATCTGCAGGCGGATAGTAATGTCAAGAAAATATCTGAGTATGTGACTAAAAAAGTAGCGGAGAAGCTGCAGTCACTCTTCAAAGATAATAGAGAGGATTTCGAGTCTAAGTGGAATGATATTAAAATAGTCATAGAATATGGAATGCTGAGTGAAGCTAAGTTTTATGAAAAAGCGATGCAATTTGCTCTATTCCCGACGACTAAAGGTGAGTTTAAGACTTGGGATGAATTGAAGGATCTTATCAAGGATACTCATAAAGACAAAGACGAAAAAACAATAGTTCTATATACTTCGGATAAAGAGAAGGAATATAGCTATATAGCTGCTGCTGAGGAGAAAGGATATACCGTAGTGCATCTAGATAGCCCTATAGTAGCGCATTTGATTCAGAAAATAGAAGGAGAAAATGAGAAAGTTTCTTTTGCTCGTGTGGACTCTGCTCCTGTAGATCAGCTGATTAAGAAGGAAGACAATCAAATTTCTAAATTATCAGAGAAAGAGAAAGAATCTCTCAAAACGACGATAGAAGAAGTCATACCTAAGGCGACTTTCCACCTTCAACTTCAAGCTTTGGATTCGGAGGCTGCTCCTTTCCTTATCACGCAGAGTGAGTTTATGCGCAGAATGAAGGACATGCAAGCAACTGGAGGCGGAGGCTTCATGGCGATGGGAGGCTTTCCAGATTCCTACGACTTGATAGTCAATGAAAACCACCCAATTTCGACAAAAATTTTGGAAGAAAAAGATGCCGATAAAAAGAAAGGGATGATTCAAAGCGCTTTTGATATCGCTCGTTTATCTCAAGGCTTGTTAAAAGGCTCTGAATTAAATGATTATATCAAGAGGAGTTTTGAGAAGTTATAGTTTATAGCCACTCCTGCGAAGCAAATATGAATACCTCAGAATCAATCATATCTATGAATTAAGGCACTAAGACGCAAAGTATAGATATTGAGATTATTAAAATAATTTCGTATTGTTGTTTGCCTCGTACAAATTTGATTGTGGAAAAGTTTATTTAATTTATTTTAAGTTAAAAATTACATTTGTGTTCTAAACCCAAAAATTTAAAATCATGAATGTAAAAAATTTATTAATAGGCACTATTGCTGCGGCATTAGTTTTCTTGTTCGGAGGTTGGTTATTTTATGGTACGTTGTTTCCTAATATTTGGCCAGTAGCAGAAGGCGCTACACCGAGTATGATGCATACCACTTTAGGTTGTTTATTCAGTGGAGCAGCACTCTCATTTATTTTTAGCAAATTCGCTGGGGCAAGCTCAAGTCTCAAAACAGCGGCTATTAATGGCGGCGTGATAGGTGCATTAAGCACCCTTGCTATGCATTTTTATATGATGGGAACTGGAAACTGTAATAGTATGACTACCGCATTGACAGATGCAGGCATTTCTTTCATTATGTATGCTTTAGCTGGTATAGCTATTTGGTTCACTGTAGGTAAATTAGGTGGATCTAAAGATTAATTAAATTTTAAACTTATTATAAACGCCTCAGGTCTTGGATTTGGGGCGTTTTTAGTTCTGTTAAACCCACATTACGCAATAGACTTTGACGAAGGAAAAGGATAGTGCGATAGGTGGGATTAACCCCGTGATAGAGTTTTGGTCAGATATTCTAAAATATTGACCATAAAACTCTTATACGAATCCGCTTTTCTAATGCGGATTTTGGGTTAAATTGAAATTTTTATTTCTAATAAATTTTCAAGATTCAACATCGACTTCTTTCTAATCTCACTTTTTATCGGCAGCAGATAAGTCGCTTTTATACTATCATACCAAATGGCGGTATCCCATTTTATACCACTTATTTCAGCATTGACTTTGAGTCTCCCCCATCCCTCTTCTTGATGTTGGAAAATTTCACGGATTTCTTTAGACATCTCTATAGGTAGGGAGATAAAATACCATCCTCCTTTCGGAGCCTGATACTGCCATAGTTTACCAGAAAAGGTATATAAAAATTTTCTAGACATATTTAGTTCATACAAAATTTAAATAATATATACTTTTACTTATATTATGCCCAAAGATAAACGATACAGAAGTTTTTTGAAAGGAATTTCATGGAGAATAGTCGGCACTATCGACACTATGATTATTTCTTATTTTTATACCCGGAATCCTCTGAGTGCATTGCAGATAGGGATGACGGAAGTATTGACTAAGATAGTTCTCTACTATGTGCATGAGCGTATTTACTTCAAGACGTTTGGGGATAAGGTGGGCCAGCGAAAAATTAGTCTAGTTAAAGGAGTCACCTGGCGATTTGTAGGATCTATTGATACTATTCTAATTTCATGGATATATACTGGCGACCCTTTGATAGGTCTTAAAATTGGCGCTACTGAATTTCTAACCAAAGTAGTTCTGTATTATATTCATGAGCGAATTTGGAATAAAATTAAGTTATGGACTATAGAAGAGTAAGACCGTTATTTATTTATCGACTCTATAAATTCAACCCAATTCTATTTTTTGGGTTAATAATTTTTATATTGGGGAGTCTATACTTAAATTTTAAACAAGGATTGACCGCATATCCTCTTATCCATTATGGAATGTATAGCAGAGTCTATACTAAGAACAAAATTTATGCCCTACCTCAAATTGTCGTAAATGGGGATTCAAGTTTTAAATTAAGCCATTGTAATACTTTTGACCAAGAAAGCCTATTTTTTTTCTTTCAAGAATATGAATCCAATGAAATAAATTTGAGCAATAAACACGGATATTTTCAAAGTAAGGGCTTAAGGAAAACTAGATTGCGCGCTCCACAGCGCAGCGTATTCGATACGTTTATACTAGATTATGCTAGTAAAGTTTTAGGAATCAGGGTCAATTCAGTCGGTTTTTACGAGAGATTTTATATATATCAAGGAAAAAAATTTATTTTAAAGAAAGAATGAGTTGGAGCGCGATTTACAAAAAAATGGGGATTGTTTATTTAATAGTAAACCTATACCAGTGCTATGTTCTCTATTCGAACAATGTTTTTTTAACCCAACTTAAACCCATATTATTTGTACCAAGATTAGATATAGTGCAATTTTTATTTTTAAATCCTATTTTCTGCCAAGCATTATCAGAAAGCGCTGTACTTCGTTTTGTGATTGATTGTTTGGTTGTCCTACTGCCTATTCTATTGTTTTCTTTAATTACATTTATGGAAAATAAAAGGTGGATTAAAATTATCTCAGTTTTAACAAGTTCTGTTTTGTTCTTATATGGTTTGCTAATTGACAGTACTACCTTAATACATTTTGAGGGTTATATAATGCTAGCCCTATTTAGCTTAGTGTTTTATTTTAAGGACGCGATAGGCTTTTATTTTACTTTTAACTGCTATAGATATTTTTTTATTTTCATTTTTTTTAGCGCTGGACTTTGGAAATTAAGAACAAGGGCTATTTTTAATAATGAACAAATGAGCTGCATTTTATTAGAACAACACTTACGTCATTTAGTATATGATTCCAATGATTATTTTTCACGTCTAATATATTTTTTGATTAATTCTACCATGTTTTCTCAAAGTTTGTATTGTATGGTTTTTATTATACAGGTTTCATTCATTTCTGGGGTTTTTACTAAGAAATTTGATCGAATTCTTCTCTGTTTGTTTATAATTTTTATTGTATTGGATTATTTTTTAATGAGAATAGATTATTTAATATGGATAGGCTATGGTATCGTTCTTTATTTTTCAAAATTCATAAATCCCCCTAAAGCATATGAACAAAATGAATCCCATTGAGGCTTATAAATTAGAATCCCCAATAATAGTCATCATCGAGAAGGCAGAAGACTTTGGCAAGGGCATAGGGGAGGCTTTTGTACGACTCGCAGAGAAGCTAGAGAACAAGGGGCAGAAGCGAGATTGTTATGGATTGGTCATCAACGAAAATGGAGCCATGAATTACTATGCGGCATATACAGAATTGTATGATGGAGAAGCTAGAGAAAAATCACTTCCTGTTTTTACTATTATTTCTGGTGATTACTATGCGATTTGTATAGAATATTGGAATAAAAATATTTTGCATATAGGGCCTACCTTTGATCAGATATTGAAATCAGGAAAGGTAGATACATCTTCGCCTTGTATAGAATTTTATAAAACTGAACAGGAGTTAATTTGTATGGTCAAGGCTATTTAGATTTATTCCTCAAGCAACTCAGGTCTATATTCAAAATGCATGGTGTCGTAGTGATACCATTTACCACCCCAAATAAACCCATGCTTCTCAAAAATGTCAACTATGATTTGTGGAATTTGATTTTTATATTTTAGGGAAATGTCTTCGTTGGTTGACTTGTTATCCCACTGCCAGTAGTGCGAAAATTTAACATTGATATCGATAGAGGCTCCGAAGCTATGCTGGCTGAGTCGTTTCGTGCCACTGATGTATCGCCAGTTAAATGTACCACCTGCATTAGTCAAATATTTTTTTAATTCTGGGTGTTCATCTAGTTCTTTGGAAATAGCTTCTAGTTTTTTATCTAACCCATTTACTTTGGATACTCGAATTTTCTGATTCACCAACTTAGGGCACCAAATTATTTCTGTTAAATTTTTCTCAACTTCTTTTGCAGAATTGCCATAGATTTTTCGAAAAAATGCTTCATTGCGGTATCGCCCTGGGTCATTGTTTCTGGATATAGTTTTAGAAATTGAGCCTTTTGAATATGCCAGCTTGAACATATCTTCTATATCTGCATTTTCTAAAAGTTCCTTATGGGACTTTGATTTACCATCATCATATAAAATGGTGGAATGGTCTTGAAAAATCAATCTGCCATTTTCATAACTTTTTATCTGCGGATAATATTTCATCAGCTTTTGCACAGGAATTGGAATCTGAGATTGTAACCAAAGAGTTGAAGCAAGAAAAAAATAAATAAATTTCATACTAAGGATAACGATAATGTCCGATAATTTCATAATCAAAAAGCATATCCTCCAACACCTGTCCTGAACCTATATTGTGAACTATTTGATAGCGTTTTTCATCATTTGATTTTACGGCTGATACAATGCCGATATGAGACAACTTGCCTCCTAATAACCAACATACAATATCTCCTGGTTGATAATCTCTGGCTTGGTTCGTTATTTCCTTGACAGTTCCGTATCGCTCAAAGAATTTCATCAAATTATAAACTCTTCGATGATCTATATTTTTGTCTGCTTTTTTTCTGCCCCATGTTTTGGGATAGAGTGAAAAATTTCGTGACATATCTTCATGAACTAGTTTCTGTAAATCGATTCCCAATTGTCTATAAGCGCGAATGACTACATCGGTGCAAACACCTTTATTTGCTGGCACATCGCCCATAGGGTATTTTAGAACGACATAGGCGGGATCATAGATGACTTGGTCTTTAGTAAGCAGTAAAGCAGCATCCGCTAGGGAAATTTTCGTTGATGTATTTTGAGAATGAAGTTGAATTGAAAATAAAAGGAATAGTAAAAGGCGCATAAATACTAATTACTTCATAGAATAATTTTTAAGTGCTTTCGCTTTATTCCAAGCGATAGTGACAAATAACAATGTCATGCTACCTCCAAACACAACAGAGCGAACAGTGCCTAAAATCTGCGCTGCAAAACCACTTTCAAATGCGCCTATTTCATTGCTAGAAGAGATGAACATAGAATTGACCGAGGTTACACGAGCACGCATATGATCTGGTGTTTCTAGCATGAGTATGGCTCCGCGAATAACGACACTGACGGCATCAAACGCTCCCATCAAAAACAATAAAGCTAGGGAAACGAAAAAAGAGGTGGATAGTGCAAAACCTAAAGTAGCTAAACCAAACAACCCAACAAAAATAATGAGCCATTTACCAGTATTTTGTCGTATAGGATTTCGTGCAAGAAACAACATAGTAATTGCTGCCCCTAGCGGCATAGCGGCTCGAAGATGGCCAAATCCGTCGCTATCTACTTTTAATATATCGGTAGCAAAAATAGGAAGTAGAGCTACGCAGCCTCCAAAGAGAACAGCGAATAAATCCAAGGAAATAGCCCATAGCATCACTTTGTTTTCAAATACATATACCAAGCCTTCTTTCATTTTTAAGTAGGAATCGTGAAAACTAAAATCATTTGTTAATTGACTTTCATATTTAGGCAGTTTAAGGATAGAAAACAAGGATATGAATAGAAAAAAAACGACCACAAGAAATGCATTTTCAGAACCCGTATATTTAATAAGATAACCCCCCAGAATAGGTCCCACGACAGCGCCGATTTGCCATGCATTGCTGCTCATAGCAGAGTATTGAGCCATTTGGTCGCGAGGTATGATAGACGATAGCAAAGCTACGGAAGCCCCCATGCCCATGCTACCTATGACGCCCATCAAAAAAACGCCCAAGAAGATACAATTCTTGATGATAGAATTTTGATTGTGGAAATAAGTCATAGCAAAGTACATGAACAAGGCTAGAATGAAGTAACTTCCAACTACTATAATCAAAGCTTTTCGTTTTTCCATGCGTTCTACTTGATATCCAGCGGGAAGGGCCAGTAAAATTCTTGGCAAAGCTTCATACAATCCAAGCATTCCCAAAGCCAAAGCAGTACCACTAATCTTATACAGAAAATAACCTAAAATAGTCATTTTCATTTGCATAGCTACGGTTGTAAAAAAGCGGAAGCTAAGAAACCAATTCATCTGTGTATTCATCACTTGCAAATATCAATTATTTAACTTGTAGCAAGGTAGAATATATATCGTCAAGCAAAACACTTTCTAAATTTTCCGTGTCTAGGTTCATATCGATGTAAACTCCACCTCCTGCCTCAGCCATTTGACTGAGCTTTGTTTTTTGATTTTGGGAAGTGCCAAATCCTACCACAGAAGTTAAAATGCCATTTTCATTCATTTTTTCAATTTTTTCTAGCATAGCCTTATCATCGAAGGCATATTTATTAATTTTGCCATCGGTGGCTATAATCACCATATTTATAGCCTCTGGCATATAGTTTTTCTGTAAAATTTCAAATGCCTTATCAATTCCTAAAACTCCATCAGTAGTTCCAGAGGGCAAAATCGAACTCACACTGACGATAGCTTTTTCCTTTTGTATTATTTGGCTGCGCTCCATGAGTTCATTTACTTGATCGTTGAATGTAAGAATAGCCATATAATCTTGAGGCTGATAATTCTTGACGAGATGTATGATACTCTTCTTTAGAATACCTATTCTATTGGGTTTTTCCATAGATTTGGACACGTCGATGAGTAAAATGAGATTTAAGGTTTTCCGATTGGATAAGCTTGTAGAAGGGCTGGTGCTCGCAGGGAGTCCTATTGCTATTTCCGGAGAGGTATTTGGTTTGGGATCATAGTATGGGGCTTTCGTATCAACATCTTTTATATATGCCATGGGTGGAGAGCCTTCAAGTGAATCCAAAATGGCAGTACTATCGGTTTTAAAGGAGGCTAAAACAGGAATACTATCTCTCTTTAGGATCGTATCTTTTAGCTCGGGTTTATCAAGTAGAATAAAAGCTATATTGCGATTAGGATCCAGTTTTATATCAAGAACGTCTTTCCCATAATCTTTAACAAGGGCTTGTATGCTATATTTACCTTCAGGTATTCTATTGATCAAAGCTCCAAATCTATTGGCTACACCAATATAGCTCTTTTGATTCGTCACATTTTTAATAAAAACTTTGGCATAGGGTATCCCCACAAATGTTTGGGCATCGACAACCATAAAGGCAATATCTCGGTCGCCGAATAATTTATTGCTTTCAGTAAGCGACTTATACGATTTAGAAATAGTGGCAACTGTACCGTATAGGCTTAGCTCTATTTTTTCTTTTTCATTTACTATGATATATAATTTCTCGTTAAAGGGTCCTTCTTGTTCAGGATAGAAGTTTATTTTGACATTACCTTTTTCTCCAGGGAGAATAGCCTCCTTTTTATAGGTGGCATTGATCAAGTTGCTAATAGGTTCATAACTCAGCATAATAGGTTTATCGGAAATGTTTTCATAGCTAAAATTTATTCCATAGGCATTATTAATATCGAGTTCACCTAAATATATTTTTCTATTTTCAAAGCGCAAAGAGACCTGTGACGACAAATTGAAAGTGAAAATAGACAGAACAAATAAGATAAAATATCGCATGGGTTGGTTTATGCAAAACTAAATAGAGTAGAAGATAGATTATTGATAAGAAGTTTCATTTGGGTTAAAAATTGTGCCTTAGTTTAAAATATTTTAAGAAGAATAAAAAGATGTAGATACTGACTAAAGAAAATATAGCTAGAAAAATGCTAGAAAGGGCGCTAAAGTTCATTGAATCCGATAAAATTTTAGTAGAAAGAAAAATTACAATAGAAATAATCAAGGGTATAATTATGGAATGAATTATTTGGTTTTGATTATTAATTTTATTGAGTGAATTAACGTGATAGATCAAAAAAGGCAAGGGAATAAGGTTGATTATCAACCAATATAGGGAGGCTCCTTCAAATAAAAGTAGATTGATCAAAATATAAAGTAAGGGTATTGAAATTAAGGCGAGGAATCCAGTTAGGTAAATTAAAAATCTAGTCTTGGACATGGCAATCAGATAAGTCCACGGAATTATCATCAGCGCATTGCATAGGCTCCCTATAATTATATAGCTAAAGGAGGTGCTTAGCTTTTCGGCTGTATTATATTCTTGCAACCAGGTTATTAAGAAATCATCACGCACAATTATTAATAAAACACATAAAGGGATAAGACTATAACTAATGAGTTGAAAATGCTTGGTGTAGTTGGTTTGAATTGCATTCAAAAACTCTGAATGCACAGCTTTGGAAATATATGGAAAAAGCGCACTTTTTACTGTGGCGCAATACATGATAAAGGCCATAAGAATATTATAGAGAATAGCGTAATATCCAAATTCTGATTTGCTCAACCAGCGAGTTAATAAAAAATTATTCATATCACTATAGATAAATCCAAAGAGACTAATTATGGATATTCCTATAGCAAGGCGCTTTAGTTGGTTTAGATTATTAAGCGAGAAGTACTGAAAAGAATTGACAAACCGCACCTCTTTGTAGATTAGTATTTTTTGTATGAGAATGGTGACAAGTGAAATGCAAATATGCCAATAAAAAAACAGCTCTATGCTGGCAGTAAATAGAGTAAAAAGAAAAAGAATACCAACATTTTTTACTGCTGTGAGACCAAGCTGAGTATAATTGGATACGGCTTGTTTATTTAAACCGAATAATGCACCTGTGTAGAAGGAATGTGGCCATTGCACCAATATGGCTATAGCGATTAGCCAGAGAATATTTTTAGTATTACCTACTGCTGAATTGCCAAAAAACCAATGGCTTAGTAGCCAATTAGAGGATAGAATTAAAGCAGCACTGATAAAGACACCAATAGACAAATACAAAATTTCTTGAGTTGCTATGACGGTTTTCAATCTATCTCTAGATTGAAATCCTATTTGGCTTATCTCTTTGGTAATTATATTAGTAAGTCCAAAATCAAAAATATACAAAGCACTCGCAATAGTAGTGTAAATGCCAATCCAGCTATACTCATCTATGCCTAAGTATTTTAGAATAAAGGGGAGGCTTAGGAGAGTAATCAATACAGATAATCCACGAGTGAATATACCGTGACTAATATTCGACAGTTTTTCAGAACCAAAATCTGAGAGAAAAACTCTTGAAACACTCTGAATGAGCGACCAAAATGAGAGCTTTTCCTGTTGGATAAAACTTCTTAATGAACTAAAATCTCTTGTCTGAATCGTTGACATGAGTTTTCGGTCTTGTTCTCTATTCTCAAAATTATTGATGAGATTTTTAATCTCTTTATACGAAAGATAATCCTCGCACCATTCAAAAAGTCGATAGTATGATACTTGATTTTTTGCGTATTCCTCATGGCTGTATCTCTGACTGGATTGATTTCCATCATGTTTTCTCCAAATACCTATTTCTTTTGACCCTATGATCACATTTCCTAGTAAGGCAGCTCTGGCTGCAGTTAGAAAATCAGTGTGTAAACAGTCATCTGAATAGGCACCATGCTTTTCGACCAAATCAATCTTGAATATACTACTGAGGTGCGAAAAACCATAATGCTTTATGCAAAGCCTAATATAATCTATTCCAGAAATTAAATAATACCCATTGCCGTAGTCTTTGAGGATGTGAATATGATTAATACCAATTCGGGCCAAAAAGTTTGATTGAATATGGGTTATATTATCTGAAGGATTACGATGAACAATTTGCATCGCTTCATCTACCCATCTGCTGCAAGTGTAATAATCATCGCTATCTAAATTGATAAGCCATTCTGCCTGTTTCCGCTGACTAAAGGCAAACTGATAGTTTTCGACCCTTCCTAGTCTTTTGGCATTATGAATTACATGTATGTTTTCAGGAAGGTGAATGGTATTCAAAACATCTTTTGTGTCGTCGGAAGAGCAGTCATTTACAATGACAGCGCTAAAATTTGGATAATCAAGCTGACAAACACTATCTATGCACTCCTTTAGAAAATGTGCATTATTGTAATGAAGAATCTGAATATATACGCTAGGTAGATGCATTGAAAATATCTAGTCTGCTAAATTATTTTAGTTTGGTTAGACTGAATTGTATTGAGCTCACTTAGGTGATTTCGATACCAATTCACCCCTGCATAGTTTGCATTAATTTTATAGATTTCTGGGTTAGTTATAAGAAGATTTAAAACATCATCCAATGAAAAGTTGGGATTAATTGAATAGAGCTCTTCAAATACACGTTGAATAAATAGAAAGTCTTCTTGGTAATCTAATGTAAAGCGGTGACTCATTGAATAATCTAAGTCCTTGTCCCAAAGTACATTTCCAAGTTTGAATAACTGAGGATTTTCCCAAAAATAAGGTGTTGTATGTTCACGTTCGAGCTTTTTACTCGCTTCTTTTGCCGCTTTTTCAAGAGCGGAAAAGGTGAACACTTCTACATCATTCCCATCGGGATAGCTGGCTGGATGTAGATTTGAAACAAAGTCAAATTGATTCTGTTGAAAGTAGTCAAAGACTTTATCCATAATTCTTGAATCAATTAAAGGGCAGTCAGATGGAATTTTAGCTATAACATCGGCTTGGTATTGTATGGCACATTGATAGTGTCTATCAAGCACATCATCTTCATCTCCTCGGAATAGAGCAATGTTATTTTTATCACAAAAATCCTCAATGATATCATCATTTTTATTCTTTGAGGTAGCGACTACGATCTGACCACAGAGCTTGGAATAATACATCCGCTCCAACTGTAGCTGAAGGACAGGTTTGCCCATTATAGATTTCATAACCTTGCCAGGGAGTCTGCTGGAACTCATTCTAGCTTGCACTATGGTTATTACTTTCGTCATTATGTGTTTGTTTTGTCTTATATGGATTATTCTTATAGATACATTTTTACTGAAGGGGAAGTTTTAATAAAATCCTTCTTATCGCCTTCGTATTCCATGAATTCACCAACTATTCTTGCGATGATTTCGCCACTTTTCCCACCGTTTTGTATTGGTTTTTTTATTTCCAATTCCTCAATAGGAAAATAGCTGTATACTTTCTTCCCGAGCACCAACCCTTGGTATACGCATGAGGAGTACTGAGTGATCAGAACATCACAATGGGCTATCAAAATATCGATAATAGGCTCAGTTATAATGCAGGCATTGGGATGGACAGACTTAATTTCTGATATTACCCGCTCAATACTTTCATTTGGGTGGGGTTTGAAAATCAGCTTTCTTCCATTCGCAATTCTGATGGCTTCCTTGATAAGGAAAATTCTGTCATCATTCCCGCCTAGCTCTCTGATATCAGAGGTAGCTACCAATACGAACCCACGTTCATTATAGGTAGTATTCATAAGAGAATGTATGTTGTCAAAGTTAGGAACACCGGTAACTAAAATTTTACTACTTTCTGTTCCATATGCCTTGAAATAATTTTTGTAGCCTCGCGACATGGCAAAGTATAAATCGGCTTTGTTTGAAGTGCCATTCAGCGCAGTGCTAGCAGTAGCATAAGCCGGTAATCCTAGTTTTTTTACCAATCGACCGAAACTGGTTATTGGGTCTATCATGCCTTCCTGAATCCAAACCGTTTTTATGTTTTTAAAACTTTTAGGAACTATCATATCTGTCGAGAGGAGTGCTAGGTCATATTTTATACCTTTACTTTGTCCTCTGTAGTCATAGTTTAAGTCATGTGCTTTGATATATTGTTGAGATGCTTTTGTAAATGAACTATCGCGTCCAAGAACTGTATTATCAAAAAAACCAATCTCAGCTGCGGCCTTAAATAAAAAACCTTCCCCAAAAATTTGACTATAAAATATATTGTAATCAGCTTCGAGATATTGAGCTATTTGATGTAGCTGACTCGTCTGATTTCTAGACCCACCGAGGCAAAGAATATTTTTTTTAGTGCTCATTAATTTCTTCCGCTATTTGCATTATGGTATAAAAGGTATCTAGATTTAAGCTAGCTCCTCCAATAAGGCCTCCCCATATATGGGGCTGAGAGAATAGTTCTTTTGCATTTTTCTCATTGCAGCTGCCTCCATATAGAATAGGAATCTGATTTCCTAAATCCGAAGTATATAGTTCTGATAATAATTGACATATAAATTTATGCACCTCTTCTGCTTGCTCCTTGGTGGCTGTAACTCCTGTACCTATAGCCCAAACTGGTTCATAAGCGATAAGGATACTTTCAACTTTATCAGAGGCTATATTTTTCAAACCTCTCATCAATTGTCTTCTTAGCACATTAAACGTTTCATTCTGCTCTCTTTCTTGGAGCGTCTCGCCAATACAAAATATAGGTTTGACATTGTATTGAATTAGCTGCGTTATTTTTGCTGATATAGTTTCATCAGTCTCCCCAAAATATTGTCTTCGCTCGGAGTGACCTACTATACAATAGTTCAACTGGAGGGAAGCTATCATTTTAGCAGATACCTCTCCGGTGTAGGCTCCTCCTTCGAAGGAAGAGCAGTTTTGTAAAGCGAGAGCGATGTTTGATCTCTGACTATTAATAAATAAAGTATCGACATACAAATTTGGGACAGCTATAATTGTTTCTGTTTTTAACTCGGGTAGCTGGTTTAACTTCGCGATAAATTCTTTGGCTTCTAGGTAAGTTTTATTCATCTTCCAATTGCCTGCTACTATAATTTTTTTCTCACTCATAGAATTTAGTCTTAGGCTGGGTTATTTGATATGGTCAAATTATAAATGGTTCTTAAAATAAATTCTTCTCTCTCTGTTAGTTTTTTATTACGCCTGCCATAGACCACATGAATAGTTTCAAATGCCTTTTCCAAATCATATGGTCGTATCTTCTCGGAAATCGACCAACTGAAAGATGGGATGTGTTTTTTAGGAAATCCGGCTCCAACAATATTCGCACACACACCAACGACAGTCCCTGTATTAAACATCGTATTGATGCCAGACTTTGAGTGGTCTCCCATAATCAATCCGAGAAATTGCTGACTAGTTTCAATAACAGCACCTTTATGGTAATTGTAAATTTCAACCATGCTATAGTTATTTTTCAAATTAGAAGAATTTGTATCAGCGCCGAGATTGCACCATTCTCCTAAGACAGAGTTTCCTATATAGCCGTCATGCGCCTTATTGGAGTTAGCAAAGAAAACAGAATTAGTTATTTCGCCTCCTACTTTACACCCAGGGCCAATAGTTGTGGCACCATATATTTTAGCGCCCATTTTTACTTGAGCATTCTCACCTAGAGAAAATGGTCCGCGAATAATCGCCCCTTCCATTACTTCTGCATTTTTACCTATATATACGGGTCCTGTATTTGTATTGATTATGCTGCAATGAACCTTAGCATCTGGTTCAATAAAAATATTTTCGCCAAGTATCTTGTTGTCAGAACCAATGTGCGCGCTGGTTCTGACAGCAGTAATTAATTCAAAATCTTTTCTTATCTCGGCATCATTCTGCAAAAAAATATCCCAAGGAAAATGAATGAAAGAAATCGTTCCAGTATAAGCTATTAAGGTTGGATTTATCCCTTTATTTTTAGAGGCAATTTCCGTATTTTCATGAACCAGAATACTATTCTCGTGTAATGACTTTATAGCATTTACCAGCTCCATATTAGGCAATATGTGAGAAACTACTTTAATATCTGAGCTAATTTTACCACCAGTGTTTTTTAAGTAGTCTTTCGCATACTCTAATTCTACTGGGGAATTAAAATATTTTTCCCATTTCTCCTGAATCGTGAGTATGCCCACACGACACTCCGCAGTACTTCGCGTAAATGTGAGTGGCAGCATATTTTCCCAGGTAATTAAATCATCATATAACAGCATAGGTCTTATTTAAAAATCGTCTTCGTCTTTTTTCGCTTTGTCCAGAATTCGATCAATTTCTTCTACATGTTTTTTGGCTACTTCCTCTTCTTTTTTGACGAGTTCAGCCTTGAGCATTCGCAGTGCCGACTTACTGCAATATCGATCTGTTTCGTCACTTGAAGTGGTCATAGATTCAAATCGCTCTATATAATTTGCGATAATTTTTTCATTGAGACTAGCTATAAATGTTCCGTAATTCGTATATACTGCTAGTTTTTTGTAACCTTGTGCTTTTTCGATGGCCTTCTCAAAATAGCTGATTTCTCTTGGATTTTTCGATTGACTTATAATCTCGAAAACAGTATTTAAAATACTATAGCTATTGCTGTAGATTCTGTCGTACGCATATTTCAAGGCTTTGTTCGAATCCAGTTTATTTAAAAATTTGAGCGCAGCATTTTCAACATAATAGGAAGAATCATTTAATAATGGAATGATGAGACTATCTAGTCCGCTGATATCTTCATTTTCGGCTAGTTTGTCTATAGCTGTTGATTTTACTCTTCCCGATTTGTTCGACTTTATGATTAGCATCAACTTATCCTTCCACCGCGGATCTCTGCTCAACCATTTTTTATCTATTGATTTTATCACCTCATGAAGTAATCTGTTTTTATCTATGGAAAGTAAATTATAAATTGCGTCCTTTACCTTGTCTTTATCTTTGTGAATAGCTAGTTTCTTCAGTGCCTTGGACTGGTCAATGTAGCTGCTAGAATTTTCTAAAAGAAATAGCCAATCATTGACTTCACGTGCTTCGATTTTTACCGCAACTAATGAATTGGCGCCATCTATACTTATTGTTTTTACATCTTTTTCTCTGATTATAAAGGTATCCTTTTTTTTCGTTAGGACTATGCGCTCCCGCTTCAGAATATCCCCCGTGTATATATATAAATCCATAGGAAGCTTATATATAAGGCTTGAGTCAAAGTTGTGTCTTTGAGAGACAATGAGTATAGTGCTGTCAGGAGTTTTGGTATAGCTAGAATTTAAGATTGGATGACCCCCATTATCGTACCATTGCTGAAAAAACCAGTAGAGGTCTTCCCCAGATATCTCCTCAAAACACTGTCTGAGATTTGAATACTCAGCTGTTTTATATTTGAATCTAGTTAAGTAGAGGTTGAGAGATTTAAAAAAAACTTCATCTCCTACATAATTTCTTAGCATGTGCAATATTTTACCTCCTTTATTGTAGGAAATGAGGTCAAACATATCATCTGGCTTCTTGTAAAAATATCGTATCAGGGGTTCTTTCTTACTGCTGCTATAAGAAAAATAAGGCGACATATCCTGTGTCCAATGATACTCCGCTTCTTCCCTACCATACTTATAATCTGTCCATAAGTATTCGGAATAATTAGCAAAAGATTCATTTAAGGTGAGATGTGTCCATGTTTTACAGGTGACTATATTGCCAAACCAATGATGGAAAAGCTCATGGGCTACAGTCTCATCATCATTTCCATCTACCAGTTCGCGCGCATCTTTTTGAAACATGGTATTGAATGTGACAGCAGAAGTATTCTCCATAGCGCCAGCGGTAAAATCATGTACGATGACTTGAGCGTATTTGTCCCAAGGGAAATCGACACCTAATAGTGTGGAGAAGTATTCCATCATCTCTGGTGTTCGCCCAAATATTGCGCGTGCCACAGTTTTGTATTGAGGTTCCATATAATACGATACTTCCTTGCCACGCCATTGATCTTTGACTATAGTATAATCACCGATGACCAGCACAGTTAAATACACTGAATGTGGAATAGTCTGCTCCCAAATATCGGTTTTCGTTCCATCTTTATTGTCTTTGCTCGAAATTAATTTACCATTCGCAAGCGATACATAGTTCGATTCATAGGTGACCTTCAATCTCTGGGTGTGTTTTTCAGAAGGGTGGTCCAAGGTTGGGAACCAACTGCTGTTAGAATGTGTCTCCCCCTGCGTCCATAGGTGGGTAGGAACATTTTTTTGTTTCCCATCGGTATTGATAAAATAAAGGCCTTTTTCGTCTTTGATAGCATTGCCAGCGGAATCTACTATACTATCAGGGTTGGCTATATAACTTATGACCACCATCAGAGTATCTTGGTTAGTATAGAATTTATCCAAATCAATATTAAGTTTGGATTTATCAAACGTATAGGACAAGGGCTTATTAGAGCCATTTAATACTACGCTCTGAATATCTAAATATTTTATATCAAGAATTAACTTATTTTGCTGATAAAAGTAAGGTACAAGTGTTAATCTAGCCTTGCCTTCCATCCGATGCTCTTTCCAAAGGGGTTTTAACTCTAAATCAGTATGTAACAGGTCGAAGTATTTTCTTGGAATTTCTTGCAAGTCATTCCCAAAAACAAGGATAGAGGAAAAGAGACTCAATACATAAAAAAATACTTTCATTGAAAGGCTAAATAAATTAATCAACAAATTTAATAAACATAGCCTTTAACCTAAGTCTTTTTATAATTTTATAAACATAATCTATAGAATCCTTACATTTGCCGTGAATTTTATCCCTTGGAAAAGCCTAAACATATCTTTCTAATAGTAGCAGACAGTCTTCGCAAAGATTCTGTATATCAAAATGGGGTAGATATGCCTTATTTGGAGGCCAATAGCATTCAATTCACTCAAGCCCGCTCCTCAGCCTGTTGGACCTTACCCGCTACTTCATGCATGTTTACTGGTCTCAACGTACACGAGCATCGAGCAGATACGCATACTAGGAGACTGCGCAGTGACATTCCTACCTTGGCAGATAAAATGAAAGAAAAAGGCTATAAAACGATTCAGGTGACTGCCAATCCTGTGACAACCGATATTTTTGGACTGGATCGAGGTTTTGATGAGGTACATAAAGTGTGGAAAATAGTGACTCCCAAGCTGAAAAAGACCATGCGTCTTTTGCTATCTATAGGTAAGCCTAGAGTGCGTAAAATGCTTTTTTCTAAAGATGTCATCAGTGACAAACTGAGTGAAGATCTTGAAGTCGCTACCTGTTGGGGACAAAATACCCACTTGGATAATTTTAATAAAGTCAGACAGCTCATAGAAGAAAATGATGCAAAAAATCAACCTTGCTTTTTCTTCATCAACCTTATGGAAACTCATTTTCCATATCATGTGGCTGACACCTTCGGTTTGACCGGGAAAAGTCTATGGGAGAAGACGATGGAGACCATTACATTATTCAAAATTGTCAATCAAAACTTTCTTATAAATAACCATCGAGTCATCGATCAAAAATATGCTGATCTTATTTATCAACGGCAGATGACGAGTTATCAAATCATCAAAAATGATTTGAATCAGTTTGTGAAAGATATACATCAAGATAAAGATAGCCTAGTTGTTTTCTGTGCAGACCACGGAGATAATTTTGGCGAACAAGATTGGTATTACCACTTTTCCAATGTAAATGATGGGGGTAATAGAGTGCCCTTATTTTGGTTGCCGCCAGGAGGCCAAGTTGCTAAAACAATTGATACCCCTGTGAGCAGTAGATTTATGTATCATAGTTTAATGGAGGCAATAGGGGAAGAACAAACTACCACCTTATTTAAAAACGAAGAATTTAATTTTCCTCTCACGCAGAGTTTCTGGTATAAACATAGAGGGGTAACGAGGGATAAATATCGATATAACCAGTTTATGTTTATTGATAACAATATGCGTTTCGTCAAAAGAAATAGCGATTGGATGAGCGCCCCTATCACAGGAGCCCAATATCATAATGAACCTTTTTTTGAGGCGATGAGCGAGGGGACTAATCCCATTCTAGAGTTAGTGAAGGACACGGAAAAGCGCAATTATCTATTAGAAAAAGAGAAAGAGTTTGATGTGTTTTCAAGTGAAATAAGAATTCAGTAAACTTCAATAGCTTATTATGCAAAGCCTAGAGGAAGGAGTACTCCAAGGAAATATAGCTGCGCTCGCTAGAATGATTACCTACAATGAGAGTACTCGTTTGGAGGATAACCTAATCGCAGATAATTTCATAAACAAAAATCAAGAAAAACTTTCTAACTCAATTGTTTTAAGTATAAGCGGAATTCCTGGTGTTGGCAAGAGTAGTTTTATTGAGACATTAGGTGTTTATCTTCATCATCTTGGTTATAAACTCGCTGTGTTTTCTATAGACCCTAGCAGCGAACTAAGCCATGGTAGTATTTTAGGCGATAAAACTAGAATGACCGAATTGAGCAGTATGGATAACGTATTTATCCGTCCTTCCCCTAGCTCGAATAGACTGGGTGGACTGGGAATCAACACCCACAAAAATATCGAACTAGCTAAAATAGCGGGCTATGATATCATCCTAGTAGAAACGGTAGGGGTAGGACAATCAGAAACTATAGTCAAAAACCTATGTGATGCGTTTATCCTTCTTCTCATGCCAGCCTCAGGAGATGAATTGCAAGTAATTAAAAAAGGAATCATGGAGGTAGCAGATTTTTATATTATTCATAAAGCGGATGGCGAACTTTTGAATGCCGCCAATTTATCAAAAAAAGAGATTGAAAATTCTGTTCACCTATTGAAGTCAGATTTGAATGTTTCAGAAAGCATATTTGCATTTTCATCTATCGAAAAGTTAGGTTTAGACCTCATTTGGAATTTCATAATGAAATTTATCGAGTCTAAAAAAGAAAAGAAAACTTTCTATTCCACGAGGATTCTGCAGAGAATTCATTGGTTTAAAGAAACCTATGAACGAATGATGCTCATGCACTATCTCGAAAAAGGAAAAGAAAAATATAAAGTCCTAGAAGATGAGATAAAGGCAGGAAAATATATCAGTCTAAATGAAATTAAGGAAAATATTGAAGAGTAACTTAGT
>JAJTHM010000016.1 GCA_021297855.1 Sphingobacteriales bacterium | reverse complement strand
CCTCAGCCGCATCTGAGCTCCAATGATGATATGCTTCTTCACGAACCGAATGAAGAATATAATGTTATAAGTGACCAAGGTTTAGGCAAGGTTTATATTAACGATAATCAATTTTTCGACAACGTACCACAGGTCGCTTGGGATTTCTACATAGGCGGCTATCAGCCAGCTCAGAAGTGGCTCAAAGACCGAAAAGATAGAAAACTAGAGTTTGATGATATTCTGCATTACCAGAAAATCATAGTGGCTCTGACAGAGACAGATAGACTGATGAAGGAGGTGGATAAGGTGGGTCTTGAATAAACTCAAGACAAAAGTCTCTACCTTCGGGAAGATGAATATTCTGCTACAACAATATCCTTAACACTAGCTTATACGGATTATCGTAATCCTTATAGGTTCTCTTAAGGATATCTTCTAATGCTTTGAGGTCGGTTTTATCCCCTTTTTTGGGAGCGGGAATCGTAACAAGTGGATTGGTTTCATGAGACACTACAGAGGTCGCTAACCAAGTAGTTTCAAACATAGGAATGACCATACCTAGAATAGTGCCGGGCAAACCGGTGACGGATTCAGGACCTATGGGAGGCTATAGAGAAATAGTATAATACATTAGTGTTAATCATCAGAAATCAACCCAACCAGCCAAGTATTCTCTATAAAACACCAAAGCCACGGCATTTTGCTGTGGCTTTGATGGGTACTATGGAATCAAACAAACAGAATTTTATTCAGCTGGTGGTGGTGTATTCGATTGTGTATTAGGGAAAAACTGACGGAGATAGGCTTGCTTCTCAGCGAAGCCAGGTATAGATGTGTTTGCTTTATATTTGGTATAGTCATAATCAGTTAAGGCATTTTGATAATTGTCATAATCATGGACAATTTTAAAATCGGTCACCATTCGCAGAAGATTTTCTATTCTATCTGCTCTAGTGTCAGCAAATTTACGGTCATCGTAGTCTTTTTGAAACTCGACCCAGTCCACATCAGGACTTTTGAGGTCTGACTGGTTCGTAGCATAGTCCAGCACACCATTGACAAAGAGCTTATTCTTTTCATTGATGCTGCCATAGCGGGAACGCTCTTCATCGGTGAGATTAATTGTAATAGCCGAAGCTATAGCCATCAAATCATCAAGGGCTTTGTCAAAGTCTGTAATCTGCGCGGCAGTTATGTGAGTCTGTCCAATGTTTTGTAGTGGCATAATGTTTAAATTTAAAAGGTTAACAATAGTTTTACGGTAATAAAACGCTCCAAGATTGCTTTTTAGTATGTAAAAAAGAATAAAAAATAAAAGTTTTTACCCCCCGATAACCTAAATTTTTACCCTATAGAGGTAAATGCTTTAGGCTCCATCGACCCTCTTTTTGGTGCTATCGAGCGGCATTTAAATACTATCGTGTTTGATTTCGGTCTTACAGAGGTCTAGACCACGATAGACGGCTAAAAATAAGGGTCATTTCGAGGTCGTATTATCAAAAATCGAGGTCAGTATGGGCGAATACAGCCAAACGACGGTCGATTTTCACTATCCAGACCACGATAGAGGGTAAAATGAGAAAGTACAATGCTAATTATTTAACACCTATCAGCCGTATCTGCGCATCCATAAGGTCTAGTATCTTCTGATTCATAGCTTGATTCTGATCTAGCTGCTTTTCAAGCAGAGTCAGAATCTTGTCTAGTGTTTCTTGAGTATTAAAATTAGAACTATTTACGTTTGAATTAGGGCTATTGTGAAAGCTCATAAAAACAGGCATAGGGTTTTTGATGTCCTCTACCGATACGCCTAGTATTTCTGCTATTTTGACGAGAGTGTCATCCGATAACTTATCAGCAGCTTCATAGCTAGAGTAGGTAGGCTGCTTCACGCCTAGCTTCTGAGCCATATAGTCTTGGCTAAAACCCCTGCATTCTCGGATTATGGCTATCTTTTTCCCTATCATATCTATATTTTATAGCAAAGTTACTATAATTTATTGGTTGTAATTGTCATTTTTTTTGTACATCTTTGTATTACATTAAAATCCTAATAAAATGAAAAAACTAACATTTATTCTATTCCTCATTCTCGGACTGTCGCTATACAGCCAAAAGCCCTATCCTGATACTTTGACGACGGCGGCTTCTGCAGCTATTACCCCACCTCCGCCACCACCTATTTTTACATTGTGTCCAGGTCTGTTTAAGTGTCATGATAACTATATTTGTGGTGGTGATTTTGAGAATGCACCAGACCCTAGATTTTATGACTACTTCGTTCAGCAGTGGAGTACCGGTCAGAATGCTTTTATGGATAATTCTGTAGATATTTATACAGGAAATGGTATAAGTCCAACTATAGAACAATGGCCTCATAGTCTTGCAAGTAAATGGACACATGGTCCATTTCCAGTGAGTGCTGGTTCATGTGTATGGACTCCTCTGCACATAATGGCTCCTCAAGGGAATAAATTTTTAGGAATGACAGGAATGGTTACAGATCCTAATCCTGCGCTTTTCGGTGGTTTATGGTATAGCGAAGGCATAACGTTTAAACTTAGAAAGGAATTAACAACTGGGAAAACCTATACACTAAAATTTTATTCAAGAAAACCTAGAAAGTTTACTCAATGTCTAGATTTCAACCTTGAGGTACGAGGCAGCACTATGCCACCTTGTAAACCCAATGTATCGCCTGGAAAGACTCCATTATGGGCAGGTGCAGCGAGTTGGAATCCTGCCTGTGGATATCAGTATAGTCAGATTTTTAGTAGTTCAATGATTACGGATACCGTCTGGACTGAATTCACTATCTCGTTTACTGCTAATGCCAATATAGAGTATTTGCTACTTTCCATTCCTCAATATAATGCAAGTTGCCCATATATTTGCTCCCCATACGGCTATTTCGATGATTTTAGATTATACGACAATGACCCTCTCAAAATGTCCTCAGTATCTGTGGTGTCTTGCGGTAACACAGGAAGTATAAAACTAACTCCCAGTGGAGGAACACCTCCATACTTCTATACTTGGCTCGATGGAGCTACCACTAAAGATAGAATCAATGTAGCCTCGGGTACCTATCATGTCAGAGTCAGCGATGCAGCGCGCTGCGATTTAGACCTCCAGATTATTAACATCCCTAGCATACCTCCTATTGCAGCTAATGAAGCTATTTATCACCCTCGATGTAAGGGAAGTAATGATGGGTCTATCAATCTATTTCCTACAGGAGGTACACCACCCTATACCTATGCATGGACTGGAGGCCTACCGCCCAATCAGCATCAGTTCGGATTAGCCCCAGGTAGTTATAAAGTGACTATCAAAGATAAGAATGACTGTATATTTACTAGTGAATATGACATTATCGATACACTAAGGCATATAGATCTAATCACAAATACTACAATCACACCTTATGTCTGTGGTGGAGCAAAGGGAAGTATCCAAGTGCGACCTACAGGAGGCGTGCCTCCATATAACTATCTATGGGCGGATGGCAATAGAGATAGGGATCGGATAGATTTACTTCCAGGTCCATATACTATTACCGTCATGGATAGAAATCATTGTACGAAAACAGAAACCTTTATAGTCCCCAAAACGGGAGTTTATAGCAATGCAAAAATAACGCTGACACCTTCTTATCACTGCAATTTGAATACAGCTAATATCGTCTCCAATGTCACCTTGGGTGTACCGCCTTATACCTATCTATGGAGTACAGGATCTACTCAGTCATTTACCAATAATGTGAGTACAGTTGGCAATCCTACGGTATTCATTACAGTTACAGAGAGTACAGGTTGTATCAATTTAGAGTCCATTATACTCAAAAAATATATTGATATAGGAACAGGCACCATATATCCTACAGCATCTTCAGCTATTGGTGCTGGTAAACCTTTCAGCCCAATTACAAAATCAGCAGGAAGAGAAAGGTTTAGAATTAATGGCACTTTTCATGTAAATAGTTCAATACAGCTCAATTACTGCGATGTGATAGCAAAACCTGGAGCTAGAATCTATGTCAATGCTTCTAGTTTAAATATGGACTCTACCACCATTCGCACCTGTGTAGATACCATGTGGCAGGGGATAGAGGTCGTACAAGGGGCCATCAGTCTCAAACGATGTACTATAGAAGATGCTCTCTATGCAGTAGAGGTTAAAAATATAAATTCTAACGAGCAGTTTGATTACAATACCTTTAGAAATAACTATATTGGTATATCTTATCCGCCTAGAGCGAATACAAGTGTTCAACGATTTACCTATAACACCTTTACCAATAATAGATTTCTGTGTACTACAGGAAGAGGAAGTCTCAAAAAGAGGCACTCGGCTATGACGTTTAATCCTAGTTCTGGCACACTGCAGCACGGGTTTTATACAGGACGAGCATGGGCAGGTATGGCTATCTGTGATTTCAGACATTTCTATTTTAGCAATAATACCTTTACTAATTTGATGAATGGGGCTTTATTTTCTAATGTCTCTGATCCGCGATCTACCAAAAATGTATTTACCAATATCCTATATGAAGACCCTCCATTTACACTCAAAGGCTATCCCAATGGCATTGGACTTTTCGTAGGAAATGATAAACCTGAGATCAATGCATGGCTTGTATGCGAGGGTCGAGGAAAAAATAACACGCAGGCTGATTTTGATAACTGTAGAGTAGGATTAACTACTGTAGGAAATGTAACCCTCTATCCTATGAATGAAACCAAGATGACCAATGTATTCGAAGGGGTGAACTCTATCTCAGCCAATGCCAGTCAAATTAAAAATACGAATATACAAGCTAGTCATAGAGGTATTTATTTCTTG
>JAJTHM010000131.1 GCA_021297855.1 Sphingobacteriales bacterium | reverse complement strand
ACGCTTAGGTCAGCACAGGTTCGCAGGATGACGAGGTCTCTGGCCATTAGCGTCCGCCTCTGGCGGATGAAGCGCAGCCCTGTTTGTCAACAGACAAGCCTGTCTGCCGACTAGGCAGGGGAATTCAGGAATCTCTTTAATTGTGGTAAATATAAGCACTAGCAGATAATTTTAAATGAAGTTGAAAGTTATTGTGGTTTATTAATGGAACTTTGTTCAACAACTAAAGATACAAAACTGTTTCTCACAGATCCACTAACTCTTATCCAATCTCGGAAGTATCACTGCTAATCCTTGGGGCAGTCCCATGCTCGTTTGATAATAGATTCGTCGCAATGCTTGACTCGTATAATGAATATGAAATATCCATGGCAACCAATAGATGGGGAAAAAACTGTTCTGATTCAAATACATCAATCCAATAAAAACTAAGGTTGATAAAATTTGAAAATTGAAGAACTCGACCATCAGATTGTATAATACAAGTGAGGAAGAATTTTTCTTTTGTATAAACAGCCAAGCTATTGGTAAAACAAAAAATAAAAACGAAAGAGCAAAAATAGGCAAGACCGTTTGCCTCTCTTCTTCAGACAGTTCGAGCCTAGCCATGCTAGGCAACGCATTTCTGTTTACACTATGTAGATTTGGAGTCCTGACTTCAGTTTGTTTGACTTCTTTTCTTATTGCTATTGATTTTAAATCTAAACCTCCGAAAGTACCACTGCTCATCATAAGATAAACAGATTCGCGTCCATTCGTTTTTTCTAAAAATTCCTCTAATTTGTCTAGTTCTGTAAAAAAATAAATATCCTCTCTACTAAAATGATTTCTTATCATTTCTTCCGAAAAAAGCAGATTCCCTTTTTTCTCCAAAACTTTCTTGTCGATAAAAACCACCGCCGTATCCGCTTCATTCATGCTATCCTTATACTGTGGCAGGAACTCTTCTGTCAGTGTACTATAGGTATGCATTTCAAAGCAAGCGATCAAATTCTTAGTTGAATAATTCTCTTTGACACCGCGGATAGTCGCTCGCAGTTTACTCGGTGAATGCGCGAAATCTTTGAAAACGATTCGCTTTTTTTCATCGACTATTTTCTCCAATCGCCTTCCAGCTCCACTAAAATAAGGTATGGCTTTCCAGAAATTTTCTTCTGTCATACCCAGCTCTATGCAGACATGCCGAGCCGCTTGGATATTTTCCATATTGTGACGACCTATGACATTTAGTGGAATATTTTTCCCTTCTACTTTCGCATAAAATATTTCGTCTATGACTTCATAGTCTATAGCCTTGTAAGATTTGGATTCGACATCTTCTCTCAATCCACCTACAATTCCCTCCACCTTTTCATCATCATAATAAAAAAGTTTAGAACCAGGCTCCATACTTTGTACCAACTTAGCGAACTGCGCATTGTATATTTCCTCCGTTTTAAACACATTGATATGATCCCACTCTATGCCGCTAATAGTGGCTATGTGCGCATGATAATAGATAAACTTGGGCTCCTTATTGATAGGACTGGCTAGATACTCATCTCCTTCGATCACTATGATCGGGGCATCACTGAGCCGCACGCTATAGTCAAAACCAGCTACCGAACTTCCCACGAGATAATCGAAGTCCATATTCTGCTCTTTCAAACAATGCATGACCATAGACGTAATACTCGTCTTGCCATGACTGCCAGCTATCACTGCTCGTTTTTTATTCTGACTATTTTCGTAAATATACTCAGGAAAAGAAAGCACCTTAATACCGAGTTCCATAGCCCGCGCCAGTTCAGGATTGTCAAACTTCGCATGCATACCCAGTATAACCATGTCTATATCCGGGGTGATATTCTCAGCGAAAAATCCTTCCTTATCAGGCAGTATGCCAGCCTCTAAGAGTCTGGATCGCGATGGTTCCTGAATGACGTCATCCGAACCCGTCACATGATGACCTTTACGAGCCGATGTGATGGCTATCTGGTGCATGATAGCACCGCCTATAGCTATAAGATGTATGCGCATGGGGTTGTTTTAAGGCAAAGGTAAATAAATTGATACAGTGAATTTAGATTTATTCTAAACATCAGAAACCATTAAATCATCAGGTTCAATTAATGAGAATTATTTTTACTTTTTGCTAATGCAATATGACATACCAAGGAGAAACTGATAATAATTAACATGCGAACTGAAATTCCAATTGAGTTGGCCGTTCGTAACATTGGACATAGTTTGATTTTCATGAGACATTTTAGTAATATGTTGATTATAAGTAAGCATAGCTGTAAGTCCAAATTTATTTGACAACTTGTACTCACCACCTAAACCTAAATTTAGACCTAAATTTAATCGATTTAAATATTGCTCATATATGACTAGATAATTTAAAGTACTTAGAGAATTAGTAAATTGAGAGACATTAAGTACATAATCCAATCTTAAACCACTTACAAGAAATAGGTTGACCCTTTCCTTATTTACCCACTTATACTTAAACATTGGATTTAAGGAAAGTTGACCAAACTTAAACTTATCCGTAAATCCCCAGTCTCTTTGAATATCTTTTTCTATCTTAGAATCACCCATACTTCCCCCTAATTGATTATATTGAACAAGGCACAAAAAAGAAAATACATTCTTATCCCAAAACTCCGCCCCCAAAGAAACATTAAAGCCTAGAGAACTATTTCGATATACATCTCTCACATAACCTGAACTATAGAAAGTATTTGCTTGCTGATAGTCTAAATCAAATCTTGATTGATTCATGCCTCCTAATAGGTATAGTTTTTGGCTATACATACTGGAGAGAATAAAAAATAGAGGCAAAGTAAATATGAATTTAAACATTGTTATTGTAATTTCAATTTTAAAGAAATATAATTTAATCACTATGGGTAACTGATTACCCAATTATTTTGATTTAAATAATCCAAAGTCAACAACATCTTCTTTTTATATAAAAGATTCTTCTTAATAGAGTCACATGGATAGTTATAAAATGTATCCTTATCATAGAAATATAAGTAAATTTTTATAGGATTTGACCCAGATAATTCACTTTCCCAATCAGTTTGATTTCCATTAACAAATAACCCACTATATGAAGAATCAACATTAAGTATATATTCACTTGCCATATCCATAACATATTTGGAGTTATTTGGATATAATGGGTTACAAATTATTTCCGAATTGCCAGTACTTACAAGAACTATTGGTTTTGTAGATCTATTTATTACTGGAATGTCTGTATGTCCCAAGCTCTTGCATGAAACTCCAAATATGATAAATAACAGTGATGTAATTAAGTACCTCATATACAAATTACTTTAAAAATTTTATTTAGAATATTTATATCTAGCACTATTCATTACATAATCTATAATAAGAAATATTCGTTGGTAGTATTTCCACAAAGTTAATATTTCCGCCAGAAAATAACAAAATTTACTCAGTCCTATTGTCAATCAAACAGGCTTAAGTTGAATTTCCATGACATTTCCATTTCTCTCCCCTCCCCGTTCGTTCAGAGTCTCAGACTCTCCCGTTTTTTGACGGGACAAGTTGTCACAGTGTATCGAAATCTCTGATTTTATTCCCATATATTTTCATTCATAATTTCTTCTGTACACAAAACTAGAATTATTTTCTAAATCACAAATTTACTAACACTTAGACGAAGTTACAAACTTCGCCAAACGCCACCGAACTCCTACTCGCACTTAATCATAGACTACCGATAGCGGGGAAGAGACTAATTAATTGAAATTTTGCATTTATTTGTATTTAAAATGAAATTTGAAGTATTTTTGTAGAAAATACTTCCATGATTGAATTACACCCACAATTTATTAAGGACACGGCTGGCAGTGAACTGGTTATCTTGTCTAAAAAAGAATTTGATTATTTGCTAGAAGAACTAGATGATTTAGAAGACTTAGCACTATACAAAGAGGCTTTGCTTGAAGATGATGGCGAGCGTATTCCTATAAATAAAGCCTTTGAAATGATAGAAGAAGAACGGGCAAAAATTGGAAGCTAAAATGTATTCAATTTCCTTCACAAAAAAAGCACTCAAAGCACTAATTTCAATCAACGAACCGCACTATTCAAGTATAAAATCAGCTATTGAGAATCTTGCAGAAAATCCAAGACCAAGCGGTTGTGTTAAACTCAAAGGATTAGAAAGCTATAGAATTCGAGTTGGAGATTATAGAATTATTTATCACTATTGTCCGACAAAAATAATCAAAGGATAGCCATTACAGCTATCCTTTTTTTGATAACTTTGTTTTTGCACCACAAAAGTTATCATGGACAAAAATACAAAATCTCTCGGACAGCCGATTCTAAATCAAATTTT
>JAJTHM010000009.1 GCA_021297855.1 Sphingobacteriales bacterium | reverse complement strand
ACGCCATGGTATTAGAAAAATTCATCAAGAAGCAGAAAACAAGAAAATTGATAGAGAAATTAATTAATCCAAATTATATCCCAACTGATAGTTTAGCTCAGTTGGTTAGAGTCCCGCACGTGCGGGATTAATCAGAGGGTCGCTGGTTCTGATTTTGGGTCCAAAGTGTCTAGTTTAAACCTTCACCACTTTGCCTTCTCGAAACTCATAAATGTCTCCGCTAGGGCAGTGCGCCTGACCCTTATCGTCAAATTTTAATCTATGACCTTTCTCGCTATACCATCCTTTCTGCACAGCAGGATTGCCAACAACTAATGCATAAGGATCTACATCTTTGGTTACGACGCTTCCTGCCCCGACAAAACAAAACTCACCAAGGGTGACACCACACACTATGGTGGCATTAGCGCCAATAGATGCCCCCTTTTTTACTAGGGTTCTAGCGTACTCCTCTTTGCGATTCACTGCGCTGCGTGGATTTATGACGTTTGTAAATACGCAAGATGGGCCTAAAAACACATCATCTTCGCACACTACACCTGTGTATACAGATACATTATTTTGAATTTTGACTCGCTGACCTAATTTTACACCAGGACTGATGACTACGTTCTGACCTATATTGCAGTTATCCCCTATTTCGCAGTCCTTCATGATATGACTGAAATGCCAAACCTTAGTGCCGCTGCCTATTTTGCATGGCTGATCTATGTACGACGATTCATGGCAAAAAACACCTTCTTGGGTCATAAGAAAAAAGATTTAACGGTTTCAGCAATATAGTTTAATTGTTCTTCATCCATCTCTGTATGAATAGGTAGAGAAATGACAGATTTAGCTAATAATTCTGATATTTCGAAAGAATCACCTGGCTGTAAATTATCTTTATAGGCTAGCTGATGATGCAGGGGCACAGGGTAATAAATCATAGAAGGAATATTTTTGGAAGCCAAAAATTCCTTTAGTGCATCTCTATCAGCATTAATTAGTTTCAATGTATATTGGTGAAAAACATGGGTCGAGTTTGAAGATCTATATGGAGTTGCAATATTAGGATGACCTTCAAAAGCTTTATCATAAAAGTTGGCTACGGCATTTCTATTTTTCTCATAATCTTTTAAATGCTTCAATTTAATCTTTAGCACAACAGCCTGCATCGTATCTAATCTAGAATTGCAACCTATAACATCGTGATAATATTTTATCCGCTCCCCATGGTGCGCTATCATCTTCATTTTCTTAGCTAGCTCTTCATCCTGTGTATAGATAGCACCTCCATCGCCATAACAACCTAGATTTTTTGAAGGAAAAAAAGAAGTCGTACCAACATGACCTATAGTACCTGCTTGTTTTTTCGTGCCATCTGAAAATGTATAAACCGCTCCTATAGCCTGCGCTGTGTCTTCTATAACGTATACATTATATTTTGTTGCTATTTTCATTATGGGTTCCATATCGGAACATTGACCATAGAGGTGAACGGGAACAATAGCTTTGGTTTTTGGAGAAATTTTCTTTTCTAACTGATCGACATCTATACAGAAAGTATTTGGATTTACTTCAGCAAAAACAGGTTTCAATTTCAGCAAGGCTATGACCTCTGCAGTAGCTACATAAGTCCACACAGGCACAATGACCTCGTCACCTGGCTGCAAATCCATAGCCATCATAGCTACTTGGATAGCATCCGTGCCATTGGCGCAAGGTATGACAAAATTTGAACCGGAAAAAACCGCCAAATCATCGCAGAATTCCTTGACAGCTGGGCCATTTATAAAACTGGCATTTTCCATCACCTCGATGACAGCCTTGTCAACTTCATTTTTTATTTTTTGGTACTGACTTTTTAGGTCCACCATTTCTATTTTTCTCACAAATACTATTCTTTAACTTAAATCAAAGGGCAAACTTATAAAAAAAAATGTAGTTGGCTAATCCATACTTTTCTAATGTTGCATGACTAGTTTAAATCCTAAAATTTCCTAAAACAACCAAGGGCGAAAAGTTTATTCTCAATTTAGCACGGTAATAAGGTGGAATGCGTATCACAAAACTATTTACTAATTTTTTTGAGAGTGAGAAATCAGCAGGACTGATACTAATTGGCTGTACTATATTTTCCTTAGGGATTTCTAACTCGCTAATTGGTCATGATTATATGGCTCTCTGGCATATGAATATTGGGGGAATGTCTCTTGAGCATTGGATAAATGATGGTTTAATGGCCATATTCTTTCTCATGGTCGGATTAGAACTAGAGCGAGAAGTGTACAATGGAGAACTTTCTAATTTTAAAGAAGCTCTTTTGCCGTTTAGTGCTGCATTGGGCGGCATGATAATGCCAGCATTTATTTTCTTTTTTATTAATAGAGGTCAGGTCAGTCAGTCTGGTGTAGGCATACCTATGGCCACAGATATCGCCTTTGCTTTAGGCATTTTATCGCTACTCGGCAATCGTGTGCCTCTCGCACTTAAAGTTTTCTTGACAGCCTTAGCAGTGATTGATGATCTTGGGGCTATCATAATAATAGCAATATTTTATACAAAGACGGTGTCATGGCAGTATCTAATTGGTGCCGCTGCTATCATGCTTTTTCTTTTTACCTTGAATAGAAAAAAAGTATATCTACTATGGCCTTATCTTGTTGGTGGACTATTTTTATGGTTCTGTATGCTGAAGTCGGGAGTTCACGCGTCTATCAGTGGAGTTCTGCTAGCTTTTGTTATTCCTTTTGGTAGTGGGGACGAGAAAAGCATTTCCAATAAATTAGAGAAATTTTTACATTTTCCTGTCGCCTTGTTTATCATACCCATTTTTGCCTTGGCCAACACCGCTTTTGTGATTGAGAAATTTTCTTTGGCGACTATTTCAAGTTCCTTAGATCTGGGAATTATTCTGGGTTTGGTGCTCGGTAAACCTCTTGGTATAATGTTATTTTCGTTTTTCGTGGTCTCTTTGGGTTGGTCTAAATTATCATCCTCCGTTTGTTGGAAACATATTCTAGGTGCGGGTTGTCTCGGTGGCATAGGATTTACTATGTCTATTTTCGTTTCATTTTTAGCATTTGACGATGTCCATCTCGTTAACCAATCGAAATTGGCTATACTTCTTGCCTCCACAATCTCAGCTATTTTAGGATATATAGTTTTATCAAAGGTTAACAAATATTAGTTTCTCGCAAACATAAATTGGACTACATTTGGTATTTAAAATTGAAAAATTGAAAATTATACTTAAAATAATTATTTTAGTTATTGCTATAGCTTCTTCGAATGCACAGGCACAGGTTTGGCTGTCAAAAAATGCCAAAATCCGGTTTTTTTCTAAAACCCCTTTAGAAGATATCGAGGCAGCGAGCAACTATGCTGCGGGAGCCTTAAACACAAAAACGGGTCGTATTTTTTTTAAAGTGATGATGAAGTCTTTTAAATTTGAAAAAGCGCTTATGGAAGAACATTTTAATGAAAATTATATAGAGTCAGATAAGTATCCGAGTGCAGAGTTTGATGGAATTATCCAAAATATACCAGATTTTACCAAAGATGGAAATTATGAGTTAATGATCAAAGGGAGCTTGTTATTGCATGCCACCAAAGTACCAAGAGATATTAAGGCAACCTTTAGAGTGACAAATGGAAAAATAGAAGCAAAGTCAATATTTCTTGTACCTTGCCAAGATCATAATATAAAAATACCGTCAATCACACGCAAGAATATTTCGGACAACATAGAGGTAACAATATTGGCTAATTTTACTGCCAAGTCCTAATTTTATTTAATCATACCCATCGACAATTACAAAATCTAAGGTGAAAATGTTTAGTATAAGAGGGACAATCATTATTGGTATTTTTCTGTTAGGCTTATCGCCAGGATTGAGTTATGGACAAATATGGTTATCGAAGAATGTAACCGTAAAACTCTTTTCGGAAACTCCCATGGAAGATATTGAAGCCAAAACGGAGACAGGAGTTGCTGCCTTGAATGAAAAGACAGCAAAAATACTTGTGAAAATTCAAATTAAAAGTTTCGTTTTTCCAAGAAAATTGATGCAGGAGCACTTCAACGAAAACTATCTAGAATCGGATAAGTTTCCTACTGCAGATTTTGATGGAATTATTCAGGATTTGCCAAATTTCAATGTCAATGGTACCAGTCAGGTGAGCCTCAAAGGAACGCTCACCATTCATGGAGTGAAAAGAGAAGTTGTGATTCCAGCTACTATCATTGTTTCAAATAAAGGCGTGATAGGAAAGTCAAGTTTCAAAGTCAAGTGTGCTGATTATAATATCGAAATACCCAAATTGGTGGTTAAAAACATAGCCGAAGAAATTGAAATTGCTATACTCGCAGAGTTTAAACCTAGTAAAAAATAAATATATGAATTGCTTTAAGATTATTCTATTATCAGGTATTCTGTTATTAGGTATGCGCCTTGCAGCTCAAGACGATGAATTGGCTAGTTTAGTCAATAGTCAAACAGATTCTACGATTGATGACAAAGTTATAGCCAGTTTCAAGACTACCCGTTTAATTAATTTGACGACAATAGAACAAGTGAAAAGAGGTGAGTTAGATTTCCGTATAGCCCATAGATTTGGAGATATTGCAGGTAGTGCAGGAGGCGCTTCTACTTTTTTTGGATTTGATAATGTCTCCGACATACGGTTTTCTTTCGACTATGGTATTTTCGACGTATGGCAGATAGGAATAGGTAGAAGTAAAGGTGGATATAGTACTTCTCAGGTCTTTGATTTAAATTCGAAGTTTAAATTGGCCCAACAAAAGAAGAATGGATTTCCTCTAGCCATATCCCTGTTTGGAGGTTTGACGTTTACTTCGATGCAATCTTCTGGCGTCTTATCGGATATTAATAATTTCAATCGAAGTACCGCGCATCGTTTTAATTATTTTGGTCAGATATTGATTGCTAGAAAAATGAATGATCAATTTTCATTTATCATTGCGCCTACCATAGTTCATAGAAATCTTGTATTTTTAGGAGACAACAATACCCATTTCGCTATAGCAGCTGGTGCCAGATTCAAGATAAGTAAGCGTGCCGCAATTATTGCAGATTATTATCAGGTTCTAAATGTCAGTAATTTTCAGAAATTGATTGGACATCAAATGCCCATTGGACTTGGATTTGAACTCGAAACAGGAGGTCACGTATTCCATGCCCTGTTTAGCACTAATACCGGATTGATGGAGAGCCAGTTTTTACCAAATAACACTGCTAAATTTACAGCAGGTCAGGTTAGATTTGGGTTTAATATTTCTAGAGTATTTACTATTATCAAAGATAAATAATTAACTTCTAAATTTATAAAGTATGAAAAAAGCGTTTCTTGTTATTGGTATGGTCACTTTAATTACAGTTTTAAGTTGTACGAAAGATACTACATCAAACTGTGGCACTACCACCTATAAGTATACTACCGATATCAGTGTCGTACTAAATAATAAATGCAATACTAGTGGATGCCATAATTCGAGTGCAGCAGGAGGCTTGAATTTAACTAATTACAATACTGTAAAAGACAAAAGTTCCAACATTAGAACCAAAGTAAATAATAATTCAATGCCACCCGCAGGATCTCCCGCTCTTACTACGGATGAAAGAAATAAATTATTTTCATGGATAGATGCGTGTTCTCCTAATAATTAATCTTAGGGATATTTCACGTGCCCAAATTAAAAACATAATCTAGTCACCAACTTGAAATTTAAACATATGAGCAAAATCACCTATTTTACTCTAGTAATAGTTTTAATAACTGTATTAAGTTGTTCTAAAGACGACCATAGCCATAATCCTTGCACGTCAACTATGACTACAACGGTTTCATACAAAAGTTTCATCGCCCCATTAATGACCACATCATGCAATAGTTCGGGATGCCATAGTGTAGCAAGTAATGCAGGAGGTCATCAATTTACTACCCATGCAGGCGTGAAGGAAGCCGTTGACCATGGACATTTTTATACTGTAATGGCTAGCGGTTCTATGCCGAAATCTGCCACTAAGCTTCCAGACAGTATTTTGACTAAGGTCAAGTCTTGGGTAGACGCATGTGGTCCAGATAATTAATTGTTAAGTTTTTTTTTGAAACCATTTCGGGGTATGCTATGTTATTAGGTCAAATAATAAGATAAGATATATGACAATATTAATTATTTTGGCCATGGGTGCCGGCTTCATCATTCAAATGATGTTGAAGAACAAAATGAACAGCTATTCACAAGAGGTGAATCCCTTGGGATTGACTGGAAAGGAAATAGCCGAGAAAATGCTCAAAGAGAACGGTATATTTGATGTAAAAGTGATTAGTACACCTGGACAATTGACCGATCATTACAACCCTACGGATAAGACGGTCAATCTCTCTGAGTTAGTTTACGAATCGAATAGCATAACGGCGGCAGCAGTATCCGCTCATGAGTGTGGACATGCAGTTCAACACGCTACAGCGTACAGTATGTTAGGATTTAGGAGTCAATTAGTCCCTGTCCTCAACATTACCAATAAGATTATGCCATTCGTCATCATGGGAGGTTTTCTTTTATTGCGCTCGGGAATTACGTTTCCCTTGATTATCGGTATCGCTCTTTATGGCTTAACTACTTTATTTGCGCTAGTCACCCTTCCTGTGGAATTTGATGCATCAAATCGAGCGTTGGCTTGGCTCGATACCAAGGGAATGCAGGGAGAAACCTACGATAAGGCCAAAGATGGTTTGAAGTGGGCAGCCATGACCTATGTTGTCAATGCAGTGGCTTCCGTGCTTAATTTACTATACTATCTATCTATTCTTAATAATAGAAGAGGCTAAATTCTAGATTATGCTAAAAGAAATTTCAACGGTAGAGGAGTTTAATAAGCTGATATCAGAGGGTGTCATTCCGATCGACGTACGCAGTCAAGCCGAAATAGAAGAAGGTAAAATACCCCAAGCTGAGATAGGTTATGACTGGAATAGTGGTGAGTTTCATGACAATTTCGATCAGCTAGACCCTGAAAAATCCTATCTTTTTATCTGCCGTAGCGGCAATAGAAGTATGCAAGCTTGCCTATTTCTTCAATCTCAAGGTTTTGACAATGTCTATAACCTTAAAGGCGGAATGATGAATTGGCAAGGAACTAGGGAATAATTCTTATTTTTGTTTAAGAAATTAAAATGAAATTGAGGGTAATATCTAACGCTCAATTTTTTATCATGCAAGACATAATTCAACTTCTTCCCGACCATATTTCCAACCAAATAGCTGCGGGTGAGGTGATTCAGCGCCCAGCCAGTGCAGTCAAGGAGTTGATCGAAAATGCTATTGACGCGAAGGCAACTAAGATTTCACTTATAGTCAAAGAAGCAGGAAAGTCATTGATTCAGGTCATAGACAATGGACTAGGGATGAGTGTAACGGATGCCCGACTTTGTTTTGAAAAACACGCCACTTCTAAAATACGTACCATTGATGATTTGTTTAAAATACACTCCAATGGCTTTCGAGGAGAAGCACTGGCTTCTATAGCGGCCGTATCTCAGGTAGAGATGAAAACAAAGCGCGATATAGATGAGTATGGTACCAAAATAGTGATAGAAAATAGTCAAGTGGTGAGTCAAGAACCCATAAGCTTGCCTCAGGGAACGCATTTCTCCATGAAAAATCTTTTCTATAATGTGCCTGCTCGCCGGAATTTTTTGAAATCGGATACGCAAGAAATGTCGCTCATCATAGCTGAATTTAGTCGATTGGCTATAGCCTATCCAGCCATTGAATTTTCGCTATATCACAATGATAATGAGCTTTACCGACTCTTGCCTGCTAGTACCCTGGGCAGAATTACGGATATTTTTGGCAAGAGCTATAATGAAAAATTTGTACCCATTGAGGAAGAGACGGATATTTTAAAAGTGTATGGATTTGTATGTAAACCAAATGCCGCAAATTCTAAATCGAAAGGCAAGCAATACCTTTATGTCAATAAGCGATTTATCAAAAGTCAGTATATTCAGCATGCTATTTATTCAGCATACAAAGAATTGATTCAACCAGGGGATTTCCCTTACTATGTCATCTTCATTGACATTGATCCGAGGCTGATAGATATCAATGTGCATCCCACCAAGCAAGAAATAAAATTTGAAGATGAGCAGCTAATTTATGGTTTTGTCAATGCAAGTATTCGGCGTTCGCTCATGCAGTTTAATATAGCGCCTTCAATTGATTTCAGTATAGATAGCGTATTTCATAACATGGATGCAGTAGCCAATCCGAGTGCTATGAAAAAGGGCGTGGAAATAACCAATACTAGCTCCACAAGCAATGGTCGTGCAGGATTTACCTTTGCCAAGCAAAACGAAAAGAACTGGGAGGCCATTTTCTCCCAGTCGCTGCAAGAAGAATATTATTCTGGGGAGTTAAAAAGTATAGATAGAAATCAGGAAAATATTGATGAGCTCCCCTTTAAAAAACAAGAAATAGAAATAGTAGGTAAACCTACACAAATACTGAGTAAGTATATTGTTTTGCCGACCAATCAAGGGCTACTTTTACTCGACCAGCGAAGAGCCCATGAGCGTATTTTATTTGATGAGATGCTTCGTCTATCGTTAAAAGAAAAAATAGCGAGTCAGCGATTACTGTTTCCCATTTGCGTTGATTTTTCAATCCAAGATAGTTTCGTACTCGAGGAGATTATGACCGATTTGCAGCATTTGGGATTTGACATTAGCCCAATGGGCAATCAGGTTTTTGCCATACAGGGCATACCGGCAGATTTACCAAGTGGGAATGAAAAAGAACTTTTGGTTGAATTGGTTGAAAATTTTAAGAACAACTTTAAAGCGAAAAATTCGAAAAAAGAGACACTACTTATTGCCATATGTAAAATATCAAGCGTCAAACGCAGTCAGAGCTTGACTTCAGAAGAGGTTGATTACTTGTCTTTGCATATATTTCAGCGAGAAAATTTTCAAACCACACCCAGTGGCAAACCGATTTATTATACCCTTCCTTATCAAGAAATAGAAAAATATTTTCATGAATAATTTAACACCTACTGTCAAGAATTTGATTATCATCAATGTAGTTTTATTTCTGGCGGGATTTATGCTTCCTGAGTTATTTCCCAATATTGGGTTCAGGTTAAATGAAAAATTAGCTTTATACTATTTCTCTCACCCATATTTTCAACCATATCAGTTTTTTACGCATTTTTTTATGCATGCGAGTATAGCGCATTTAGCTTTTAACATGATCTCACTTTTTTCGATTGGTAGTCTATTAGAGCGCTACTGGGGTGCAAAACGAGTGTTGAATTTCTACCTTATTTGTGGCCTAGGAGCTAGTTTTTTTTATATGGCGATTCAAGCAGTTATGGTATGGAATGAAATAGGGCATTTTATTCCAAGCAATGAGGAATTAGATGTGGTAGGACATATTGTGGGGACACCGGCAGTAGGCGCTTCAGGTGCGGTCTTTGGGCTTTTTGCAGCCGTAGCTCTGCTGTTTCCCAATTCAGAATTCTTTGTTTTTTTCATCCCTTTTCCTATCAAAGCAAAATATTTATTAATAGCAGCAGTTACTATTAGTATAATTCTAGGTTTGGCAAATTTTCAAGGCGATAATGTGGCGCACTTTGCCCACCTAGGAGGGATTATTACAGGGTATGTACTGACAAAATATATAAACAAAGATAAACGGAGATTTTATTAAAGCCATGTGGGGGAGGATTTATAGCTTTTTCAAACGAATAAAAAACATCTTGGTTTTTGTACAATTTGTCGCATTCGGATTTAGTATGTTGGCTCACATTATATCTCCAAATATAACCATCGTTTTTGCTCCTTTTGGCTTGGGGTTTATCCCGCTTCTTCTTGCTACACTTTTTGTAGGCATTATCTATCTTAGAAGGAATAAATGGATTTCCTTGGTCTCATTTTTCCTAATAACCATGTCACTGCAATTCCTAGCAGGCACATTTTCTATCAATTTCAATCAAAAGGAAACGGGGCTAAAAGTCATGTCTTGGAATGTTAAGAATTTTGACTTATACAACTGGACTAAAAATCAAGAAACTAGAAAAAGAATGTTTGCAATAATAGATTCTGCAAGTCCCGATTTGCTTTGTCTTCAGGAGTTTTATACGGATAAAGATGGGCATGATAATGTGACAGCCCTGAAAAAACTAGGCTATCCATATTTTAGTTTCAACCCTGCTTATAAGCAAAAAGACGGCAGCCAATGGGGGTTGGCAATTTTTTCTAAGTATAAATTGGAGAATAGTCGTGCAATTGCTCTGAATCCTAAAAAGTCTTCAATTAATCAATGTGTCAGTGCCAAATTGAATTATAAGGGAAAGATTTATTCTATTTATAATGCGCATTTACAATCCATTCATCTCGATTATGAGGATCTCGACTATATAGAAGGCGTGAAAAAAGAATGGTCATTTATGGATAAGATTAAGTCTTGGAGAATCATGTATAAGATTTTAACTGCATATAAAAGTAGAACCCAACAAGTGGAAAAATTGCTTGCTGAACAAAATAAAGATGAAAATGTCATCTTGTGTTGCGATCTAAATGATATACCTGCATCCTATGCCTATCATGCATTGTCAAAAAACTATCAGGATGCATTTAGAAAGAAAGGATTTGGATTATCCAATACCATCTCCGTTGGTTTTCCAGTTTATCGAATAGATTATATATTCGCCTCGCCTAGTATTGATATCAACTCTTACAAAAAGATTGAAAACTCCTTGTCTGATCATCATATTATTATGAGTCACATGCATTAGATAAGCTCCTTTTCCGATTTTTATGATAAAGGCAATAACTTATTTCAATTAAATTTGTCCATCGAATAAATAAATTAAGTCAAAAAATGAAGCAAAAATATTGGGTATTATTATTTTCTATGTTTATTTTCAATCAGTATTGGTCTCAAGAAGCCCATCAGATGATTAGTATGTACAAGATGAAATTGTTTGATGAAAAAAAGCTAACGCCCTTTTTATCTGTTAAAATGACCTTGGAAATCTCGACCAAAGATGGCAAGTTTCCTGCCACCTTATGGTTGATGGAGAATATGATATATAAACTGGAAATGCAAGAGAAAAATGGGAAATCTATCGAGTTTATTGACCCATCAAAATATTTACTTTTTTCATCAGATATGAAAGAAAAGAAACAATCAGAAGCGAATTCTGAATTGCATTTTAGGAAGAAAATCTGGCTAAATTTTTATCCCTTTTTACATAATAAGGCTGAATCGCCCATTACTGAAGTGCAGCTAGGAATGGATATGAATGGTGGGGTTTCTGTAGCCACCGCGACAGTAGATGAACCCACAAAACCTGTTCAGGAGGAGGCGGATCTTTCCATAAAAAAATATGTGCAATTTTTGCCCTTTAATGATATGTCTCACAGTTTTTATTACGATATGAAAAATAGTATGGTATCAAAAATAGAAACCCGATATTTTGAAAACGGAATAGAAAAGAAAGAAGTTGTTATTTATGGGAAAACTCTTCTCTCACCGCAGGGGTACCATTATCCAGAAAGTTTTACTACGGTTTTTGGCGAAGCTACTGTCAAGTCCATTCAATTTAATCCTAAGATAAATTCTTCAGAATTGGAAGTGAAATTCTAAACATTCAGAACTTATCTCTAAATATTTCGTTTAATATTCAAACTTAAAATATCAGAAAAATGAAAAAAACAACACTATTTTTGCTCTTAGCAGCATCGTTCCAAATGCTTATGACATCATGTGGCTATAATGATATGGTAGCCAAACGTGAAGGCGTAGATAAGGCATGGGCCAACGTCCAGTCAGCTTACCAAAGAAGATTAGATTTGATTCCTAATTTAGTTTCTACAGTAAAAGGGGAGGCTAATTTTGAACAAGAAACATTGACCAAAGTGGTCGAAGCTAGAGCCAGTGCTACACAAATGAAATTAGATGTATCTACCGCAACTCCTGAACAAATGATGCAATGGCAGCAGGCACAGGGGCAATTAGGCGCGGCATTAGGACGATTAATTTCTATTTCGGAAAATTATCCAAATCTGCAGGCGAATCAAGGCTTTAGAGATTTGCGAGATCAACTAGAGGGTACAGAGAATAGAATCAACACGGAGAGAAATAGATTCAATGAAGTGGTCGCAGAGTACAATACGCTCATAAAGTCTATTCCACAAAATATTTACGCTGGTTGGTTCGGATTTGCACCTCGTACCCCTTTTCAAGCAGATGCAGCAGCGGCTACTGCACCCAAAGTCGATTTCGGTACAGAGAAAAAATAGTATTTCCCATATTATAAGTCAAGAAATGAGCCATTTTTTTGCTGAACATGAGTCAGAGGCTATAGTAAAAGCTATAGATCATATTGAAGCATCTACCATAGGTGAATTGAGAATTCATATAGAAGACTTATGTGAAGCATCTCCATTAGATAGAGCTATTGAAATTTTCAATAAATTGGGAATGTTTAATACCTCCCAAAAAACAGGGGTGCTCATATATATTGCAACAGAGGACCACAAATTAGCCATCATAGGTGACAAGGGAATTCATAGCATAGTAGGAGATAATTTTTGGAATCATATTATGGTAGAAATGAAGGAGAAATTTACGCATGAATCTATTTATGCTGGGGTTATGTACGGTGTTTTAGAAGTGGGGGAAAAACTAAAAGAACATTTCCCTGAGGTGAGAAAGCCAGAAAATGAATTAAGCAATGAAATTAGCTATGGGAAGATTTAAGCGCATTGTTTTTTTCTCAAAACTTCTTGTCCTATTTAGCTTCAACGTTCTAGGACAAAATTATCCATCCAAACCAGAGCCAGCAGTCTATGTCAATGATTTGGCTAATATATTTCAAGACCAACAACGCTTGGAGCTAGAAACTATGTTGGTTGACTATCATGATTCTACTTCAACTCAAATTGTAGTGGTGACTATAAATTCCTTGGAAGGCATGGATGCTTCCCAATACGCTACGGAACTGGGTGAGAAATGGGGAGTAGGCAAGGCATCTAAGGATAATGGAGTCCTTTTCTTGGTAGCTCCTCTGGATAGAAAAATGTTTATAGCCGCAGGTCGAGGCACTGAAGAAAAGCTAACGGATGTTTTCCTTGGAAGAATCAGAGACAACTATATATTGCCGGAGTTTAAAAGTGGAAACTATTATGCTGGAGTGCGTCAAGGAGTTCTGCAAATAGTAAATAGACTGAGTGGAACCTTTGAAGCTGACGAAGAAAGTGTTTCACAAGGTGGAGAAATTTCCATTAAGGTATTGCTACTCATTATCCTTATAATGTTTCTAGTTTTTTGGTTTTTAGGCAAATTGTCTAAGGTCGTAAATTACGGGGAAACATATTCTGGAAAAGGTTATAGAGATGGATGGGGCGGCGGTGGCTTCTGGGGCGGTGGTGGAAGTTCTTGGGGCGGCGGCTCCTCAGGAGGTAGTTTTGGAGGGGGAAGCTTCGGAGGTGGAAGTTTTGGAGGTGGTGGAGCTGGAGGCAGCTGGTAGTAATTATAATATATGCGTCATTTTAATTGTCAAAATTGTACCGTACTCTCTGAATCTATCTTTGCTGGAATAGATTCAAATGAGTTACAAGTAATTAATGATTTAAAGCTCTGTAAGTTTTATGAAAAAGGGGATTACCTTTTTCATGAGGGCGACAATCCAACAGGAATGTTTTGTCTGCGTGCTGGTAAAATCAAAGTCTCTAAAATAGGGGCAGATGGTAAGGAGCAAATTACCCACTTAATTCATGCAGGTCAGAATCTAGGCCATAGAGCACTTTTTGGAGATGAAAAATATAGTGGCTCGGCTATAGCCCTTGAAAATGTGCATATATGTTTTATTCCTAAAAAAGGAATGGAAGAGGTAGCTAAAAAAAATCCGGAAATTGTTTGGGCTGTAGCCAAGTTGCTCGCCAAGGAACTAAGAGAGGCTGAGAGCGCGATAACGCACTTGGCTCAGGATTCCGTTCGCGATAGATTGATAGGCGCTTTAAAGAACTTAACAGAGACTTATGGATACATGAGGGACTCTGTGACGATAAATGCACAAATCAAACGACAGGATTTAGCTGATTTAGTTGGGTCTTCTAGGGAAACCATCACGCGACAGCTTTATAATCTGCAAAATGATAATTTGATACTTCTTTCCGGTAAAAAAATTACCATTCTAGATAAATCTATCTTTAATGTGACCTAGCGCACATTTTTCTTTTTCCTATACGCTTACTTTTGGTTTAGAAAAAAAACGAAAAGTATATGCCCATTTATCATGAACTAGGAAAAGTCCCGTACAAAAGACATATTGTAAGCCGTCAAGAAAATGGCAAATTGTATCACGAAGAACTTGTCGGAACACAAGGCTTCGCTGGGATGTCTTCCTTGGTGTATCATTTATATCCACCGACTCGAGTGAAGCAAAAGGACAAGGCCTATTCGGTAGCGCCAAAGATCGCTAGCGAACATAGTCTGGACTGCATGAGCTTCAAAGGCTTCAACCTTCAGCCAGAAAAAGATTATATCAAGAGCAGAAAAACGCTTTTCGTCAATAGTGGAATGCATATAGGTCTGGCTGCGCCGATGGAGAGCACTCCCTACTTTTACAAAAATGCCGATGCAGACGAAATGATTTTTGTCCATGAAGGTTCAGGTGCGTTATTCACTATGTATGGCGAACTGAATTTCAAATATGGTGATTATATTATTATCCCAAGAGGGACGGTTTATAAAATCAATTTTGATACGGATAAAAATAGACTGTTGTATGTAGAGAGTTTCTCCCCCCATATTTACGCCTAGTAGATATCGAAATCAATTTGGGCAGTTATTAGAGCATTCCCCTTTCTGTGAGCGCGATATCGTGCGCCCAAAAAATCTAAAGACCTTCGATGAGCAGGGAGAGTTTGATATTTATATCAAGAAAAAAGGCATGATGTATCCTTATGTATATGCCAATCATCCATTTGATGTGGCAGGCTGGGATGGCTATCACTATCCTTATATTTTTTCTATTTTCAATTTCGAGCCGATTACGGGTCGTATCCACATGCCGCCTCCTATTCATCAAACGTTTGAAAATGCTAACTTCGTTATTTGTTCCTTCGTGCCACGTCTTTACGACTATCACCCAGAAGCGATTCCTGCTCCTTATCACCATAGCAATATCGATAGTGATGAATTATTGTATTATGTCGATGGCGATTTTATGAGTAGAAATAATATCGAAAAAGGTCAAATCACCCTACACCCTGGCGGACTTCCCCATGGTCCTCACCCAGGAGCCATTGAGCGAAGTATTGGTAAAAAAGAGACTGGAGAGTTAGCAGTAATGATTGATCCTTTTGCCCCAGTCATGATTACTGAGGAAGCGGTAAAAATCCAAGTGGAGGATTACTACAAATCATGGTTGGAAGAAAATGAAAAGTAATTTTTATAGACACGAAGACACAAAAAAAATATAGAAAAACTCGTTGAGTCTTAGCGCCTTTGTGTCAAGATTAAAACTTAAAAATATGAATCAAGAATACGACAAATACACAGAAAATGACCATAAGGTATGGTCTATGCTCTATGATGAGCAAATGAAACAATTGCCCAATATGGCTACTAGAGCATTTATGGAAGGTATAAAAAAAGTTGGTTTCAAATCTCATGAAGTGCCGCGATTTACCGAAGTCAACGAAGCACTTAAAAATCTCACAGGATGGACAGTCTATGTAGTGCCAGGCTATGTAGATAATTATCCTTTCTTTTCACATTTAGGTCGCAAGGAATTTCCTGTGACAACATGGCTTCGCGATATGTCCAAGTTTGACTATATCGTAGAGCCCGATATGTTTCATGATGTATTTGGACATGTACCACTTTTGAGCGAACAATTTTTTTGTAATTTTCTCGAAGGCATGAGCGCAATTGGATTGAAGTATATCGATAATCCTTCAGCACTGGAATTGATTTCAAGAATCTATTGGTACACGGTGGAATTTGGTTTAATAAAAGAAAATGGCAATTTGAGAATCTACGGTGCTGGAATTTTATCCTCTCCAGGAGAGTCAAGATTTTGCTTGAGCGATGATGCTGTGAGATATCCATTTAATGTAGATGATGTCTTAGAATCCTATTATATCAAAGAAAAATTTCAAGAGAAATATTTTGTGTTAGAATCTTATCAGCAGTTGGCAGAGAGTATTCCAGAGATCGCTGAAAAAATCAAAGCCTATGTGGACAAAGGTATCTATGTAGAACCGAATGCTGTATTTACAGAACGAATCAATCGTGAACTAACGCAAACTGTATAACTAAAATCTAAAATTATCAATATGGAAAATTTAACTCAAGTAAAAAATTTCGACTACGGAATAGAAAAAATATTTGAAGAAGCACAAGATTTCTTGCCTATCAATGGTACGGATTTCGTAGAACTCTATGTAGGCAACGCAAAGCAAGCTGCGCATTATTACAAGACTGCTTTTGGATTTGAAAGCTATGCTTATTGCGGGCTAGAAACTGGCAATAAAGAGTTTTGTTCTTATGTCGTCAAACAAGACAAAATAAAATTAGTTCTCACCTCGCCATTCAATCCCGATAGTGAAATTTCGCATCACATCCGTAGACATGGAGATGGCGTAAAAGTAATAGCCCTTTGGGTTGACGATGCTCGAAAAGCATTTGAAGAAACAACCAAACGTGGCGCTGAAGTCGTCATGGAGCCTACCGTTATGAAGGATGAAAATGGAGAAATTGTCAAAGCTTCGATTAAAACCTATGGCGATGCGATTCACACATTTGTAGAAAGAAAAAATTACAACGGAGTATTCATGCCGGGATTTGAAAGATGGGAAAGTGAATACAATCCTGGCACCAAGGGGTTGAAATTTATAGATCATATGGTGGGCAACGTAGGTCTAGGAGAAATGAACAAATGGGCTAACTTCTATGCGAATACCATGGGCTTCGCCAATTTGATTACATTTGATGACAAAGATATTTCTACGCAATACACCGCTTTGATGAGCAAGGTAATGACCAATGGGAATGGAAGAATCAAATTTCCAATTAACGAGCCAGCCAAGGGTTTGAAAAAGTCGCAAGTAGAAGAATATCTTGATTTCTATGGTGGTCCAGGCTGCCAGCATATAGCAGTAGCTACAGATGATATCGTTTTCACGATTTCAGAAATGAGAAAATCGGGCGTGGAATTTCTCCATGTTCCAGGTACATATTATGATACTGTGGCGGCTAGAGTAGGCACTATTGCAGAGGATTTGGCTATTTTGAAATCTCTTGGAATCATGGTCGATAGAGATGAAGATGGCTATTTACTTCAGATTTTTACTAAACCAGTAGAAGATAGACCGACACTTTTCTTTGAAATTATTCAGCGAAAAGGAGCGAAATCTTTCGGAAAAGGAAACTTTCAAGCACTCTTCGAAAGTATAGAAGCAGAGCAAGAAAGAAGAGGAACTTTATGATTAATAATGAGCAATTGATTGTTAGTAATTTTAACTATTAGAATTTATAAATCTCAAGCTATCAACAAAAAAAAATGGGAGTGAGTTGCAATAAAGATTGTGCAAACTGTGGCTGTATCGATGATAAGCCGATGATTGAACGCATCACAGATAAATATCAAAAATTGGGGCAAAATCCTGATGTGTACATGGAGGGACTGCTATGGAGCAAGCCTATTACATACTGGGATTATGTGATGACCGATAGTTTGTTAAATCTACAAATACAGCGAACAACGCTTCCAGATGAGATGGTCTTTATAGGCTATCACCAGATCAATGAACTCCTTTTTAAAATGATACTGTGGGAGATCAATCAAGTATTCGAAAACGAGTCCATCAACGAAAATTTCTTTATCGAAAAGCTGAAACGAATCAGTCGCTATTTCGATATGCTTTCGTCTTCCTTCGATGTGATGGGCGATGGGATGGAAAAAGCGCAGTACGAAAAATTCAGAAATACATTAACTCCAGCGAGTGGTTTCCAAAGCTGTCAATATAGGCAGATAGAATTAGCCTCTACCAATGCTATAAATTTAATAGATAATCGCTTTAGAAAAGATTTTGATCCGAATAGAAGTTCAGAAGATATTTACGAACACCTTTATTGGCAGGCAGCAGGCAAGGATTATACCACAGGGGAAAAATCGCTTTTGATTAAATTGTTTGAAAAAAAGTATAAAAAGCAATTAGTAGAAGATATTGAAAATGGGAGGGTAAATAACTTATATGCGAAGTTTCTTTCATTATCTAATGAGGCACAGATTAATCCTGCGCTCATAGCCATGATGCGCCACTTTGATTATACCGTAAATATAGAATGGGTGATGGCGCACTACAATGCAGCAGCGAAATATCTAGGTGATGGAGCGGCTACAGGAGGTAGTCATTGGCAGAAATATATGCATCCGAAATATCAACGGCGCATTTTTTTCCCTTCGCTATGGTCTGAGGAAGAAATTGCGAGCTGGGGAATGGATTGTTAAAACATAAATTTACTTACAAATGAAATTACTCGATTATATATTGATAGAACCACGCTATAAGTGGACAGATGAGAAAGGCGAATTTGTAAAACCCTCCAGTGGAGAAATTTTATCCGAATTTTTTTATCGGATGAATTTCATTCGAGATTCTAAAAACTGGTTCCCATTTTTTGCATGGTTTTTAGTTTTGATTTTAGTCCCTGTTTTTCTAATATTCATTTTTAAATATTTCACTATAGGCTTAGCCATAGCGGCATTCTTCTATGGTTTGGTTTTGATGGCGAGCCATGGCACCATGTGGTATCATCGATATTCGACGCACAGTGCATTTGTTTTTAAAAATAGTTTTTGGAGATTTATCAGTCAGCATATGGTGATCAAAATGATTCCAGAAGAACTCTATGTTGTTTCGCACCATATTCATCATGATCGATCCGATAGGCCTGGGGATCCATACAATGCTTTTGGAGGATTTTTGTATTGTTTTCTCGCAGATACCAATCACCAATTGATGAATCGAAATCTTTCTCCCGAGGATTATAAAACGGCTTCTAAAATGATGGAGCATACAGGCTGTAAAATTAACTCTTATGAAGCTTATCGAAAATATGGAACAATTGTTTCCCCGATGTATATTTTCTTAAGCTGGATTTTAAATTGGACTTTCTGGGGAGCATTGTTTTATTTTCTAGGAGAGTGGATACCTGTCGCAGGAGGAGGCTGGGCATTAGTGACAGCTATGTTTTCTGGCACCTTTGTGTGGGCGATTGGTATTCGCACTTTTAATTATGGCGGCCATGGGGCAGGCAAAGGAAAAAAAGCTTGGGGTGATTCAGATTATTTCCGCGGTGATTATTCTATCAATCAACTTTGGCCAGGTTTCGTAGCAGGCGAATGGCATAACAATCACCATGTCTATGGGACGAGCGCAAGAGCTGGATTTCTGCCTTATCAGTTGGATTTACCATTTTTGTACGTGAAGTTATTACATTTTTTAGGTGGAGTGAGCTCCTATAGAGATAATAAAGCAGAGTTTCTAAAATTTTATGTAGAGCCTTTTAAGAAAACGGGAAAGTATTTACCTCAAACTAATTTGCCTAAGGACTATTCTGAAAATTAATCGATATTTGCATTAAAATTAAATCATCGAGCAAATGAGTAAAATTGTTGGGATAATAGGTGGCGGATTTTCTGGAACTATGACTGCCATTCAACTTATAAAAAATGCCGAAGAGCCATTTAGTATTTATATTATCAGCGAAAAGGAAGACCTAAACAGAGGAATTGCATATAATTCCTATTCCGACCATCATATTCTCAATGTCATTGCAAAAAAAATGAGTGCTTTTCCCGATAAGCCAGATCATTTTTTAGATTGGGTTATGACTAAAGATCCTTATAAGTATCTTGATAAAACACTTTTGGCAAATTCTTTTTTATCCAGAAATCTTTATGGGGATTATCTATGCGAATTATGGAGGGAGGCCTTGATGGAGGCAGAGAAAAAAAATATTCAAATTGTAGAAATCAATGATACTGTAGCCAGTTTGCAATATATACAACATAAAATATCCTTATCCTTTAAATTCGCTCAAAAGGTGGAAGTAGATGTTTGTATAATAGCTACGGGAAATCAAATTCCTAAAAATCCAAGGATAAATAATTTAGCATTTTACCAAAGTTCAAATTACTTTCAAAATCCATGGATTAAGGATTCTGTTTTAAATGTAAAATCAGAGTTGCCAGTACTTATTGTTGGCAATGGATTGACTATGGTGGATACTATTATAGGATTAAAGGAACAGAATTTCAAAGGAGAAATTTATTCCATTTCACCCAACGGATTTAATATACTCCCTCATAGACATACAGGTATGCAGTATACATCGCATATAGATGAAATTTATGACGGAATGCCATTGAATGAGTTAGTGCGAGTATTGAATAAACATATTAAAATTGTCCGTAATTTCGGAGTGTCTGCAGAACCAATAATAGATGCATTAAGACCATTGTCCCATAAGATATGGAGAGGTTTATCGAAAGCTGAAAAAGCTATATTTATGACGAGATTACGACATTTATTCGGGGTGGCACGTCATAGAATTCCATTGCATATTTACGATAAAATTCAAAAATTGAGAATAGATGGAAAACTACATATACAATCTGGCAATCTAATCAGTATAGAAGAAGAAAATGATGTGATTGAAGTAACATATTATGACAAAAAACTGCATACTTCACAAACCATACAAGTATCCAGAGTAATTAATTGTACTGGGCCTGAGACTGATTTAAGTAAGATGGAAAATAATTTTATTAGTCAATGCATTCAAGAAGGACTGTTCTCGCAAGATGAATTGAGATTAGGACTCAAAACCAATATAGAGAATTTCAAACTTTATACCAAGGAAGGAATAGAGATTCGAAATATATATACACTTGGTTCTAATCTAAAGGGAGAACTATGGGAAACAACTGCTGTTAATGAATTAAGACAGCAAGCAGATTCTGTATCCAAAGTCATCCTCTCCGAGCTAAATCAGGTTGAAAGACAATTGAAAAAGAACTTTTAACCTAAAATCCGCATTAGAAAAGCGGATTTTGGGTTAATTCTACTAGATTACATCTACTCCTCCTTATTCTTCATAGCCATCAGCAGCGTATAAGCGCCTTTGGTGACGACTTTTTGAGAGAGAAGTTCGGTGGGATTGAGGATTTCGGTTCGGCCATTTTCTGAGTTTCCTTTTTGAATGGGTATCATTTTGTATTGTCCATTCTTTATAAATAAAAAGACATAGGCTTGACCCTCAAAATCTACTATGGCTTCATCTGGCAGGCTTGTGGCTTGATTGTTGGATAATTCTACTTGAGCGATGAGATTCATATTTTGGTAGATTGTCTTGTGCATATTGATAAAACTGCATACTACTTCCGCGCTTCCATCTTGCGCCACTTGTGGGTTGATACTGCGCACTTCACAGGAATATTGCACCGTCGTATCTGAGTTGGAATAGGCCGTGAGTCGCAGCCCTTTTTGAATAAACTGTAAATCTTTTTCGTAGATTTTGAGTTTGAGATAGGGATTGGTCTGATTGATGATATCGACGATACTCTCCGATGGCATAATATATTTTCCCATATTGGCGTTGACATTCGAGACCAATCCTGAAGCACTAGATCGTATGACCACGGTTCTAGTAATTGAATTTTCAGTTAAGTTTTGTGGATTGATTCCGAGCAATTTTAGCTTTTCGGAAAGGGATTTGAGTAGTATCTGATTCGTTCGATACTCGTTTTCTGCTATCTGATAGACCTTGTCGCTATTGGCTTTGGCTTGGTTGAGATCTTTCTGACGATCGTAGTCCAATTGCGCTAGTTTGAGTTTAGATTTTGTCATCAGATAATCCTGCTGCAAATCTATAAATCGAGGATCTTCGAGTATGGCTATGGTCTGACCTTTGGAAATGGATTGTCCCTGAATCACCTGAATGGATTTGACAATTCCTCCATAGGGAGAGGTGACCGTGAGCATGTTTTCGGGAGGAAAAAATGTTCGCCCATAAACACGGAGTGTACTGGATAGTTTTGAATTGGAGATAGCGCCCAGCTGAATTCCTGCATTCTTGTCTTGCATAGCATCTAGGCTAATCACATTGGCATCCGAGGGTGCTTGCGTAGCTTCAGATTCTTTGTTGGTTTTGGTATGACAACCCATACTGAAAACTAAATAAATAAGTGCGATTTGAAATTTATAATGATTCATATTAATTTATTTTTCCAAAGTAAAAAATTGAAGATTGATATAGTTTTGATAAAGCATCGTGAGCGCATCGATATAATTGAATTTGGTCTGAATCGACTGCTGCGCTAACATAGACCATTCGAGATAATTGATCTCCCCTGCGAGCAATTGCCTATTGCCCAGACTCAAAATAGTATGCGCATTGATTAATTCTGTTTGTTCATATTTCATGACGATTTCCTTATACAGTGTAAACTGATTGTAAATATATTTATAGTGAATTTCCATATCATTTTGTTTGATCTCAAGTTCATTTTCTGCCAATTTTTGATTCAATTTGGAAGAGCGAATTTGGGCATTGATTCCCTGGGTGAAAAGAGGAACTTGAAGTCCAAAGGTCAAAGCGTTAAATCGTTTGCCACTGGTGTATTCGATATTATCTGCACCGAAACCCTGAATCGTGGTGGACGAAAGTCCTAGTACAAAATCAGGTGTTTTTTGAGCCCTCAAACTTTTGGATTGATATTCAGAATTTTTAATGAGCTCTTTTTGATAGTTCAGCATAGGATGGGAGAGTTTAGCTAAATTTGGATTCACCTCCAACCTCTCAAAATCTTGCATGGCAGGAATGTAAGCAGTTTCTGAATTGAGTAAATAATTGAAATACTGCTTTGAAAATTCAATCTCTTGAATGATTTTATCCAGTTCCATTTTAATCAAATTTCTATGTTGAACAGCGGAAGTTTTTTCTAGCAAATTCGCATCGCCTTTGGCAAATTTGAGTTCCGTTTTTTGAACGAATAAATGGAGCAAGGTATCCATCTGTCGCCAGAGCTGTTCCTTCTTTTTGAGCAGCACATATTGGGCGTATATTTTGGCAACTTCTTTTTTCAAATTTAAAGCCGTGATTTCTTTATCTATGAGCGCTAGGTTGTAATCTGATAGTTTGACTTGCTTCACACTCGACATCGAACTTGGAAAAGGAATTCCCTGGCTTATGGAAATTTTATTGTCTAAAAAATTGGAATTAAATCGACCATAATCCAATTGAACTTGGGTCTTTGGAATATTCGATCCAGATTTGATTAATTCTTGTTTTATTTTAGCTTTCTGCGAGGCATTCCGAATGAGTTTATTTTTTACAATTGCCGTGTCAATCGCAGTGGTAAGCGTTATAGAATTTTGAGCTACACTCGAATTTTGTAGGAGTAAAAATCCGAGAAATACAACAGCCATTTTCTTCATATTTTTCGATTCAAATAGGACATAAATTATGGGTAAAATAAATAAGGTAAGAAATGTAGCCACGACCAAACCTCCAATGACGACGGTAGCCAAGGGGCGCTGAACTTCCGCTCCCGATCCATTGCTAAATGCCATGGGAAAAAATCCCAAGGAAGCGACTAATGCCGTCATCAGCACAGGTCGCAGTCTCACTTTAGCTCCATTAAATACGATTTTATAGATATCCGTTTCGCCTTCCAGTTTCAAGCGGTTGAACTCTGAAATCAAGACGATTCCATTCAACACTGCCACACCAAATAGTGCGATAAAACCAATGCCTGCGCTGATACTAAATGGCATTCCACGCAATGCGAGAAACCATATTCCCCCGATAGCTGAGAGCGGTATAGCTGAATAAATCATCAATGCCAAGCGCACTTGTCCAAAGGCAAAATAGAGCATAACAAATATCATTAACAATGAAATTGGAACGACAATCATCAATCTTTGCGTCGCTTTTTCTAAATTTTCGAAAGCCCCTCCATAGTGAATATAATATCCAGAAGGAAGATTGATTGATTGATCAATGCTCGATTTTAATTCAGCTACGACGGATTGCACGTCTCGATTTCTCACATTGAATCCCACGACAATTCTTCGCTTCGCATCCTCGCGTTGGATTTGATTGGGACCATTCACAACTTGGACTTCGGCGAGTTGTCTCAGCTGCACTTGGTTGCCATTTGGTGTGGGGATCATTAGATTTTCTATATTTTCTAAATCTCGTTTCTCTTCCGATAGTTTCACCACGAGATCAAATCGCTTCTCATCTTCAAAAACCATCCCTGCACTTCGTCCAGCCATCGCTGTATTGACGATTTGATTCACTTCGCTTATTGTGAGATTAAGGTACGCCAGCTGTTGTCTATCGTAGTGTATGACCACTTGTGGCATACCCGAGATTGGCTCTACATAGATACTCTCGACGCCTTCGATAGGAGCGGACAGTTTGCCCAAATGAGCCGCATAATGAGCAAGCGTGTCGAGATTTTCTCCAAATAATTTCAAAACGACATCTTGCCGCGCGCCTGTCATGAGTTCATTGAATCGCATCTGCACAGGATATTGAAATCCATAAGACAACCCAGGAATCTCTTTCAATTTAGCACTCATTTTCTCTGCCAACTCATCAAAGGTCTCTGCGGAAGTCCATTCTTTTTTATCTTTGAGTATGACCATCATATCACTGGCCTCCATGGGCATTGGGTCGGTGGGCACTTCGCCGCTTCCTATTTTGGTCACGACTTTTTCTACTTCTGGAAAATTTTTCTTCAAAGCATGCGCCGCTTTCTGTGTGTATTCTATGGTGGTCTTGAGATTACTACCTGTCAATACTCGCGTATCCACTGCAAAATCGCCTTCTTCCAAAGTAGGAATAAATTCACCTCCGAGCTGCATCATCAGTGTCACCGATACGATGAAAATCACTATCGTTCCGATAATAATTTTGCGAGAATGATTCATCGCTTTGTGCAGATTTTTTAGATAATAATTATCCAATTTTAAAATCCATTTTTCAGAAAAATCAAAGGCATTCATTTTGGTATTGAGCAGCCACGCACTCATCATTGGGACATAAGTCAATGACAATAAAAACGCACCGAGCAAGGCAAAACTCACGGTCTGCGCCATAGGCTTAAACATCTTGCCCTCTATGCCCTCGAGAGAGAAAATCGGCAAATAAACCATTAAAATAATCAACTGCCCAAATATGGCAGACTTCATCATTCGATCGCTTGTCTTGACGACAGTTTCATTGACATAATCTGGACCAGAATGCGCTTTATTGATACTATGCGAAAGTTTATGCACGACGGCTTCCACGATTATGACTGCCCCATCGACTATCAGTCCAAAATCCAGCGCACCGAGGCTCATTAAATTTCCACTGACACCAAATAAGTTCATCATGATAATCGCAAACAAGAGGGAAAGCGGTATGACAGAAGCGACCAAAAGTCCTGCTCTAAAATTTCCAAGAAATAATACCAATACAAAAAGCACAATCAAAGCTCCTTCGATCAAATTGTTTCGGACAGTGTGTATTGCGTTATTGACCATTTTCGTCCGATCGAGAAAAGGCTCAATCAAGACACCTTCTGGAAGTGTTTTCTGAATGAGTTCTACTTTCTTCTTTATGAGATCGATAACCTCACTGCTATTGGCTCCTTTGAGCATCATAACGATAGCACCTGAGACTTCCCCTTCATCGTTGTAGCACATGGCGCCATAGCGAGTCGCACTGCCTATTTTGACTTCGGCTATATCGCGAATCATTATTTGTGAACCATCTTTTCGGGCGATTGCTATATTTTCAATATCTTGCGTATTCTTTACGAGGCCTTCACTGCGGATAAAAATCACATTGGGACCCTTCTCAATATAACCGCCTCCAGTATTCTGATTGTTTCGCTCGAGGGCAGAAAACACTTCCTCTATCGATAAATTTAGTGCTTGAAGTTTTTCGGGTATGATCGAGATTTGATATTGTTTCAATTTCCCTCCAAAGCTGCTTACTTCAGCGATACCTTTGACGCCGAGTAGCTGCCGACGAACCATCCAATCTTGAATCGTCCGCAATTCTGTGATATCATATTTATGTTCGTATCCCTTTTTAGGTCTGATTACATATTGATAAATTTCACCCAATCCTGTCGAAATTGGCCCTAGCTCTGGGACTCCAATATAATCGGGTATAACATTTTTTGCGTTGGTCAGTCGCTCTGACACCTGCTGTCGCGCCCAATAAACATCCACATTGTCCTCAAAGACGATCGTGACCAGGGACAATCCAAATCGAGAAAAACTTCGAATTTCCTTCAATCCCTGAATATTTGTGCAACTCTGCTCTACAGGAAAAGTCACCAATCGCTCTATATCCAATGCCCCATAGGAAGGAGCTTGGGTAATGACTTGCACTTGATTATTGGTGATATCTGGCACGGCATCTATAGGGAGCCTTGTCGTCTCATAAATTCCATAAAGCGCCATCGCCGCCACCATCAGGGCAACGATCAACTTGTTCTTTACTGAAAAATCAATTATTTTGTGTAGCATAATTATGGTAAATTGAAATCAATCTTCTTCTCCTTCTGCTGGATTCATTTGAGGAGAAAAATCGGCTCTTATTTCTGAATGCATAATTTCTCCGCCGCTAGTCCCCGTTTGCTTTGCGAGAAAGAGAACGACGAATGAAATGACTAAAACTAAAATAGAAATTGAATTAAAAAAAGATTCTTTTTTCCAACCTATCCATAATCCGATAAGAGACACCAAACCTAGAAAGTAATTGGCAAGTGCAAATCTCTCCGCAAGTTCTTCATGATTTTTAATCAAATCTTCACTGACTCCTTGGATTTTTTCTACGACTTCTTCCGCACCTTCGCCGGTGTACATAGCTAGAAAAGCTGTAAAAGACCCAAAAATAAAAACAAGCAACGCAGTCTTTCTTACTGTATTGTTTTTTAAGATGATTCCTCCTAAAAGGATCAAAGCTCCTAAAAGAGGTGTAATGATAGGTAAGTGGTTGACCACTAAATGATAATGTGCATTATTCATATGAATGAATTTAACTATTAAAAAAATAAGGGAAAGGTATCAATGTTTTTGATACAAAATAAAATGGCTAAACTACCTTGGCGGCTGCCAAATGGCATCGAGATACTGAAAAATGTATCGGGATTCGTAAATATAGCACAGGGGCGTATAGATCTTTTTTTGAATCTCCTGCCATTTCACTGCAATTACATTTGCAGGCATTTCGAGAATGAGAACATAGATATAATTGCAAGATTTGAAAGGCAAACCGTTATGATGATTTTCTGCGTGAGCCTCATCCCCATAGTGCAGGCATAGAAACCCTGCGAAGGACAACTGATGGTTCTCTTTTTTATGTTCTATATAGTGAGTGTATAGCTGAGGCAACTTGACCAACTCCAACAAAGGGGTTGAAACAAAGACATAAATAAATAAAATGAAACTAATCAAAAACTTCATCTAATGGCAAAGTTAGACTTTTTTTAGCATTCACACCCAATATTCGAAATATATTTGAGGAAATTTGACAAATGAAAATCAAAGTCCTCTCTATCGGCAAATCCAACCCTGATTTTATAAAAGAAGGCATTGCATTTTTTCACCATAAAATAAAACATTTTTGCGATTTTGAATGGCAGGAATTAGTGCCGAAAAAAAAGAGTGAACTGCCGGACCTTTCTAAGAAAATAGATGCCGAACTTTTACTTCAGCATTTAGAAGATTCAGATATTGTCATTTTATTGGACGAGCGAGGCAAGACATTCAAGTCCAGCTATGACTTTTCAGAATTTATCAATAAAAAACAATTGAGCGGTGTCAAGCGATTAGTTTTTGTCGTAGGTGGTTCTTTCGGTTTTGATGAATCCATCTATCAGCGCGCCAATGAAAAAATTTCACTCGCTTCGATGACCTTCTCGCATCAAATGATTCGCTTGATATTTCTAGAGCAGCTATATAGAGGCTTTGCTATTTTGCATCATTTGCCTTATCATCATGAGTAGTTGATGTGATAATGTGAAGATATGACGATGAGATGATTTAAAAAGGCTTTGCGTCCTTTGCGCCTTTGCGGTGAAATTATTTATTCTTTATCCGAGAATGCTGACGAATAATCAGCACAGGTTCGTATTAAAACCCTAAATTTGTATCTACAATATGCAGACCACTAATCACGAGATAGCAAATATTTTAAACCTTAGTTTGGCTGGAAATATTCCTATACAAGTTATTGAGCGCATAGAAATCGATAGTCGCAATATTGTCTTTCCCAAAACAACTTTGTTTGTCGCCTTGGATGGAGCTAAATCTGCGGGGGCTAATTTTATTCCTGATTTAATAGAAAGAGGCGTTGGACATTTTATTGTAGATGAAAAATATCGCAATAAATGTGCTCCTTTGAAAGCTCAGTTCTTCTTTGTTTCTAATACTCTTTCTGCATGGCAATCTATAGTTGCATTTAAGAGGAAAGAATACTCATTTCCAGTAATCGGCATCACGGGCTCTAATGGAAAAACCATCATCAAAGAGTGGTTGTTTCAATTACTATCATCCAACTATTCAATTTGTAAAAATCCGAAGAGTTACAATTCACAAATCGGTGTTCCATTATCTGTCTGGGGATTAGATGAAAAAAATGATTTAGGTATATTTGAAGCAGGCATTTCCAAGCCAAATGAAATGGAAAAGCTAGAGAAAATAATTGCTCCAACTATAGGTATATTGACCAATATAGGTGATGCCCATCAAATTAATTTTCAAAATTTGGAAGAAAAAGTTGCTGAGAAATTAAAACTTTTCGTCCATTCAAAATTTTTGATTGTTCGTAAGGAGCTGATAGAAACGTATAAAACATCCTTTTCTCAACTACAAACTTTTAATCCTAATTTAAAACTTATTCAATGGTCCCAGAAAGAGGGAGCGGATGCACACATTCAGTTAGATACGAAAAATAGGAAACTACAATTAAAATTTAAAGGAAACGAATATCAAATTAGTTTAATTCAAACAGAGACTTCTTATCTTGAAAATTTAGTTCACTGTGTACTGACCATTCTAGTTCTAGGATATGATTTAGAAAAATATTCTTCTAAGCTCTCTATTCTTTCTGGCATAGAGATGAGACTGGAATTGATCGAAGGAATACAAGATATGACTATTATCAACGATACCTATAATGCCGATTTAGATTCGTTGATGATAGCAGTACAATATTTATTTGCGCAAGCACCGCAAACTAAAAAATCAATTATCCTCTCAGAGATACAACAAAGTGGTGAAGCCTCACAGCAAAAAATTTGCGAAATTTTAAAAGACAAAGACATATCACACCTCGTTTTGATTGGTCAATCTTTTATCGATGCTGCCAACTTGTTTAAAAAACTGCGAACTGAAAAAATTTCGTTCTACACGTCATCAGAAGATTTTATAAAGTATCAAGACGCCTCGCAGTTTAAACAACATACTCTGCTCATCAAAGGAGCGAGGAGATTTCAATTAGAAAAGATTGTTCAGCTCTATCGAAAAAAAACGCATACGACGTATCTGAAAGTACATCTCAATGCACTGAAAAATAATTTACGTGTGTTTACAAAATTGCTGAAACCAGAAACAAAAATCATGCTCATGCTCAAAGCCTCTGGATATGGGCTAGGCAGTATAGAATTAGCCAAACAATTGGAAGGCGAGCGCGTCGATTATTATGCAGTCGCCTATACGGATGAAGGAATAGAACTCAGAAATGTAGGCATACAAAAACCTATTTTGGTTCTCAATCCTGAAATAGAAGCTTTACCGAAATTATTGGAGCATCACCTAGAGCCTGAGATTTATAGTCTAGGGATTTTGAAAAAATTGATTGATGAGTTAAACACGCTCAACAACCCTTCGATATCTATTCATCTGAAACTGGAAACAGGAATGCACCGATTAGGTATTACCAAAGAAGAAATGAATGAAGTCATAGCCTTGCTCAAAGCGAATTCTCATATTCAAGTTAAGTACTTGATGACGCATCTTGCAGCAAGCGATGAATCGATTTTGGATGCTTTTACAGAAGAACAAATTTCTAAATTTTCTTCACTAGCCGATCATATCGAAAAAGCACTCGGTTATAAAATCAAACGTCATGTGCTCAACACAGGAGGCATCATTAAACATAGTGCCCATCAGATGGATATGGTTCGCCTGGGTATCGGTTTGTTTGGATTTGATAGCACTGGAGTAGTTCAACCACAATTGCAAAATACGATTTCTCTCCTCTCTCGAATCGCTCAGATAAAAACAGTTTCTGCTGGAGATACGGTGGGCTATTCTCGAAAAGGCCAGACATCGCGAGACACTAGAATAGGGATTATTAATCTAGGTTATGCCGATGGTTATTTTAGAAATTTTGGAAACGGGCTGGCACAAGTCTATATCAAAGGACAGTATGCACCTACTATTGGCAATGTGTGTATGGATATGATCATGATAGACATTACGGACTGCAAAAATATAGAAGAAGGCGATGAAGTAGAACTCATAGGTGCCCATATCTCCGCCGCTGACTTAGCCGCCAAAGCGAATACTATTTCCTATGAAATCCTCACTTCCATTTCGAATCGAGTGCAGAGGGTTTATTGGGAGGATTAAGAGTCTTAGTTTTTCTTTTCTTCAGGAAAATATTTATAATAATCGGGGCGTTCAATGTCTTGCCATATAAAAGAGTATCCAGTTTCTAGTATTTTTACATCATATGGTCTTTTTAAATGATAGGCATTATCAGCAATCATACATTGTAAAAGCGCAATAGCAATTATGCTGCTAGAAATGCCCCAAAGTATTACTGTAAGAATTTTTGGAATTGACAATATTGAAAAAAAATGCTTTACTATAAATAACATAAAAAATAAAAACAAAAAATAAACTATAAAGTCCACAATAAATTCTAACCAAAAAATTTGTAATGACATAGATGTATGCCATCCTGGGCCTTGAAAAATCAAAGGGAACCCAATGTAGATAGTATCTGGTGCGTCAACAGGTAGAGCATACCACCATTTAGTAAATAATGTAAAACTAATTATGGTTAATGGCAAGATTAATTTTATTAATAAACTTTTCATTTATGTTTAATCATTTGACTTATTGATATAAAATGCATTTGGCAGCATCAACAAAAACGACAACCCCTTCTCATAATCCAAGTCATCATAAAACAATCCCACCCGCGCTAGGTTAGCATAGTAATCGCTTAAATTTTGATAGTAATAGTTTTCACTTGGAATAAACCAGGCTTTATTTCCTAGTTTAGAAGCTAAAAACCATTTCTCCAATAACCGAGCTGTTCTTCCATTTCCATCATTGAAGGGATGTATATTTACAAAAACAAGATGAATCAAAGAAGCATAATAAAAAACTTCTTCGATACTCAACTCTTGTTCTATAAGTTCGGAGAGTTCTTGCCAAAAAGATTCGTATTCACTTTGTACAATAAAACTATTGGCCGCTTCATACTGCACGCGATTCGTTTTTTGTTCCATCACCAGCATATTGCCTTTTCTCACTACCCCTCTTTGGGACGCAGCTAATAAATGCTCTGTAGCTATGGAATGCGCTTTTGAAAAATTATTTACTGTTAGTTTATTGTCTCTTGCGAATTCGTAGGCCATATACAAATCATTTGGCTTTTCAGTAAGATTTGGCAGGTACTCTACATCTAGCATTTTATACTTAACATAGCTATCTACTTCTAATGTTTCTCCTTCAATCCTTGACGAAGACATAACAGAGACCGCCGTAGCAAAAATAAAATTTTTACTCGTCCATTCCCTTTCTGATAGCTCATTTAATTCCTTGCTTAGATTCACACTAAGGGTCGAGGAATACGAATCAAAATAGATATCAGTTAGTTTTTTCATTGAAGACAAAGTTAATAACTAACTCATAGAGATTACAGAAAACTTAAACCGTCTCCCACACCTTTGTTCCTTCGCTACAGTTCTTACAGATATCGATTTCTTTTCGAGATTTAAGAATCGAAGTTCTAAAATTTAAGTATGCATCACTATGCCAGATAGTATCTAAATCTTGTTCAAGTAGGTTTCCCATTTTATATTTGGCATCTTTGTCAAAACAGCAGGGAATGAGATGTCCATCCCAAGTAGAGACAGCAGAGTGCCAGAGCTTCCAGCATTGATTCTTCAAGTCGTTTTTGATTATCCATTTTCCTTGAGCCGTTTTTTTATATCTCGAATACTTGTCAATACTAGGTATCAATTCACTCCCATTTTCGAAGTCATAGATTTGTGCTGTTTTCAAAACGACTTTGTCCACACCTAGTTCGTTGGCTAGTTGATAGACTTCGTCTATTTGATGTTCATTCGGCTTTACTACCAGCATTTGAAAAATGATTTCTGGATTTGATTTCGATAAACGACTTCTTGCAGCGACCAAATTCTTCGTTCCTTCAATCACTTTTAAAAGTGTTCCATCTTTGCGATACTTTTCATAAACATCTTGCGTACTGCCATCTATAGAAATTAATATTCGATCCAAACCGCTCAGAATCGTCTCTTCACACTTGGTTGGAGTCAGGTAATGGGCATTGGTGCTGGTGATGGTATAGAGCCTATGCTTCTTGGCTAAGCGAATCATTTCTGTGAAATCTTTATGAATAAAAGGCTCTCCCTGAAAATAGAGGTAGAGAAATATCAAATCCTTTTTTACCTTCTTCAATATAGTTTCATAATCTTTCAGTGCAGCATTTCCAGTCTCTCGAGTAAAACTCTTCAGTCCGCTGGGACACTCAGGACAGGAGAGGTTGCACTTCGTCGTAGGCTCGAAACTAAGCGTAAATGGACGATGAAGAACTATAGGATTTTTGACAACTAAGGATAGGTAGTAAGAAAAATAGCATAGAAAAAAATTTCCCAACTTTCGAATAGTTAATATTCTCAAAAAGCGCTTTAATTCATTATCTGAAATCAAAATATTATATGTAAATAACATTGGATTTTTGAATCCAATAAATTTTATTTGCTTCGGTTTCTACTTGAATCGTCTCGCCTACTTCATCTAGGATTTGCACAATCTCGCCCTCTCGCAAAGTTTTGGATTCTCCTTTCAAATTAATATTTTCAAATCCAGTCGACTCTATTGATATGACCGCAGGGCCTGACTGACTTTTAAAGTATTGCTGCAAGAAAAATAAAATAGCTAAGATAAATGTGAGTGCAAAAAGATAATGTCTGAGAAAACCCAATTTAATATCTCCTTTGAAATATCGAAATATACTGTATGCTACTAGTATCATGGATAGGAAAACAACGAATAACTTTAGGGTGAATTCAGAGAAGAAAAAACAAATTTTCCGCAAAATATCATTGGTAAAAAGAATTTTATTCTCTGTATCCAATCCTAGTTTAGCTCTGACTACTTTAATATTAAACTTCACATCCTCTTGGTTATAATTTTCTCTCAGAGACTTTTCATAATTAGCTATTGCGTAAGCATAATTTTTATTCTTAAAATGGGCATTCCCCAGCAAAAAATAGGCTTGTTCTTTGTTGCATTTATCCGATTTCAATTCTTGATCCCAGAATAAAATAGAATTTGCATAGTCCCCACTCTCATATGCTTTCAAGGCTTTTGAAGCAAACTGAGCCTGCATCATATTAGAGCCAAAAAACCAAGCTATTAAAATGTAATACCGCATACTTAAACTATTTGTCTATCAATATCATTGAGAATAACTAGACTATTTTCGTAAATTTCTCGCATAGCTTGTGAGCCATAAGAAGTATATAAGCCCATTTCACTATTGTCTATCAGATTGATCATTTTGGTGATAAGTTCATTGCTCACATCCTTTTCTCTTAGCTTTTCGGCTATATTGCTCCTAGTTAAATCCGAGGTCTCCAGTCTAAATTTATGACTTAAATAATTCCAGTATGTCCTGGTCAGCTCCTGATAAAATGCTTCTTTATTATTTTCATTGAGATAAACCTCTGCTTGTTTCATCTGTTGGATGACTCTTTCAGAAATTTTCTTTCCAGATATAAACCTGTCTTCGGCTTTCTCGTATTTCGGCAATAAACCTATACCAAAGGCTATCGCAAGTGGCAACAAGCCCAATCCATAAAAAATGCCATTCGATAAATTCGATGAAGTTGCATATACTTTGGACTCCCTAATTTTTTGTTTGGCATAATTGAACTCGCCATATTTTTTTCCTTTCTCCTTATCTTTGGTAGGTTTACCTACAATGGTAAGGTTTGTGGACGGCGCAGTAAGGGTTACATATTTTTTCTGTACTAAATCAAAATACGAAAACTCAATATTAGGCGTAGTGTAGCTTCCTGGTGCATGGGGAATCGCCACATAATTCCATGTCTTAGTTCCGCTAAAGCTTGGCTGGACATTGTAGTTTTCTTTCAGAATAGGGTCATATACTTCAATATCTTCATCCCAAATATTTTTAGGAGGCTCTATTAAAGGCATATTACCTGAACCTGTAAGCTCTACTTTGTAATTTAGTGCCTCATCTGTTTTCAATGCTTTTTTATCAGCATATGCGTTAAATGAGAACTTACCAACACCCCCAGTGAAAGAAGCGGGGGCATTCTCAGGTAAGGGCATAACGGTGATTTTCTCTGTACCAGATGAAAAAGAATAAGGAATCTCTTTAAATTCGACTCCCATAGTATTCATTGTCATCCCCATAGACATCAGGATGGCCTCCATCAGATCGCGCGGTTGACGGTTATTCCCTTGCCGCTGTCGCATGATCGGAACCAAAGCTATGGTTTTCATTTTTAAAGGCGTAATTTCTAAAGTGCCAGCTTTCGTAGGAAAGAGTAAAATTTTCTTTATCTCCACAGCGACAAATTCTTTTCCATTGATGACTTCGCGTTTCATTTCCAGCTTTTCTGGCAACGGTATGTCTTGGGTCCAAAAACCATTAAAGTTAGGTACTTTCTCAGCTTCAAATCCTTTACTGTTTAATGAAGTATAAATTTTTATACTGGCGCTTACTGGCTCCCCTACGTACACTTTACTTTTATTTACATGAATACGTGCGAATATATCCTTGGACAAATTGATATCCTTTTCCTCTCTATATACTCCGCCTTGGCTCTGCTGCTGTGGTTGCCTGCCTATAGGAGGTCCAGCGAAAGGATCGTATGGATCATTAAACGCTGCAAAAGGATCGAATGGATCTGGCTGTCTTTGCTGTGGAGGCGGTTTTGGCAATATTCCTGGCTTCACTACCTCAATTTCTATAGCTTGCGTTTCAATAAGACTTCCATCAGCAAGCTGAAAAGTCTGTTTTGGCACCAATTGCTTGCCTAATTTTTTGCAAACAAGATAAATTACATATGAATTCGTTTGCGAACTTGACATATTTCCATTAATGTAACTAGTATTCATACTTCTGGACACCAAAGGACCCCCTATCAGTTCGAAGGGATTAAAACCTTTTCTCACTAAATCTCTTTCGTTATAATTAGAAAGGGAGTAGGTCACCATTAAAGGCTCACCTGCCTCGACTTTTTTACTACTAATTTGTATTTCTATACCCTTTTGTGAATAGAGCAGGGATTCAAATGCGAGAATACAAAAAAGGACTAAAATGGAAATCTTCATTATTGGCTCAAATGTTTATATTCAGCTCAACAAAAATCACCTATTTTCTTACATCAGACCAATTTTTTAAAGATTATTAGAGGATTTTTTCATTTATTTGTGACAAACATATTCTCTTGAATAAATTAGAAATACGTACAGAGCTCACCCAGCTTAGTTTTGATGAATTGAATTCCGAAGACAAAAAGCTCGCTCAAGCAAGCAAAGAGGCATTAAATCTGTCTCACGCTCCATATTCCAAATTTAAGGTGGGCTGTGCTATTAGTTTGGAAAATCAGATAATAGTCTTAGGTGCAAATCAAGAAAATGCTTCCTACCCCATGTGTTTATGCGCCGAAGGTTCTACCTTGGCTGCTGTAGCCACCCAGCATCCAAATATAAAAATTGACAAAGTGGCTATTCATGTTCCGCTAGAAACACCTGCTTCCCCTTGTGGATTCTGTCGTCAGTCATTCAAGGAATATGAGACAAGAATGAATAAAAAATTTGATTATCTGCTCGTAGGGAACTCTCAGGTATATGCATTCCATGGAATAGATACTTTGCTGCCTCTAGCATTTAGTTCAAAGGATTTAATTGATTGATACAAGCCTTAGTTTTACTGAACCTTCCCCTACATTCCGGTTATAATTTTCTACCCCATATCAGACAATCATTTCATAGAGATGTGAAGTTAAAGGAACAGTTTTTTGTATAATTTATTGATTTAATGTTGATTTAAAATAGAAAAGCTTAGTTTTGCGCTTTATTTTAAATTACAACAATGAAAAAAGGAATCGTAAAATTCTTTAATTCAACCAAAGGATTTGGTTTTATTAAAGATGTTGAAACCAACGAAGAGTATTTTGTTCACGTTTCTGGTCTTGTTCACGAGATTCAGGAAAAAGATGAAGTAACTTTTGAAGTTCAACAAGGAAAAAAAGGACTTAACGCCGTCAATGTAAAAAGAGTAGCCTAGTCCCCCCATCACAAAATTTTAATAGTATACTGAGTTATATATAAAGTTTTTTGAATGAACCAGCCCTCGGGCTGGTTTTTTTGTGTCTATAAAGGCTTATATAATAAAGGTCTGCTCGGTACTGCATCCATTCTGATATTGACTATTTGATTTTGGAGGAGGTATAGACCATCTTTCACCGAATCTGGCACGTAGATGAGTTCTGTGATAGATCGATGCGTTTGAGGATGGTTAGGGTAATTCCAAAAAATATGATGGCAAGCGAGTTTTCCCTCATCCTTTTCTCTATCTACACTGGGGGTATCAATCATAAGGTGGTCAAATCCATAATCTACAATAAGCTGCATAGCCTCTGTGGTTATATATGGAGGGTTGGTCTCCGTGTATTGCCTTGCCATTTTTTCCCCATCATTGGGCAAAGTGCGGATAACTATGCCTCTAGCAGTGCCCTGATGAGATACCATGGCCTCAATATGCTTTGCGTCTATTATCTTATCTCCATTCTCTAATAGAGTTGGGTAAACTGAAATCACTTCTGCCAGATAGAAATATTCTTTAACACACTCATTGACAAAGTAATCTTCTTTAGTTATGTGGCCGAGGCACTCTGTATGGGTTCCATTTCCATGCGGATTGCATTGAAAATTCATAAAGTTAACAGAGCCGCCTAATTTTGTCGAACCAACAAAGCCTTCCATTTTTACTGGCGAGATTCGAAATGGTGGTGCATACCACGCATTGACTTGTCCGAATCCACTGTGCATGCCGATAGAAATATCAAACGGAGAGGATAGCTCAAACTTTAAATTGTCTATCTGAAAGATCATTATATACTGTTTTAGTATTAGGTGAACGAAATATATATCCAAATGTATTTACAATAAATTATTCATTGTTAATTATTAATTAACATTATATTTGCTTAACTAAATCTAATAATTATGTTAAAAAAATTACTTTCTTTTTTAGCAACGGCCTCAATTTCTATGGTGGCTCTAGCTCAAGATGTAACAGTATCTGGTAACGTCAGTGATGCAAATGGAAATGCAATTTCAGGAGCACTCGTCATGGAAAAAGGGACGACCAATGCTGTAAAAACTAAATCTGATGGAACTTATTCTATCACAATTCCTGCCAATAGATTGCCCGCTACAGTGATGGTGAGATCTGTAGGATATGGGTCAACAGAGACGGCTGTAGATGGCACTGAAAGTGCTGTCAATTTTAGTCCTTCTATTGGATCTAACACTAAACAACTCAATGAAGTGGTCGTATCTGCTTCGAAAAAATCAGAAAAAATCCTTAATGCACCTGCTTCGGTATCCATTTTATCTGAGGCGAGAATTCAGCAAAATACAGCACTATCTGTAATAGATAATGTGCGGAGAATAGCTGCTGTAGATGCTATGCCTACAGGTCTGGTATCAAACAACATGGTTATAAGAGGCTTTAATAATATCTTCTCAGGAGCCACTCTTTACATGGTAGATAATAGAATAGCAAGTGTGCCATCATTAAGAGTGAATGCATTCCAATTGGTTCCAACTGCGAATACAGACATCCGCTCCATGGAGTTGGTAAGAGGTCCAGCTTCAGCGTTATATGGTCCATTCGCAGCGAATGGTGTTATGGCTGTATATACAAAGTCTCCACTTGATATGGAGAACAGAATGGAGGTTACTCTTGGGGTTACGGCTGGTGTCAGAGCTGGAGATGATGATAATGCAGCTTTTGGCTTCAAAGCAAACAATAACTTAGAAAATCTTGGAATATTCAATCCTGAAATAAGAATCGCTGGAAAATTATCTAAGACACTCGGCATAAAAGTTTCAGGGAACTATATGTCTGGTTCTGATTTTGCTTTCTTTGACGCAAGGGAGCCAAATGGCAAAAATGTGCGATTTGGCAATCAAGCAGCAGGTACTCCATGGGCATCTGATGGATCAGCTCCTATCACTTTCAATAGAGATTTTAGAATAAGAAAACTCGCGGGAGATGCTAGAATAGATTGGAGACCAGCAGTCAATACTGAATTTAACTTCTCTACAGGCTACGCTAATAATACGAATGTGGAATTGACTGGACTTGGTGGTGCTCAGGCTGTTGGTTGGACTTCAAACTATTTCCAAGCTCAATTTAAGAAAGATCGATTCTATGCACAATACTTTGTCAATATGACAAATTCTGGCAATACGTTTTTAATTCCTCAAAATCCTGCTCAATCGACATTTACCTACTTAAAGGAAACGTCTGAATTGCATTCTGCTCAAATTCAGCATTCCAGTCAATTAGCTAATAAGAAATTAAACTTAGTTTATGGTGCAGATTTATTCATGACAAGACCTTCGGGGAACGTATATGGTAGATTCGATGGCATTGCTGACATAAATCAATATGGTGGATATTTACAAGGTGATTATAAATTTAACAAGCAATGGTCATTCACTGGAGCATTTCGTGTGGACTATCAAGACGCCATTAATGAGACGATGTTCTCTCCAAGAGCTGCCTTAGTTTATAAGCCAAAAGACAATCATACATTCAGATTAACTTACAACAGAGCCTTCTCTGCACCAACTGCACTTAACTTTTTCCTTGATGTCAATAACGGATTACTGCCTACAAGACAGAATGTACGAGCATTTGGTAATGCTAGTGGAATCCGATATGATATGGGAACCTTTGGTGGAGCTAGTTCTCCAATGATAACTTTGGCTGATGGCATAACAAACATGCCTTACAATCAGTTCTTAGCTGGCAATGTCGCGAGATCAAGCGCTATGGCTGCTCTAACATCTTCTTTAACAGGCAAATTGCCAGCTGCCGCTATCCCTTCTACAGTTAGTTTGCTCTTTAATGGAATCAATCCTGATGTTCAACTGAAAGATCTAGTAAATAATACTGTAATGGATGTCAATGGTATTTCAAATAAAGAATCAGTTAAGAGTACTGTAACCCAAACTTTTGAAGCTGGTTATAAAGGTTTTGTAATGGATAAGTTGTCCGTAGGTATAGACTTATACTACACTCGAATTGAAAACTTTTCTTCCCCATTGACTATGTCTACCTTTAATACACAGTTTAACCCGGTATATTTTGCGAATCCTGCTGTACAAGCTCAAATGGTTTCAAATGTACTACTAACTCCCATGCCGGCATCAAGCAGAGCCCAACTACTAGCCTTATTGACAGGGAAAACAAATCCTACAAATGCTGAATTAGTAACAGGATATGCTACATTAATAGGTCAATTAGGAACCTTGGCAGGTGGTGTAATAGCACCAGACAATACAAATACGCAAAGAGATATCATACTTACCTATTTAAACCTAGGTACAGTGGATGTAGCAGGTGCTGACTTAAATTTTAGCTATATGGCTTCTAAGTTATTAAACATAGAAGGTGCGTTTTCCTTTGTTAATAAGGATAGAATACCTCTCGAAGGCGCCGCGGGTGGATTTGTGAGCTTAAATGCCCCTCAATATAAATCTGCTCTAAGTCTAGACTATAAAATGCCATTCGACAATAACCTTTCTGCACGTGTAGGATGGAGATGGATGGATAAGTTTGATGCAAACTCAGCCGTATATATAGGAAGAGTCAATGCAATGAATATGGTAGATTTAGGTTTATCCTATAGATTGAAGTCTTCGCAGAATACGGTATTCTCCTTGACTGTGAATAACGTATTTGACCACAGACATCAGTTCTTCCCATTAACTTCCGCTATCGGAAGAGTCGCTTTATTTAAAGTTCTTCATACGTTTGGTGTGAAGTAATTTTATACTAGTTTATTACCTAAAACAAAAAACCCGCTTCGATGAAGCGGGTTTTTTTATGCCAACACATGAGCGAGAAAGGTCTTCCACTTTGAGGAAATGACCTCATCGGAATAATATATATCGTAGGACGATTTTAATCTTTCGGATAACCCTTCTAGTCTATTGCTTTGATTGTAAATTTCTTGAATTTGTTTCACCCAATTTTGAGCAGAATTTTCTATCAACAAGGATTCTTGCTCACTCTCGATGCCCTCTGCACCCATAGAAGTAGAAATCATGGGCATGCCAAATTTCATTCCTTCGAGTATTTTTATTCGGATTCCAGCTCCTGATAAGAGCGGAACAATCATCAGTCGATGACTTGCTAATAAGTCGTCCGTACTTTCATAATTTGATATAATGTTTACATTTGTCAAATCACATTTATAGTTTCCCTTACCTGCGATAGTCAGCGGTATATGACTTATGGAGGGATAAACCTCGCTCAAAAACCAATCTAGACCCTCTCTATTTGGCTGCCAATCAAGACTGCCAATAAACAATAACCCCTTCTTGTTTGAGGAATACGTTTGTCTAATTAATCTGTCTATCGAAATTGGAATGCTGGCAATAGTTTGCGCAGAGTAGCGTTTTCTATAGGCAGTACACTCCTCTGTAGATAGCGTAACGATAGCCGATAGAAAAGATAAAGACTCACCTTCATACTTAAATAAAGATGCTGACATACTGGTATAAAATAGTTTCTTCAATATATTGGCGCCAGGTTGCAAATTTTCCCATATCCTATACTCCAAATTATGCGCGCGATAAATTTTTCTTATTTGGTTATTTCTAAGGTACTGCGTAGTGGCAAGTCCTTGATATATAACACAATCTAATTTATGGCCATCCACCAGTTCATGGATTGAATTATCTATTTCTTTAGAATAAAATCTCGCTATTTGCAGCGGATAGGAGCTAAACAAGGCGCTTACCAAACTCGATATGCTATTGGTGTTTATTTCCTCAGATTGGAATCCATTCCAATACTTCTCTTTTTCATAGTGGAGAGTATCTACCCAATGCTTTTTCGTATTGAGACAAAAAAGGAATACTTCATGGCCTAGTTCTTTCAATACGCGTATATCATTCATGATAACAATGCTCTCCCCATCTGTGGGTGGGAAGGGCACTTTTTTGCATAAAACCAGGATTTTCAAGAGTTAATAAGATGTAATGGCAAATATACTAAAGTTAAAAATACCCTAGGAAAGAATCATTCTGTACTGATTCTCAATAGTTGAGGGAGTAAGTATAAAAATTCAGTCGCTTTATAAAAAATTCTATTTATCTTTGCAGTCCAATTTTTTAAGAAAAAGTCATGAGTAATATAATAGCAGAGATTAAGGAAATATTAATCCCAAAAAAGGAAAATCCAGAATTCAACATAGGTGATAACATCAACGTTCACTATAAAATTATTGAAGGAAATAAGGAAAGAATCCAGATATATAGAGGCGATGTCATCTATAAATGTGGCACTGGCCTCACTCAGACATTTTGTGTTAGAAAATTAAGCAATGGCGTAGGCGTAGAGCGTGTATTCCCATTAAACTCTCCTATGATTGAAAAAATTGAGCTCAATAAATCTGGTAGCGTTAGAAGATCAAAAATATACTATATCAGAGAGCTGAAAGGTAAGGCGATGAGAATTAAAGAAAAAAGATCAGTAGAGAAATAGAATTTCATAACTGTATTTTAAGTTTTTGGTTAATAAGCCCGTTCGAAAGAATGGGCTTTTTTGTGGACTAATTATAATTTAACCGCAAAGACCCAAAGGACGGAGAGTTGTATCTTTTAAATCTCACAGAGATACTGAATTCACAGAAGATAAATTTTGGTTGACACTTCACACGACAGACATTTTTTTCATAATCAAAATGCGAAGACCTCTTGCATGAAAATAAAATGCTACAAAAAAGCAAAATTGCTTGAATTTTCATAATTCAACAACGAAATCTCGAGCGCTGTTGTAAAATTGGCTAGATTAATCCTTCAGAATCTCACTTATCTTTGAGATAGTGACCATTTCTGACTTATTGACCCCTGCATAAGAATCTGCAATCGCTATAGCCGAGTCCATGATTCTCTTGTTGAGTGCCTTAGTAAAAAAACTAGGATGAGCAGATTTAAATTCATCGAACTCTTCTAGGATTTCAAAACTATTGATTTCGTCATGCTCCTCCACCAAATAATCAAATACAATTTCTATTTGATGGGTAGCCTCTTCGCCGTACTCGTCCGATGAATGGTCTTGGTGCAGCCAAGCTTTTCGATAGGTATCTTGTAGTTGCTTCACTTCATTCGCATGTATCTTTCTATCTGCAAAAGCTACTGCAAAAAATAATTTCCCTATCTGCTGATAAGCTCTTGTTTTAATGTCTGTGATATCTTCTTGGTTCATAATAAAATTAGCTCATGATTTTAATTCTTAAACTTAGGCTAAGTTAAGTTATTTTAAATAAAGTAAAGGGATAAAATATTTGACTTCAATAATTCTTTGCGGCATTTTTATTATACTTTGAAAGAACTCTAGTTAAATGTATTTTATCTATTTCGTAACCTAAGTGTCTTGTTAATTTTTTCTTTAACACAAAGTTCCACAAAGGTTGGCACAAAGTTTCGCAAAGGAAAATTTAATCTTCTTCCCCGTATCTTATTTATTTAAGTCTAGAGATTTGTAGATACAGGCTATCTGATTTAGGCAATTTTTTATTAAATCTATGTTTAACAATAGCATCGGCAACTGTAGAGTCTAACTCAAATGACTTAATAAGATAGTAACACATCATTAAAACTATCCTTTATATAAAAATTTTCTTCAAGATACTATTCATTATTGCCGAATACATAATAACTGTATGCGCTATAACAATTAAAGCAAGCTGAAGCATTTCCTTCAGCAAATCTTTTGCGAAACAAAAATATCAGATACTACATCTGGTTTATCATAGATACTGTTAGTAATGATACTTGAATATGCATTAACACTTCTATTATAGATCACTTCTTTTTGTAGACTATCGCAATTGCACGATGTCCTAACAGTTTTATTAGTTGCTAAGTTTCGCTCTTCTATTAAATTACAGCTATATAAAAAAAACAAAAAAATATATATAAGTTGTACACTGAATTTTACTTCAATTGGTTTCATATTTAGATTTTACACGGATTTTTTTAACAAGCTACACTTTCTCAAGTAGCTATAATTTTAATGATTCATAATTACAAGACTTAATGTAAAATAACAAAAAACCTAAACATTAGTTGTTCAGACTTTTAACTTTTTCCTTTCTACTTTAAACTATTTCTTACATCGCCTTCAACTCCGCCACCAACTTAGTCAGCACATCCTTCGCATCACCAAATAGCATAGATGTTTTAGGATTGTAAAAGAGGTGGTTGTCGATGCCCGCATAACCTGCATTCATCGAACGCTTATTGACTATGATGTGCTTGGCCTGTTCTACATCTAAAATAGGCATACCGAAAATAGGAGAGGATGGGTCTGTCTTCGCTGCTGGGTTTACCACATCATTTGCACCTACGACGATAACCACGTCTGTATTTGGAAATTCTGGATTGATATCATCCATCTCCACTAATTTTTCATAGGCTACATTAGATTCTGCTAAAAGCACGTTCATGTGACCTGGCATACGACCTGCCACCGGGTGAATAGCATATTTCACTTCCACGCCATTCGCCTCCAATGTTTTTTCCAATTCGTGAATGATGTGCTGTGCCTGAGCTACTGCAAGGCCATAACCTGGAACTATTGTTACTTTATTGGCATAGTTGCATAATACAGCAGTGTCATAAATAGAAATATCCTTGATGCTACCCTCAATATCTTGCCCTGCACCACCTGCTGCACCACCTCCAAATGCTCCAAAAATAACATTGGACAATGGTCGATTCATCGCTTTACACATAGCTAAAGTCAAAATAGTTCCTGCCGAACCCACAAGGATACCCCCTGTTAGCATAACTTGATTATCATATAGAAATCCTCCGAATGCGGCCGCTAAGCCTGTAAATGAATTTAGCAAAGAAATAACAACGGGCATATCCGCTCCACCGATAGGGAAGACAAAAAGCAGTCCATAGATTACCGCTAAACCGAAGAGGGCATATGCCATAGATTCTGGCTGACCTGTCATCACTACCCATACAGCCATAGCAATGACGCTTACCATAACAATCGAATTGATTATATTATAATATGGCAAACGAATCGGCTTATTCATTGTGCCATTCAATTTAAGGAAGGCCACTATAGAACCTGAAAAAGAAATAGAACCAATAATCATACCAGCTATTATGGTCGCCAAACTCATGGTATTTCCGACATTGGCACCATATTCCATCAAGCCAATCAAGGCAGCACAAGCACCACCCATTCCATTAAACAAACATACTAGCTCAGGCATTTTCGTCATTTCAACTCGCATGGCAGTTATCCATCCAGCAATTGTACCTATAGCTATACCACCGAAAATCCAGAGAAGCTTCGTAGAATAATCATCCCCATGATGTCCATAAAGAAATATGGTAGCTAGAATAGCAATTAGCATACCAAAAGCGGCTACGAGATTCCCTTTTCGAGCCGTATCTGGGTGGCTAAGCATTTTTAGACCTACCACGAATGTGACTGAGCCTATAAGATAAGAGAGTATGAGGAGTGTATTCATTTTAATTAGATTATTATATGTGAGTTTTTAGATGTGAGATATATGACATAAACCTAGATTTTTAAAAAGTCTATAGTCTCATATCTCTATACTATTTTCTGATTTATTTCTTTTTCTTTTTGCCAAACATTTCGAGCATTCTATCTGTAACAACAAAACCTCCGACCACATTCAGCGTACCTAAAATTACAGCAAGAAATCCCAGCACCATACCAACTGTGTTATTCACATCGATATGAAGCATGACTATAATCGCTCCGACGATAACTACCCCATGGATAGCATTAGCTCCCGACATCAGAGGCGTATGTAAGACTGCGGGCACTTTTTCGATTAATTCTACTCCTACAAATATCGACAAAATGACGATATAAACCATCTCAATGTGCTCGGCTAAAAAACTAAAGATTTCCATATTAATAATGTTGAATTATGAATTTTTAATGTTGAATATTATTTGTGACCTATGTGAAAAAAACTTTGTGTTCTTTGTGGTTATAATATTTTATTTAGCAACCTGAACTAAAGAAGAATGAACGACCTTACCATTATGCACCATCAGTGATCCTTTGGTGATTTCTTCATCTAGTTCCCATTTAAATCCATCTTTTGTAGCTAGGTGGGTAATAAAGTCAAGTACGTTTTTAGCAAAAAGATCTGAAGCATTTAATGGAAGCATCGAAGGGATATTCGGCTCGCCGACGATTGTTACGCCATTTTTGACAACAATCTTTCCATATTCACTGCATGCGCAGTTACCGCCTTGTTCTACCGCCATATCTAAAATGACTGCACCATTTTTCATTTTGGAGACTTGCTCTTCAGAAATCAATACAGGTGCTTTTCTACCAGGAATTAAAGCGGTCGTAATCACTAAATCCGCTTCAGAAAAATGCTTGTTCAAAACTTCTTGTTGTTTTTTCAAGAAATCATCCGATACCCCTTTTACATAACCGCCCTCTAATTTGACAGAATCATCTTTTGGCATTTCAATAAATCTTCCCCCGAGTGATTCTACTTGCTCCTTTGTTTCAGGTCGAATATCAGAAACTTCAACAATAGCGCCGAGTCGCTTCGCAGTAGCAATGGCTTGCAAACCTGCTACACCCGCTCCCATGATGACAACCTTAGCTGGCTTGATAGTACCTGCTGCTGTCATAAGTAATGGAAATATTTTTCCTAAATGATAAGCGCCGATTATAACTGATTTATATCCAGCTAAATTTGCCTGTGAACTCAATACGTCCATTTTCTGAGCCCGTGATATACGAGGTATGGCATCTACTGAAAATGCACTGCACCCTTTAGCTGCTATAGCTGCTATCATATCAGGCTGCGTCTGTGCATACATAAGAGATATACAAGTAGCCTTTTTATCTAGTCCGTCAATCTCCTCCTTGGTAAAAGGATTTACTTTCAAAACGATATCACATGAAGTGCTTATCGTTTTCTTATCTGTAATGGTAGCACCGGCATCAGAATAACTCTGATTGGGGAGAAAAGATGCTGTGCCCGCTCCATCTTCTACTAGGCATTCAAACCCTTTTCCTATCAATGTTTTACATACGTCTGGCGTCAGGGCTACACGCTTTTCATATTCCTTAGTTTCTTTTATTACACCTATTTTCATGTGTTCTATTTATTTTTATTGTTGACCGATTTCATACTGTATCCTTGATTCTTATAATAAATTTGATCTATAAATAACGAATACGAAATCTTACTAAAACCTGCCGAAAGTAAACAAATATTCTCAAACTAGATGTAAAATTAAATTTCTACTCTGCACTAAGACTATAAATCTTCAGGATACAATTTAGGCTCACCTCAGCGCTATTGACATTTTATTCACATTTTTATTTCTCTTAGTATATTTTTGTAAACAAGGTAAATGTAAAAATGAAAATGCAGAAAAAAATCATTTTGAAAAAAGCAATTAAATGCTTGCTTATATTAGGTTTAGTTCTAATAGAAACCCAAGCTATAGCTAGTAAAGAGGATTATTATGCTGGAATCGAAGTAGGATCAAAAGGAGTTAAATTGTGCATTTTAAATCCATCGCTGCCTGCAAATGAATTATCTAAAAAAGTCGTTTATGATACTACTATCAATTCTGATTTTATAAAATTTAGCCCTACTACAAGTGATGCTACAGTTCTTGCTGTTCTCAGATTATACATAATAGCTAATCAAACCTATTCTGTAAACTCGAAAAATATTTTCTTGGCGATAAGTAGTGGGGTAAATCAAACGGCTCATAGAGAGAAAAAACTTGATGAGATCGATCTTCTAATAGCCTCCATCAAATCCGTTCTTAAAGATCCTGAGCGAGAAGTAGAAGTGGTGAGCGTATATGAGGAATCCATTTTTACCCACAAAAGTATAATTCCCACATCAGAAAACATGACTACTATTATAATTGATATAGGAAGTGGAAATACAAAAGGGGGTTATTTTATTTCCTCGAATGTGTTTAATGTCTTTAATATACCATGGGGTACCAAGTCCACAACTAATGTGGTAGAGAAAGTTTGTGACTCACCATGCTCTATTGATGATTTCAGCACCTTGTTGGCTAAAAAACTCAATCAAATCAGTGAGAATGACATACTGATGGCAGTCGATAAATGTGGAATTACAAACTACGATTTTAAAATTTTATTTTCTGGAGGCATAGCATGGGCTACAGCTACCCTAGCCAAACCTGATTTGATTAAGGAAGAAATAATCGACTTGAGTTTTAGTGAAACAGAAAAATTTCACAATCAATTGGTCAAGAATTTTGATAAACTAACTGGTGGAGAATATAGTCAACTCTACATTGATCAAAAATATCAAGTTCAGAAAGTATTTAACCAAACTAGTTTGATTGGCGGTAGTGGACTCCTTCTGAGGCTTATGAAAAAATTTGAACGCGTGAATGGAACCAAGAAATTTGGTTTTATTAAGAATAATAAAGCTGGTTGGCTTCCAGGATATATAATGAATAAAATAGATACTAGAACAGGTAAGACATCTATTGTAGTTCCGAAATAATTATAATCGCCAAAGTCACATTCACCTCACCTTATTTAAATGGATTACCCCATTTAGGGTCTGTGTAGATGTTCTTACCAGTAAGTGTCTTAAGAAATGCTATCAGCGCATTCACTTCTTGTGCATTTAAATTTAATTTTTGACCTATCCCATTTGGCTTTAATTTAGGATCCAATCTCGTATTATTCGGATTGGCATTTATAGTACCGTAATGACCTATAGCCGCCTGAAGAGTTGCAATGACCCCAGTATGCATCATTGGTCCATTTGGCGTGCCAGATTGATTAGCCAGATCTCTCAAGGAAGGGGCTCGTGTATTCGTCTGGTCTTGACCACCAGCTAGACTCCCTATGATTCCATTATTGCCAGAATTAGGAGCAATGTCGAACTCTGGAGCACCATGACAGCCATTGCAGCCAGCTCCACCACTAGTTCTAGTGCTGGTAGCATCAAAGACTGGTGGCGATAAAAATAGGTTCTTGCCTTGATTCTCTTGAGCAGTGAAGTTCGGAAAATCCACATTATCGTTGGTCACCTGCGCTCTCCCTGCATCATATTTAGAGTCGAATGACTGAATACTTCGAATAAACTGCGCTAAGCATTCTTGCAATCTAGCTTCGGTTACTGCTTTATCTCCATATACAAACTGAAAAAGCTCATTGTAATAGCCAAGAGAACTTAATCGAGTCAATAAATCATTGAGCCCCGGTCTACCAGACTGTCCGCTAAAACCCATCTCAGCATGATCTTGAATAGGCTTAGTCGTTTGAGCCTCCAAAGTGGCAGCCCGTTCGTCCCAGAAAAATTTAGTCTCTACCGCAAATCGAGAATTAACCAACCGCATGGAATGTCTACCCGTCAATCCACTGGCTACACCTCTACTAGCTATAGCGGTATCAGAAAAAGCAAATTGTTGAATATGACAACTAGCGCATGCTACAGTACTATCTATGCTCAATCGCTTATCATAAAAAAGCACCCGACCCAAGGTAGCCTTTGCATTCGTGATTCCGTTACTACCTGTATTGTCTTTTACTATGTAGCTTGGCTTAGATTGCCCTGCATAATCTACTAAATTATTTAAATCTATACTACTACCAAAAGCAGCTAGAACATTCGGGTAGCTAGCAGATGAATTATTATTAGCTGGACTATCCTTCGCGCACTGCACCAAGAAAAAACTAAGAAGCAAACCACCACCAATAAACAAAAACTGAATCTTTCTCATACTTTACGATTTAAATGACAACGTGAAAACTAGAATACTATTTCGCGAAAAATAATTTTCCTATCTCAAATCCGCATTAATTTCCGCCAAGGCCATATTGCCAGGGCATAATGTTGATTGACTAAGCTGATTAAGAGGAGTCTTACTCGTCTGAATCAATTCATGGGTCTCTACACTTTCTGGGTTGATATAAATCAAGCCTGTTAGGAATTCATTATTTTCTTTCGCATTTAGCATAGCATTCATCGCCGAACTTCTATTGGTAGGATCCCAGTCTTTGGTCAGTTTATTCAGCTGAATCAAACTCCCATCATGCATAGCGATTTGCTTGGTTTCTCCTTCCGAATAATCTGTTTTTATCTCTGTCATTTCAGGCACAAAATCAAACGTAGAGGTAGCTTCTATATGCTCACGGATATAATCATAGGATTTGGTCGAGCCCACATTATTATTAAAAGTCACACAAGGGGAAACCACATTAATCAAAGCGAAACCAGGGTGCTTCATCGCTGCTTTAATCAGCGGAACTAACTGAGCTTTATCTCCGGAAAAACTCTGTGCTACAAATCCAGCACCGAGTTCTAAGCCTAAACTCACTAAATCTATCCCTTCAAACAAATTGACATTACCCGATTTATTCTTCGAGCCACAATCTGCCGTAGCGGAGTCTTGCCCTTTAGTTAAACCATAGCAACCGTTATTCATCACTAGATAGACCATGTTCAGATTTCGGCGTATCACATGCACAAACTGACCCATACCGATACTAGCGGTATCTCCGTCACCAGAAACTCCAAAGTAAATCAAATCGCGATTCGCCATATTCGCACCTGTAGCTACAGAAGGCATACGCCCATGTACGGAATTGAATCCATGAGAGTTGCTAAGAAAATAAGCCGGCGTCTTACTCGAGCAGCCGATACCGGACATCTTCGCTACTTTATGAGGTTCAATATTTGCTTCAAAGCAAGCGCGAATAATGGCACCACTTATACTATCATGCCCACAACCCGCACATAGCGTAGAAAGGGATCCTTCATAATAGTCTAAAGTATAGCCTAGTTTGTTTTTTGGCAATTCTGGGTGGCGGAATTTGGGTTTGATGTATGTCATATGTTGTTATTTTTTTACCACAAAGGCACTAAGTTTCTCACAAAGTACACAAAGTTAATTGTTATTTATAGTTGACCGTTTATTACTCTTTTTACTCCATTTT
>JAJTHM010000044.1 GCA_021297855.1 Sphingobacteriales bacterium | reverse complement strand
TACGCATTAAAAAATGCGTAATCGAACAAGAAATTGAATTTCAATCCCGTACGTACGGGATTGAAACAATTTCTAAGTCGGGTCATGATGACTCCTATAGTCGTATCAGACTCGTAGGAGGTTAAACCCAACTAAATCATATAGTTCGCAACATAGTTGCTTCTAATGATTAATTCGGGTTTAAAATTCATCCCTCAAAACCATTAAAACGGATGCTTGAGACAAGATGAAATATTTTTGATTGTTGAACTGAATTTCAAAGCTATGTTTTTGAAGAAATACAGCTAAATCACCAACTTGAATCTGTAAAGGAATATATTTTATCATATCTGTGGCGGGTTTCCAAGGCTCTTCAGGTTCCATATTGGGTATAGGATAGCCAGGGCCAACCTTAATCACATAGCCAGACTGAATAGATTCTTTTTCCTGAATTCCAGGAGGAAGAATAAGTCCAGATTTGGTAGAATTTTCTAAAGTAGTTGGTTTTATCAATAGTCGATCGCCAATTACTACAATCTTCTCAATATCTTTTGAATTGAAATTCATAAAATATAGTGGTCAGTAGTTAGAGGACAGTTGTCAGAATAAAAAGCAAAAAAACGGACCTCTGAAGACTGATAGCAGATTACTTCTTATAAGTTTCTTCTTCTTCGACTTCCTTCATGCCTTCCTCTATCTCACCCTTTATATTGGCCTTGGCATTGTTAAATTCCTTAATTCCTTTACCGACACCTCGCATGAGTTCTGGAATTTTTTTGCCACCAAAAAGTAGAACTATAGCAAGAAGAATGATAATCCACTCCCAGCCTCCAGGCATTCCAATTAGATACATATATGTTTAATTAATGATGAATAACTTATTATGAAAAACGATTTGATCGAAACGTTCATTACTTTAAATGCAAATTTAGTTGGTTTTTTGGTAAAAAGGCATTTTAACTACTTTGGCCTTGATTAATTGCTCTCTGATTTTGACAAATACCTCTGTGTCGAGTTTGTTGTATGGCACATCAATGTAAGCGATGCCAATGGAAACGTCTAAAGAGGGTGTTTGGGACCCCGAAGTGACGACTCCAATACTAGTTCCTGCTGCATCTGTCATCTCATAACCATGTCGCGGAATACCTCGGTCTATCATTTGGATACCAACTAATTTTCTTTTTGCTCCATTTTCTTTTAAGTCCTTAGCAAAATGGTCGCCGACAAACGATTTTGTAAATTTAGTAATCCAGCCAAGTCCAGCCTCAATAGGGTTGGTTGTATCGTCGATATCATTTCCGTACAAGCAAAATCCCATTTCCAATCTTAAGGTATCTCTAGCACCGAGTCCAATAGGCTGCAGGCCGAATTCAGTGCCTGCCTCTACGATTTTGTTCCATACGGTCACAGCGCTTTCGTTGGGAATATACAGCTCGAAGCCTCCTGCGCCGGTATAGCCAGTGGCGGATAGTATCACATCTTGACATCCTGCGAAATCACCTTTTGAAAAGTGGTAGTAAGGAATGTCACCCAGGTTGACTGTAGTGAGTTTTTGGAGTGTAGCTGTGGCATTGGGACCCTGAACCGCAAGTAAGCAGGTTTGATCAGAAATATTGGTCATTTTCACCCCTAAATCGTTGTGGCTTGAAATCCAATTCCAGTCTTTTTCTATGTTAGAAGCATTGACGACGAGCATATAATTGTTGTCCGAAATCTTATAAACCAAAAGGTCATCGACTATACCACCTTTGTCATTTGGCAAACAGGAATACTGCGCTTGGCCATCCGTTAGCTTAGAGGCATCGTTCGAAGTTAGTTTTTGAATGAGGGCAAGCGAATTTTCTCCTTCTAGCATAAATTCTCCCATGTGGCTGACATCAAACATTCCCACAGAGTTTCTCACTTGGTTATGTTCTTCTTTGATTCCTTTATAGGATATGGGCATATTGTATCCTGCAAATTCTGCCATCTTTGCTCCTAATGCAATATGGGTGTCTGTAAGTGGAGTGTTCTTCATGAATGTCTTAATTTATATTGATATTTAATTGTTTAGAAAGATTACCAAAAAAGTCCTTTACTTTTTCTACGTCGTGTTGTGGTTGTTTTTAATCCGAGCACACCGAGAAGTCCTCTAGTGACTTCTTTCATGACCATTCTGCCTACAGGACTATTGACAGCGTCTCCAACGGAATCAAGAATGCCTCCACCTGATTCTTCCTTGGTGGCGGGTTTTTCCTCCTCCTCTGACTCCTCTTCTTTGGCGGCGGCTATCTTGCCTTGAAGCATTTCATACGCACTATCTCTATCTATAACTTTTTCATATTTTTCTTTTATGTCCGAATCATCTATGATATCTGTCAATTCGCCATTTGTCAAAACACCTATTCTACTCAGTGGAGGACGCATCATCGTATGAGCTAATGGAGTAGGAATCCCCTTTTCATTGAGCACAGTAACCAAGGCTTCACCAATCCCCATAGAAGTTAATGTCTTTTCAATATTGTAGTATTCTGTTATTGGGAAATTTTCAGCTGCTAATTTGATCGCTTTTTGGTCTTTGGCAGTGAAGGCACGAAGTGCGTGCTGCACTTTCATGCCGAGCTGACCGAGAATAGAATCAGGAATATCCGCTGGATTTTGAGTGATGAAGAATATGCCAACTCCTTTCGATCTAATGAGTTTGATTGTGGATTCTAATTGTTTTACCAATGCGGGAGTAGCTTCATCGAAAATCAAGTGTGCTTCATCGATAAAAAGTACTAATTTTGGTTTATCTGGGTCACCTATTTCCGGAAAGCTTCCATAGATTTCAGCCAAGAGGCAAAGCATAAAACTTGAAAACAACTTTGGTTTATCTTGTATATCGGTTAATCTAAAAATATTGACAATTCCTTTACCATCTATAATTCTCACCAAATCTTCTACCTCAAAGGACATTTCTCCAAAAAACTTTTCGGCACCCTGTTGTTCTATTTCAATCACTTTTCGGAGAATCGTTCCCGATGTAGTAGTAGAAAAACTTCCAAATGTTTTAGTCAATTCATCTTTCAATTCATCATTCGCATTAATGAGTACTTCTCTTAAATCTTTCAAATCAAGAAGGGCTAATCCCTTGTCATCACAGTATTTAAAGAGCATAGACAATACGCCTTCTTGGGTATCATTTAGGCCTAAAATTTTCGCTAGCAGTACGGGCCCGAATTCACTAACGGTAGCTCGCATAGGTGTGCCAGGCTCATTGCTTATTGTTATAAATTCAGCAGGATTATTGGTGTAATTATTTTCTAACTTTAATATGGCATTGCGCTCTTCTACCTTTGGGTTAGTGCCTCCAGGCATTGATATTCCACTTAGGTCTCCCTTGATATCCATTAATAAAACAGGGACACCAGCTTTGGATAAATTTTCAGCAATCACTTGTAGTGAAATAGTTTTACCTGTACCAGTGGCTCCAGCTATCAAACCATGTCTGTTAAACATTTTCAATGGCGCTTTGATATAGGCCTCAGGTACATTTTCCTCATTGAACTTGCCAAGCCCCAATAAGATGCTTTCTCCTTTGAATGTATAACCGCTTTGTATATCAGATAAAAACTGCTCTTTGCTCGCCATTCTTTTATATTTACAAACAAAAATAAGCCTTCTTAGAAAAGTTACAGGTTATAAGTTATAAATTTTGATTTTTTAGTTTTGAGTTTATTAGTATTGTTTTTTTTCCTTTTATTTATATACAGTTATGTAGTTTTTCCGACATCGTTGTATTATATAAGCTCCAAAAAAATGGAGAAGGAGCCACTGAAAGATAGACATATTCTGGTTTTAATTTCTGCCTATAACGAAGAGATTAATATAGCTCAAACGATTCATTCGATTTTTTCAAGTACTCGCTCTGACGCAATAGAAAAAGTTATTATAGGAGATGATGGCAGCCAAGATGGAACAATAAATATTATTCAAGAATTAAAAAAGAGCTATGAAAACATAGAGTTGGAGCGTTTTTCGAGGCTAGGCAAACCTGCTATCATCAATGCTTTGGTAGAAAAGTATCAATCACAAGAAGATAGTAAGTTATTGGTTTTTATGGATGCAAATATTACCTTGGATACTTTTTGTATAGAGCATTTAATAAATAAAATTCAACATGTCAATGTAAGTATAGTGGGTGCTTCCGTTATTCCAAAGGGTAAAGCAGATAATGTAGAGGCGCAATATATTTTAAGGGAAAATAGAATCAAGGCTCAAGAAAGTGCAGCTATAGGCTATGTCATAGGAGTCTTTGGAGCATGCTATATGATGCGAGGAGAAAATTATCAAGCCTTACCCACAAATTTTATAACGGATGATTTATATCAAACGATGAGCGCTGTGAGACAAGGAAAGTACATATTGTATTCTGAAGACGCCAAGGTCTATGAAGCCATAACAGCCAAGGTCGATAATGAATTTAAACGAAAGAGTCGCTATGCAGCCGGCAATTTTCAAATACTTTTTCATTTTATATCCTTATTGAATCCTTATAATTCTTCATGGGGCTTTATCTATTGTTATTTTTTTCACAAGATTATTCGTTGGCTTTCTCCCATATTATTTCTTGGGGTATGGATTCTCAGTTTTTTTAATCTTATTGGGCAATATTCAAACATATTAATGCGAGGAGGCGCCGTTGTTTGCTTATTTTTGTGCATCAATTTTCTTTTGTCAAAATGGAAAATTAGACCCATAGGTTATCGCATATATTATTTTATCAGTATGAATTTAGCTATACTCTATGGTTTTTTTAATTATATAAAAGGTGTCAAATCAAATGTCTGGGAAAGAAGTGATCGAATATAAACTCAATACTATTGAGGAGGCTCTATTGGATATTCAGAATGGGAAAGTCATTATCGTAGTGGATGATGAAAATAGAGAAAATGAAGGAGACTTCATTGCTGCAGCGGAGCATGCTACTCCAGAACTAATCAATTTTATGGCTACGCATGGCAGGGGTCTTATATGCACTCCGCTAACGGAAAAAAGGTGCGATGAGTTGGACCTAGAGCTTATGGTAGGCAAAAATACAGTATTGCATGAAACCCAATTTACTGTTTCCATTGATCTAAAGGGTGACGGGTGTACTACGGGTATATCTGCACATGATAGGTCCAAGACAATATTATCTCTCATAAATCCAAATACAAAGCCCAAAGACCTAGGAAGACCTGGACATATTTTCCCTTTAAGGGCTCGCGATGGTGGAGTACTAAGACGTGCAGGCCATACGGAGGCAGCTGTGGATATGGCAAAGCTGGCGGGGTGCTATCCTGCAGGAGTATTGGTTGAAATCCTCAACGAAGACGGTAGCATGGCACGCCTACCACAGTTGATTGAAGTGGCGAAAAGACATGATTTAAAAATAGTATCTATTGAGGACCTGATAGAGTATCGGCTAAAGCATGATAGTCTGATAAAGCTGGAAGAAGTTGTTGATATGCCTACTAAATACGGACATTTTAAGTTACATGCTTTCTCTCAAAATACCAGTCCTGATATTCATTTAGCCCTCGTCAAAGGGGAATGGAAAGCGGACGAACCTATTATGGTGCGTGTTCACTCCAGCTGCGCTACAGGAGATATATTGCATTCCTTGCGTTGTGACTGTGGCGATCAGTTGCAGATGGCTATGAAAATGGTGGAAAAAGAAGGTAAGGGAGTTGTACTCTATATGCAACAAGAAGGTAGAGGAATAGGCCTACTAAATAAGCTAAAAGCCTATAAACTGCAAGAAGATGGCAGAGATACCGTGGAAGCTAATTTGGAATTGGGCTTTAAAATGGATCAGAGAGATTATGGTTTAGGTGCTCAGATACTGCGTAGCTTAAATGTTCAAAAAATTCGTTTGGTGAGTAATAATCCGAAAAAGCGCGTAGGTCTTATTGGTTATGGTCTGGAAATTGTAGAAAATATTTCGATTGAGGTAGCGCCAAATCCGAATAATCAAAAATATTTAGAAACGAAAAGAGACAAATTGGGACACACTATTTTGAAGTAATACTAATATAGGATTTACAATTATTGCCTATAATAATCAACCAAATCACTTTGGTACAATTCCTTTAAGGATTTCTTTGACTAAGCCATTTCCTTTGTAAATAAATCCTGTGTATATTTGAATGAGTTCGCAGCCCAGGTCGATTTTTTCTTGTGCTGAAGCTGCATCATAGATTCCACCTACACCGATTATTGCTATGGACTTATCTTTATTCTTGATATATCGTATGACCTGATTGGTCTTCATTCCAATTGGCTTTCCGCTGATTCCACCCATTTTTTCTTTGTAGGCAAACGCCTTATTTTCATTTAAAACTTCATAATCTATCGTAGTATTGGATACAATAAGCGCCTCTATCTTCATTTGGATATATACGGAAATAATATCATCCAACTGTCCATCTGTAAGATCTGGCGCTATTTTAAGAAATATAGGCTTAGATCTGGTTTGAGCTTTGCGATAATTTTGGAGTACGTCAAATATTTTAATCAAGGTGTCTTTATCTTGCAGTGCTCGGAGGTTTGGAGTGTTGGGAGAACTCACGTTGACGACAAAGTAATCAACATAGTTATACATAGCTTCAAAGCATTTTAAATAGTCCAGATGAGCTTCTTCATTCGAGGTCCATTTATTTTTGCCAATGTTCCCTCCTATGATATAGCCCTTTCCCTGAAGTTTCTTTAAGTTTTCAACTACTTTTTTGACACCATAGTTATTGAAACCCATGCGATTCATCAGTGCTTCTTCCTCTATTAATCTAAACAGACGAGGCTTAGGATTTCCTTCTTGGGGTTCAGGGGTCACGGTTCCAATTTCTACATAACCAAACCCCAATTTATCCAGTATGTCCACATATTCTGCATTCTTGTCAAACCCAGCAGCCATTCCTAGTCTATTTTTAAATGGTATGCCAGCCAAGTTATATCTATCTAATTTTTGATAAGACAATATCGCATTAAGTCCTGGTATGTATAGCGCTATCCTTAGCATGTTCATAACGAAATGATGCGCAAACTCAGGGGATAAAATAAAAAAAAGATTCTTGAGAAAAGAGTACATGCGAAATTATCTATGGCACAAAAATCAATTATTTTTTGGACTTGAAGAAAAATAATTAATTTAGCCACAAATTTTTTAAGGACAGTGGCTGTTTTCGGGTCTAAAATTAATAGTGGTCTCACAGATGAAGAATTGATAAGCAAATATCGATTTTCACATGATAATTCGTATTTAGGAGAATTGTTTCTTCGTTATTTACCTATTGTATTTGGCGTAGCCCTTGGAGTGCTAAAAAATCAAAAGGAAGCTGAAGATTTAACCATGACGGTTTTTCACAAGATTGCCTCTGATCTAAAGCGAGTGGAGGTAAGGGATTTTTCACTATGGCTCTATCAATTGACAAAGAATCTATGCAATATGGAGGTCAAGAAAAAAAATGCAGGCACCAATGACTCTAAGAATATTTTGATCGATGAATTGGCCAGCAGGGATGAGAATAATTTATTTATTAATGCAGGGGAAGATAAGGAAACAAAGATAGATGCCAATAATCTTAGATTGGCCATCAACACATTAAATGAAAATCAAAAGGTATGTATCGATTTATTTTATATGCAGAATAAATCCTACCAAGAAGTGGCCGAGGCGACTGGATTTAGTTTAAATCAGGTGAAGACAAATATACAAAACGGAAAGCGACTCCTAAAAACATACATTGAAAATAGAGGTTTGTAAATTCTAGAAAAGAATTGAAATGAATATAGAGAGAAAGTTTAAAATGTTTTCCACGAAGGAGTGGATTCAATATTTACAATACAAACTGTCGCCAGAGAGAGAGAAGGAATTAGAGTCTCAATTGGTCAAAGACCCTTTTTTGAATGAAGCCGTCACTACTATTGGCGATAAAGAAAACCGAGCACAGTCTTATCAATCTATTTCCTTGCTCATAAATGAAGTCCAGCACTATACAGGTGTTTCAGAGTCAAAAATTTTAAAGTCAAAGGAAACGTCAGAAGATAATACAGCCATGCCTATTGATTGGAAATTGGTTAGTATGATCGCTGGAGGATTATTTCTTTTGGGCATGCTAGGTTATGGGATATATTATTTCCTTAGCAGCAGTTCTGGTGTAGATAATGAAGAACAAACTATGGTAGAGGCAGAATCGGTCTCTAACATTCAATCGTATGCAGATTCTTCTAGTAGGCCATTGGAGGTTATTCCAAATGCAGTCTCAGCGGCAAGTACACCTTTAGATACACCTGTATCGAGTGTGACAAAACCAGTATTAAAGAAGCCTGCAATCCAAGGTTCCAATAATGTGGCAAGTTCAACACAATTAAATTCTGCGTCATCAAAAGCATCTAATTCTTCTGCACCTAACAGTCCAGCTGCGGCATTGTCGCAAAAAGAGAGAGAGTTATTCAATCAGGCTCAAGAAATATATAAACAGGGCAATAGAGAGGAAGCGAAAAGAATTCTCAGAGAATTAAAAAGCTACGATAATCCTATGAAATCTCAAGCAGAGACTATATTGAAAAATATGGAAAACTAAGAACTATGCCTTACTCCAAATCATCCAAGGCAGTTTCCATATGGTTATTTATTGGATGCGTTATGGTTTTAATACAAATCTTGATAGGGGGTATCACACGACTAACGGGCTCTGGGTTATCTATAACAGAATGGGAAATCATAAAAGGCACCTTGCCTCCGCAAAATGAAGTTGAGTGGCAGATAGCATTTGATAAATACAAACTCTTTGCAAAAAAACAATATGAGTCTATTCACATCGAAATGAATATGACAGAATTTAAGCGCATATACTTCTGGGAGTATTTTCATAGATTGTGGGCTAGATTGATGGGATTTGTATTTGCCATTCCATTTTTCTATTTCTTGATTCGTAAAAAAATTAACTCAGTAATTATACGAAGACTTTGTATAGTTATTTTTCTGGCATCTTTATCGGCCACATTTGGCTGGCTCATGGTGGCAAGTGGGCTCAGCGACGATAAGCGCACTTGGGTGAATGCTTATAATCTTTTAATCCATCTGATATTAGCGACTAGTTTGTTTTCTTATTTGCTTTATACCTATTATCAATACGCCTTTGATTCGATGAAAGAGCGAATCGAATTGATAGATCGGGGAATCTTTAAATTGATAGGAGTTGTTCTGATTATACAATTAGGTTTTGGAGCCTTGATGGCAGGGATGAAAGCAGCGCTTGTCTTCCCATATCCGCTTATCTTGGTCAAATGGTCTTTGTTTCAAGAAATATGGAATACAAGTCCCGCCATGCAATGGGCGCATTGGAATGATTACGAACCTAATCCAAATGTAAAATTAATTGTTCAAATCGTGCATCGAGTCACGGCCTATCTTTTGTTCTTTGGCTCCATTTGGTTTTTCTTTGTCAATAGGGTGAAGATGTTTATAGTCCCTTCGTACTTGATTTACTTTATTGTACTGCTTTTACAGGTATGTTTGGGCATTCTAACCGTGACTTATAGCAAAGGCCAAATTCCGATAATACTCGGTGTATTGCATCAATTCATTGCCTTCATTTTATTAGCGTCCTACTTATGGATTCTCTATTCTTCCAAAAAGAGAAGATAGGTCTCAAGCTACCGGCTATAGAGAATCAGACTATTTTCTATTGTGTGCTCAACTGGGGCGTGGGGCACGCTACGAGGTCTATCCCAATAATTAAAAACTATTTAGATCAAGGAAATAAAGTCATTTTGTTTAGCGATGGCGAAGCTGAAAATATGCTAAGAAATAGCTTTCCTACCTTGACGATTCACACCTTGCCATCCTATAAGATTCAGTATAAATCAAAGAACTTTTTATTCCTCTTTATCATTCTTCAATCGTTCACTAGATTTTGGATTATTTGGCGTGAACAACTGCATATAAGGCGCTATCAAAAGCAGTATCAGCCGAATGTAGTTATTTCGGATAATCGATATGGCTGCTATTTAAAAGGACTAAAAAACTACCTCCTCTCTCATCAACTCAAACTAGTGACAGATAATGTCATCGAAAGACTTTCGCAGAAATTTGTCGATATACTCCTCAAGCCCTTTGACGAACTATGGATACCCGATATAGAATCAGTGAAGCTCAGTGCTGCTATGACAGAGGTAGATATTTCTATTCCCAAGCGCTGGATTGGTTTTCCAAACTTGAAACTAGCCAAGGACGCAAATGCAGAAACTATAGAACTCTTAATCTTGCTTTCCGGTCCTGAACCAAGGCGATCAGAGTTAGAAAAAAAATATTTGAATGTGATAGAATCTCTTCCTTATCAGGTCGTATTTATTGCAGGGAATTTTTCTCAAGATTATGTACTCAATGAAACGAGTAACTGCATTCATCATTCCAGAATGAAGTACGAAGAAACCCTTCAGTATATAGCTCGAGCGGAGAGAATTGTATGCCGAAGCGGCTACTCTACTTTGATCGATTTATATATTTTAGAAAAAGATAAAATCATCTGTGTCCCTACAGCAGGCCAGCCAGAGCAGGAATACATCGCAGAGTGCTGGTCCGAAAAAGGCTGGGTGAAAACAGTAGAAGAAAATGAGGTGGAGGTGAGGTTGGCGGAAGAGATAAATAAACTATCCTAACACGAAATCTTATCCACCCTCTTCTGATGTCGTCCCCCTTCAAATTTAGCTTCTAGAAAAGCTTTGACTATTTCTATAGCTTCTTGCTCAGTAATAAATCGAGCGGGAAGGCTGAGAATATTTGCATCATTGTGCTGACGAGCGAGAGAGGCGAGTTCTGGTTTCCATGCTATAGCTGCGCGTATGCCTGCATGTTTATTGGCAGCTATAGATATGCCATTTCCGCTGCCGCAGATGAGGATTCCCATAGAGGATTCTCCACTTTCTATGCTGCGGGCTACTGCATGGGCAAAGTCTGGATAATCTACACTATCCAAGCTATAGCAGCCTTTGTCCAGCCATACTATATCAGTAAAAATTGACTTTAAAAATTCTTTTAATTCAAATCCTGCGTGATCGCAGCCTATGGAAAGTTTCATTTTGTTGTTTTTATTGTTTACTTAGGGTATAACCCTCGGATAGGTGTTTTAGTTATGCCCACGGTTTAAATTTTTGTTTCTGGTATGCCCACGGTTTAAACTGTGGGTAATAAGTCAAGATCATCCTAGAGCCCGAACAATCTTAGATATTCTTCGTACTCCTCTTGAGAGCTTTTTTTGAGGTGATGTTGTTTTTGATTCTTGATATAATTGTAGACTCTATCTACTATAGATTCAGATACCGAAAAAGCAGCATAACCAGTTTGCCATGCAAATTTATCATCTATTAGGTTATTCTCGTTAATAAAATGAGTACTGCTACCTTTGACTTGTTTCATTACCTCTGCTATAGACCTTTGAGAGTTGAGAAGGAATAAACAATGAATATGATCTGGCATACCATTTATAATTTTTACTTTACAACCCAATTCTTGCAACTGGTGTGAAATAAAATTATAGACCTTGGTTTCTATAGAATGCGCAATTAATGGCTTACGATATTTGGCTGTCCATACGCCATGAATCCATATTTTGTTATAGGAATGTGACATAGATTATTTTTTTCTACCCAGGGTTTAAACCCTGGGCAATTTAAATCAGGGGTTTAGACCCCTAGGCAAACAACCTAAAAATCAAATATAGACCAAAGGATAACAAGATGGTCACTGGTAAGGTCAATACCCATGCTATAGCTATACTTTTTATCGTTCCTTTTTGCAAATTTTTGACTCCTCCAGTCGCCACCATAGATCCTGCGATACCAGATGATAGAACGTGTGTAGTGCTGACAGGCAAGCCGAAATAGGTGCTCAAGCCAATGGTCGATGCAGCTACGAGTTCACTAGCCGCCCCTTGTCCATAGGTTAGGTGTGATTTGCCTATTTTTTCACCTATAGTCACTACGATTCGTTTCCATCCTATCATAGTCCCTAGACCAAGGGAAAGTGCTATCATAATGAGTGCCCAGTCAGGTGCGAAATCAGTGTAGGATTTCAATACATTTAATTCTTCCTTCAATGCACTTCTATCGGTAGAATTCGGCAGCATCTCAGGGTCTTTGACTATTTTGTCTATAGTCTTAGATATAGATTGGATACGCTTGCGCTCAGCGAATTTTGCTTTCACCGTCGAATCTGCCTTAGCCGAAATATCCACTTTTAGCTCATTGATGGTTTCTATCGTCTTATTAAACTCTTTTTCCAAAGGGCTTTCTACTTTGTTTCTTTCTAGAATAGTCGTGACTTTGTCCAAATGCTGAACACACTTATCGTCTCCAAAGTTACTATTCAGAGCGTATTGCATAGGCATAAATGTCATTAATACCACCATCAGCAGTCCAAGTCCCTTTTGACCATCATTGCTACCATGGAAGAAACTTACTGCACTGCATGTACCTATCAGCAAGGCTCTGGTTTTCATTGGCGGTGCTTCATTAGTTAGTTCTTGCTTGAAGAGGGCCTTTTGTTTGAATACTCTTCGCATGACATAGACCAAAAGAATGGCCATAGTAAATCCAAAGGTAGGGGAAAGAAGAAGCGACATTCCTATATCTTTCGCCTTATCCCAATTGACACCCGCTCCATGATGAATAAATTGAAAACCCAAACCAGCACCTAGAAGTGAACCTACTAGAGTGTGTGAGCTAGAACAAGGAATTCCGAAATACCAAGTGCCCAGATTCCAAACAATAGCCCCTACCACGACAGCCGAAACAATAGCTATATTTTCAAAAGTGGATAATTCCATCAATTCGCCCAAGGGTAGTAGCTTTATAATACCAGCAGCTACCGTCATTTGAAATAATTTAACGCTAACGATTGCACCTAAAAAATTTAATGATCCTGAGAGTAAAACGGCATGAAAAGGTTTCAGTGATTTCGTGTAAATGACTGTGGCTACAGCGTTGGCCGTATCATGAAATCCATTGATAAATTCAAAAAAACAAATGGCGGCAATGCAAAAAACAAACAACGCAAGTATGATACCTTCCATAGAGGAAAATGTGTTTAGAAAATCCATTTAGTTCAATTTTTTACAAAGCTAAAATAGAACTTTCTATGCCAATGTTAACAAATAGTTAAGCGGCTGAAAATAGATTCTATTAGCTGAGCTTGAGGTATGTAAGGAGAAATGAGGTTTTGTGAGAAATAGATGAACCTCAATTAGTCAAACTTGTCGAGTGATTCATCTTTATCTTCTTCTTTATGGTAAATCAATTGATTTTCTTTGTAGAAGTACTTGATGCCCTCATCTTCATAGCGGTGGTTATCATCCAAGTCGAAGCGCTGATTGCTCCGATCAAACAACTCCTTTTCTACCCAGGCTTTATTTATACCGAATATCGGTAGTATTGAAGTCATAAGATGATATCGTAGGTTCAATAAATATTTGTATACGGTATTTTGTTCAATAAATCTGAAATCAAATCGAAAAAAGGCATAGACCAATTGATCCCAAAATCCATTGGGGTATGCATAAGGGAGTCCAAACATTTTAGGCTTGGGAAACGCAAAATTTAGGGGTTTCAATCCAGGCAAAAAGGCGGTACCAAATATCCAATCCCATGCCGCAATTTTGGTGCTATAGTTTTTGTAGAATACTTCGTGATGATTGGCGTGATGCCATTGATGCATTTCGGGTCCATTGATGATATATTGAAGTTTACCACTATTGACGTTGACATTGGCGTGTATCCACATGCCCCAGAGGGCGTCTAGCAAAGCTTTGGCTGGATACATAAAGGCAGCGGTCTCGGAATCTAAAAGGAAAAATATGGGCGCAAACTCTATTGTTTGGTTGATCAAAATTTCTGAGAAATGCGACCGACTGCCCGCCATAAAGTCAATTTGTCTGCCAGAGTGGTGGGCTTCATGGGTACGCCAAAGGTATTTATTATTGTGCTGGAAGCGATGCATCCAATACATATAGAAATCATGAGTGACGAAAAATATAAATAAGCAAAGCCAGAAATTCATGCCACTCATAGGTCCGAAATCTTGAAGTCCTAAATAGTTTTTTAGTCCGAGTATGATATACGTGAAAATAACTATTTCTAAAACCTTACTTTGGAGAAGCGTATACCAGATAAAATCTAGCCAAAAACCTCTTCGGAAGAGCTTTACGTGCTGGGTATAAGGAAACAATCTCTCGAGAATTATCATCAAAATCGCCCATGCGGGTATGATGATACCAATAATAGTCATGTAATTATCGTGACCTAATTTGATGAATATTTCGGGAATCATGGCTAGCATGATGCAAAGATAGTTATATTTTTAATTCAGCTAGAAGTTAGGTGTTCTTTAAATAAAGATAAAATGGCTAAATGAAGATAAAACCATCCTCCTTTTTGCTTAACTCTATCTCCTTAAATTGAAGTTTATTGTACAGAATTATTTTGGAATTAGTATCCAAGGATTTAAAATAAACCTTATAGCCCAGATTGTCATCATCGGCAACCAATTTATACTTGGTGTTTTCATGTGTATATAATTTAGTTATTTTTTAATCATCAATGTTTTAGATAAACAGGTTAAGAGAGTAAATTTTCATGTTCGTGCTTCAAAATGGTGTTAGCATTCTTTGCGACAGCTTTGGGTGCTTAACTGTTTTTAAATCAATTTCATACACGTGATTTCGTCTTAGGCGAATGCACAGTAAAAAAACGACATTTTTTATTCTACAAAATAGGCGTCTCTCACCTCCATTCCCAATTCTTTGAGCTGTGACAGAAGTTTGTTGGCTTTTTGTATTTTTTTCTTCAGGTTTGTTTTTAGTTCGGGCTCTTGATATGCGACTTGGTCTCTTATTATGAAGTATGAAGCAATAATGATTTTGTGCCCTACGGCTACAAGTGCTTTCTTTTTACCTCGTCTTGCGACTAAGCTTTGATACTTTCTTTTGAGATACCCATCTTTTTTTCGTGTAGCTCCCCAAGCTGCTTCTACAAGAGCGGATTGTAGATATTTGTTCCCGTGTATGGTTCTTGCACTTTTTTTTTACCTCCACTTTCATTATTGCCAGGACTCATTCCAGCCCAGCTGCTCAGGTGTTGTTCATTGGGGAATACTTTCATGTCTGCTCCTACTTCGCTAATAATTGTGACGGCTGTATCATATCCAACTCCGTCAATGGTTTGCAATAACTCTATCTCTACTGCATATCGCTTAACCATTTCATCAATCTGTTTTTCAAGTAGCGTTACGATATTTTCTTTATCGACCATGGCTTGTTTGATGATTTTGAGCATAAACTGGTGATGAGAAGTCAGCCTACCTTTTAATGCTTCTTTGAATTGTTCTTTGGGGGTTTTCATCTTTCCATGATAGAACTTTGACAATTCTTCGCTGTCTGTATTGCCTTCAATCAATGATTGAATAATCTTAGACCCTACTGCACCATCTACATCGCTCAAAACACTACTCAATTTGATATTAGCATCTTCTAGGATTTTAATAATGCGATTCTTCTCACTGGCTATTTGACCTATGATCTTTTTCTTGTATCGAACTAAATCACGTAATTCTCGAATCTCCTGTGGCGGAATAAAACTGCCTTTAAGCAATCCACTTAAAAGTAATTTACTCAACCATTGACTATCCTTCTTGTCTGTCTTATGACCAGGTACATTCTTGACATGCCTAGCATTAACCAAGATGATTTCAAAATCCTCTTCCTCTAAGACATTGAAGACTGGTTTCCAATAAACGCCCGTACTTTCCATAGCTATATGGGTCACTCCAGATTGTTTACACCATTCTCTTAACTCTGTCAATGAACTCGTGAAAGAACTATATTCTCTCGTCTCAAAGTCGCTCTCGCTCCTCCGTATTGTGGCAACTATATTGTCTCTGTGTACATCTATTCCACAACCAACCTCTATTACCTGATCAAATGAAACTTTACGCATGTATCGGAATTTTTCGACAAAGCTCTATATTCATT
>JAJTHM010000039.1 GCA_021297855.1 Sphingobacteriales bacterium | reverse complement strand
TATCATTTTACAATTTGTGCTCCTTGTATTAAGTTTTTTTACCACTAAGGGCACTATGGTTTCACAAAGTACACTATTCTTAACTTCATATTCAATTGTGTTCTTTGTGTTTTTTACTTTGTGTGCCTTGTGGTTATTTTTTTAGTAATTAGTTATTTGCACTTCAATCAATTTCTTAGCTACACCTTTAGCTATCTCTAAGGTTTCAGCTATAGTTCTTCCCTGTGCTATTAGTCCCTGTATGGCATCGGATATAGCCAAATAAAAACCCTCGGGCAGTTTCTCGATATTTATTTTTACTATTTTTTCCATGGCTATATTTTTAAGTCTTTAATAGTTTATTTTAATCATTTAATTATATTTCAATCTTCCTTTTAGACTTGCATAAATAATATGTTTTCTTCTTAAAAGGCTTCTTCTTTATCAGCCAATAAAGAAAGAAAATAAGAAATGGAATCCAAATAATAACCATATAAACACTAATTCGCCACTTGCGACTTGAAACTAGCAGCTATCTGATTAAATATAAAGTCTGCTGTAATAGGCATACCATCAAAGTTCAATACCGAATGCAATTTAGAAGCCTCGGTGCCGAGTTCTATCATCATCAAGCTCTTCAATTGTGCATCGCGGTTTTGTTCGATGACAAAGATTTGTTTGTGGGATTTTACGAAGTCTTCAAACGCCACATCAAATGGAAATCCTCTTAGCCTCAGCGCATCCACATGAATATTTTTCTCTGCTAATTTATCCATCGCTTCTTCTGCTGAATAGGTAGAGGTACCAAAGAAAATGATTCCGACATCTGATTTTTTCTTAGAAGGATACACGAGAGAAGTTGGAACTAAAGTCTTTGCCGTGTCCCATTTTTTAAGCAATCGATCCATGCCTTTTCGGTATTCATCCGAACTCTCCGTATAGGCGGCGTATTCTGTATGCGAACTGCCTCGTGTGAAGAAAGAACCCTTCGCTGGGTGTGTGCCAGGCAGCGTGCGATACGGTATCCCATCGCCATCCACATCTAAATATCTTCCCCATTTCTGCACTGAGTCTAGTCCTTCGGCAGTTAAAACTTTTCCTCTATTATATTGTCTCAGATCATTCCACTCATAAGGTTCAGAGATATGATCATTCATCCCCAAATCTAAATCCGTCAACATAATCACTGGAGTTTGCAACTGCTCTGCTAAATCAAAAGCATCCGCAGTCATGTCAAAACATTCTTTAGGGTTAGAAGGAAATAACAAGACATGCTTCGTATCTCCATGCGAGGCATAAGCCGCCTCTAATACGTCAGACTGCTGCGTGCGCGTAGGCATACCCGTACTAGGTCCAGTGCGCTGCACATCGATCAATACCGCTGGTATTTCTGCGAAGTAGGCGAGGCCTAAAAATTCATTCATCAAGGAGAGACCTGGTCCACTTGTTGAGGTAAACGAACGAGCGCCATTCCACATGCCCCCCAATACCATACCCATAGCCGCTAATTCATCTTCAGCTTGTACGATGGCATAATTTTTTCGTCCTGTTTCTTTATCTATTCTGAACTGTTTGCAATAATCTGCAAATCCATCTATAACAGAGGTAGAGGGTGTAATCGGATACCAAGCAGCAAAGGTGGCTCCTGCATATACAGCTCCCAATGCGCAGGCAGCATTACCCTCTGCAAGAATTTTATTTTTCAATAAATCTCTACGATCCACTTTCATATTAAGTGGATTTGGATAATGTTCTTTGATGTAATTGATACCTAGATTCAAGGCATTCACATTGAGGGGAATTAATTTTTCCTTGCCCTTAAACTGCTCTGCGAATAAATCTTCAAAGACACCGAATTCTATTTTCAATAACTCGCATAGCGCCCCTACATAGATGATATTTTTAAATAATTGTCTTTGTCTCGGATCTGAATAATTTGTATTGCTGATTTCCATCAAAGGAATCTCAATATAATTGATATCATCTCTTAGAAATTCTTTGGCTAATTTTTTCGTGCTATCATAAAGAAAATAACCACCTGATTTTACACTGACCACATCCTGTGCGAAACTCTGCGGATTCACAGCCACCATGAGGTCTATGCCCTCTCTTCTGCCGAGATATCCCTTTTCACTTACGCGCACTTCATACCATGTAGGTAAGCCTTGAATATTGGATGGGAAAATGTTTTTAGGAGTCACAGGAACTCCCATTCTGAAAATAGCTTTGGTGAATAGATAGTTGGCAGAAGCCGAACCCGTTCCATTCACATTGGCGAAGCGCACTACGAAATCGTTTATGTTCATTGTTTATATTTTTTTGCCACAAAGTCGCTAAGGCACAAAGCAACTTTATATTTACTAATTTATTTCTCTTAATGAATAATTATACACTACAAGCCGTATGCGCCTTCGTCGTGTTATACAAAAATTTCTGCATATCCCATGCGGAGGTAGGACAGCGCTCTGCGCATAGTCCACAGTGCAGACATACATTTTCATCTTTGACCATCACGCGCTTAGTTTTCAACTCTGCCGATACATATAAATCCTGAGTTAAATTATTTGCTGGCATAGTCAACTTTTGTCTCATTGCATTTTCATCCTCTTCTGGCTCTGTAAAGGTGATACACATCGTAGGGCAAATATCAACACAAGCATCACACTCGATACATTTGTCCTCTATAAATACGGTTTGTACATCACAATTCAAACAACGCTCCGCTTCTTTATAACCAGTCAATCCATCAAAGCCCAACTCTACTTCTAGTTTTCTATCAGATAGTGCTTTTTTCTTTTCCGCCATAGGCACTATATAGCGCTTATCTGTAGTCACTTGGCTATCATAAGCCCATTCGTGGATTCCCATTTTCATACTATGTAGATTGACCATAGGGTCCAATCTCTCCGTAAGTGGCTTTCCCTGACAAGCTAGGTCAATCGATATCGCTCCTTGATGACCTTGAGCCACAGCTGTGATGACATTCTTAGGGCCAAATGCTGCATCCCCTCCGAAAAATACTCTTGGATGTGTCGATGCATAAGTCATTTCATCGACTTTTGGCATACCCCATTCATCAAATTCAAGACCTAAATCGCGCTCAATCCATGGAAATGAATTCTCCTGACCAATGGCGATTAATACATCCTCTGCTTCAATAAATAATGGTGGTTCACCTGTAGAAACTAATTTTCGTTTTCCTTTTTCATCATAGCTAGCATGGACTTTGTCAAACATCATTCCTGCTAATTTACCACCTTTGATAACAAATTCTAATGGTACGTGATTATCTAAAATAGGAATATCCTCGTGAATAGCATCTTCCTTCTCCCATGGAGATGCTTTCATTTCACTAAATGGTGAGCGAACGCAAACCTTGACCTCTTCTCCTCCCAATCTTCGAGCCGTGCGGCAGCAGTCCATGGCAGTATTTCCACCACCGAGGACGATGACTTTTTTTCCTATTTTGGATGTGTGATCAAAGGCGACCGAAGCCAGCCAGTTAATGCCGATATGAATATTGGCAGCACCTTCTTCTCTTCCTGGTACATTTAAATCTCTTCCTTTTGGAGCACCAGAACCTACGAATACTGCATCATAATCTTTGTCTAATATTTCTTTCAAGGAAGAAACATACTGATTGAAATGAGTATGAATACCTAAATCTAGAATATAATTCACTTCATCATTTAGTACCTCTTCTGGCAATCTAAAAGAAGGAATTTGCGATCGCATAAATCCTCCACCCAATTTCTGTTCATCGTATAAATGTATTTCATATCCTATTGGAGCAAGGTCTCTAGCCACAGTCAGAGAAGCTGGTCCAGCTCCTATGAGAGCCACTTTTTTGCCATTGGGTTTGAATGGTCCTTGTGGCATCAAAGCTTTGACATCCTCCTTTGATTTATTATCTGCTGCTACACGTTTCAATCTACAAATAGCCACAGGCTCTTCTTCAATTCGACCTCTTCTACAAGCAGGTTCACAGGGACGGTCACAGGTACGACCTAATACTCCTGGAAAAACATTCGAATCCCAATTGATCATATAGGCTTCGGTATATCGTTCTTGGGCAATGAGTCTTATGTATTCAGGTACTGGCGTATGCGCAGGACAAGCGTATTGGCAGTCCACCACTTTGTGAAAATACTCGGGATCTTTAATATCAGTTGGCTTCAAGAGAGTGAGATTTATGTGTAGCGAATATAAAACAATATTCTAAATTAACTAAAAAAATCCTCTTTATAAAAAGGAAGCATGTAATGATAAAACTAGGTTACTTTTTCAAATGTATCTGCTCTCTGACCGATTCATCTTCATTCTCAACACTTACGGTATAGAGTCCCGCTGGCAAATGACCAAGTTCAAGAACACAAAAATTATCTGCAATATTCATCCGCATGACTACGAGACCTAAATTATTCGCTACCATAAGGCTGGCTCGACTGCCATAACCTGATATTTTTAGCAAATTATCTGTTGGATTGGGATGAATTTTTAAATCCATTTTCTCTATACACTTATTCGAGATGATTTTGGAATACTCAAACTGTCCATCGAAATCCTGTTGCTTCAAACGATAATAAGACGTGCCATAGATTGCAGTTCTATCCTCATAAGAATAAGTATTCAACTCACGACTAGTGCCCATGCCCGATACTTCACCAATAGATTCAAATTTCTTTGCATCTTTAGACCGCTCGATTATAAATTTTTCATTGTTCTCTTCAGAAGCGGTCGACCAATTTAACCTTGCTATTCCTTGATTACATTTTGCATTAAACTCTACCAGTCTCACAGGAAGTGGATTTAAATTTGTCTTCATATATACTGTGTAATCTTCGGCTTGACCGTATGTTGACACATCACATGCAGTCGAAGGAGAGCTACTAAATTTAGATACTACTCGCAGTCGAAGCGGAGTATTCAAAACTAGACCAGATGCAATAGTCGGCGTGGTAAAGTTTAACGTATTGGCTCCATTCATATTTGCAACAATAGTTCCTAAAAGTTCTCCTGCTGATAAATTGTTATCATTATTATAGTCAATATAAGCTCTTACGGCTTCATTGTTTGCCGTTCCAGTTGTTACCTGTAAAGCATAAGCTGTATTTGGTAAAAGGATAGCAAATTGAGAACATGAATAATCATTATATTGACCATCATTGTGGGATGTTGGATTACTAATCGTACTCAATGTAACATTAGAAATTCCAATTCCAAATCCGTTTCCACTATTGCTATTTGCAGCGACTGTACAACCTGTATTGGCAGTCAATCCTGCACTGCCGACCAAAATGATATTATTTTTTGTAATGGAATCCGTACCATTAATTTTCAATTTAACCGTATATAAACCTGGAACTGTATAAGTATGTGTTGGATTGCGTGTGGTGTAATCAACAATGCCATCATTATTGACATCCCATGCCCACAAACCGTTGGGCTTCAAACTCCCATCGGTAAAATTTACTGTCAAACTCCCTGTGCAACTTCGAATGGGACTATAAGAAAAATCAACAACCCGTGAAGTCACAAATATATCGCTCGTAAATAACCCTCGACCATGGGTGGCCACTACCAGCATTTTATCGGCTGCTCTATATTCTAGCATATCACATCTCGTATGAGCCAGGCCTGAACTACTCACCCCCCATACAGGTGCGCCAGCTGCCCCTGTGGCAAAATTATCTGTGCTCCATACCCCTACTTCTGTAGCTGCCACCACTTGATTGCGATTACTTGGATTGTATAAAGCCCATCGGATAGGCATATCTGGTAGATTTCCTTCCTTATTTCTCCATGTGGCTCCACCGTTGGTCGTTTCCCAGACAGATGTGACACCATAATTAGAAAACGTGATAAGAATATTATCGTCATTAGCTCCGACATCTATTGAGGAAACCCAGCCTGCATTTGTAGTAAAAGTATCCATTCTCGTCAAAGTAGGGGTGCCTGTGCTCGCATTTGCATATTTATATACTCTTCCATTCGCTATTCCCAGAAAAACTACATCATTATAAGGGCTTACTTTCAACGCTGATATTTTCGCACCACCCACACTAACGGTAAAATTTAAATTAGAGACTGCTCCAGTAATATTAGAAACTCGTTTAATTTGATCATTATTTCTTGCACAATACAAAATGTTTCGCGTATCATCATAGTCTGATGGATTGATAAAATGCCCAACCCCATCTTCATTGACAATATTTGGAAAACTAGCTCCACCATTTAGTGATCGATAGATGACATTATAGGTATAGGCTGTCATCTGAAAAGTAGAATCGTCCTGATCTATATGGCAAAAAGCTCCATCTCCTCCAGTTACTTCGGTCGTAGATCCAATTTGAGGGCTAGTGAATTTGTGGCTACCATTGTCTTGAGCCCCAGCCAGAAAATAATGGCTATTCAAAGAATTGTGCGCAGCACAGGCATAGTATTGTGTAACATTATAGCCCGTATTTTTGTCTGCAAAACTAGGGGTAGCACCCGAATTTCCAGCATTGGTAGATAGAGTAATTCCTCCATCATGGCTAAAAAGCACTGCATTGGTATTGCCAGGTCTATAGACCATGCGATGCTGGTCTGCATGCACATAAGGTTTTGAAAAACCACCATACCAGTGTGAAATTCCTGTCCAAGTAGTTCCGCTATCTGTCGATCGATGGATATCAATACCACCAGCTAAAACCAACCAAGGGTTTGTCGGGTGCACAGCTAAGATTAAATCATACCAAGCTTGTGCCCTAGTGAAATGATTTCCCGATCCATCAACCATTAGCGGTATGGCACAATTCGTCCATGTAGTACCTCCATTAATCGGTTTTTTAATAAAATCTACATCTGTATTGCCATTACTCACTCTAGCCACTGCATAAATCACATTGGAATCAGAGGGAGCGCAGGCTAGTTCTATCCTTGTAGAAGAATTTAATGTTCCTATATTAGAACTAATATCTGTCCATGTTCCCGAATTGCCATTATTTGCATTCGTTGATTTATACACTTTCCCTTGAGAAAAAATCCCAAAAGAAGCATATAAATCTCCATTAGCGGCTATTTCAATATCTGCCGCCCAGTCATACAATGTACCAGCTCCTGTATAAGCAGCTTGTACCCTAACCCAAGAAACCCCGCCATCTACCGATCGCATAATGCCCCCAGTATTGGTATAATACCCTCTTGTAGCGGCAAAGACATGCCCATTATTTTTTATCACGATTTTATTGACATACTGAAAGTGACTAGCACTATTATAGGCTCCAGGAGCTGTGCTGGCTAGTAGTGCCCATGTTGAACCTCCATTAGAAGATTTCCAGATACCGCCTCCACGTTGCGCACCTCCATTAAAGAATCCCTCACCTGTACCTACATATATTTCTTGCGTATTATTAGGATTAAAAGCAATGCTCGAAATGGCTATATTATCCCAAAATCCATCTACATGCACCCAAGTAGGGGAAGCTACTGTAATATCATTTGTGTACCACAAACCTCCGCCTATACCTCCAGCCCAAACTTTTTTGTTCGTTCCGTCATTTGGATCAAAGGCAATAGCTCGTGTACGGCCTCCTACATTATTGGGACCCCTTTCTTGCCATGATACTCCGGAAATTGCTGCCTTATGTCGTGGCCTGCTCAATTCTTCATCCACATATTGATTGGCTAGAATTTTTCTTTCATAAGGGACGTGACCCAAATTAGGGTCCATGGTCATCATATAGTCTTGTTCAAAAGCTAAATCGGGTCTATCTGCTTTTGGCATTTGTTGAATCTTAGCTACTTGATTGGGAGACCTATTAAATGGGTGTTTGGCAAGCAATTTAGCCCATTTTGTTTTCTTAATATGACTAGCCTTTGAATTCCTTTGTTGTGAAAATAAATAATTACAAGATAGACTTATAAAGCCAACAAAGTAAAGAGTTCTTAATAATCGAAAAAGAGGCCTCACATTTATTAAGTTTATGTCTAATTAAATACAAATTTAATGTAAATCAACTAGATACTATATAAATTTGCTCTAATTAAATTATTAAATCATGGAAAAAATCAAAGACTTCGTAATATATAATGTCAATTTCCGTAATTTTTTAGCAGTAGTTATTGGTTGTGTCATTGGTGGGATAGTCAATGGAATGATTGTAAAATATGGTGCACTTGTCATTCCATATCCAGATGGATATGATCATTCTACTAGTGAATCTTTTAAATCTACCTTCCATCTGTTACAACCTATTCACTTCATTGTTCCTTTTCTAGCTCATGCTATAGGGACATTGGTTGGATGTTTTCTGGTTTGTAAATTAGCTCTTTCTCACCATAAAAATTTAGTTCTATTAGTTGCAGCATTATTCTTCCTTGGAGGATTATCTATAGTCATTATGCTATATCCTTTATCTCCCATGTGGTTTAATATCGTTGATTTAATTGGAGCCTACTTCCCTATGGCTTGGCTAGGATACAGATTTGGATTCAAAAAACACAATATAGTTAAATAGTGATTACAAAAGTAGGTTTAGCAGACATAGAAAACTTATCTTGGCTTTCGAAAATTACTTTCGTTCAGTCTCACGGTCATAGTGCTTCCGAAAAAGAGATTAACATTTACACACGTTATGCCTATTCTATCGGTAAATTAGAAAAGGAGTTAAACGACCCTGAGTCTCTTTTTCATTTTATTTACTATAACAATAAATTAGCGGGCTATTCTAAACTCATTCTTACTGCGAGTTATCCTAAAATAGATTCAAGTCCATTGGCCAAACTAGATAGAATTTATATCGATGAAAAGTACTTAGATAAAAAATTAGGACAAGTACTATTCGATTTCAATTTAGAAATTGCTCGACAAAATAATCAGAAGGGAATTTGGCTATACACATGGATTGAAAATCAGCGTGCCATCAAATTCTACAAAAAAAATGGGTTTGTAATAATCGATGAGAAAGATTTTAAGATTTCCAATCGCCATTCAAATCCCAATTATATAATGTATAGAAGTTTTTAGGTGTATGAAAGGGATACTGATTCTTCTATTCGTTTGTATCTCCATCTGCATTGGGGCTTATTACTATTTCCAAAAAGAACCTATCCGTCGCGTTCAATATATCCTATCAAAACCTAAAGTTCTTTTAATTCAGCCTTTAGGAGATTTCGATACACAACTCGCCAAAAAAAATTTGAATTCCCTCAAAAAGAATTTTCCTTCTTCGAGATTATTGCCCAATCTGCCTTTGTTTCCTTCTGCCTATTACAAACCACGTGATCGATATAGAGCAGATAGTATTTTAAAATTTACCAGATATAAATATGGTATAGATACCTTGATGCTACTGATGACGCATAGAGATATCGGCGTGACAAAAAATAGAATCAAAGACTGGGGCATTATGGGTCTGGCGCACCGTCCGGGAAGTGTCTGTGTAGTTTCTACCTATCGATTAGATCAATCAAAACTCGCAGAACAACTCTACAAAGTCTCTATTCACGAACTTGGACATACCCAAGGACTTTCGCATTGTCCTCTTAAATCCTGCTATATGCGGGATGCGTCAGGAGGCAATCCGCTGGATGAAGAAAAAGGATTTTGTCCGAGCTGTAAAAAAGTAATGGAGAATAAGGGGTGGAGGATGTGAAAATAATTTTAACTTTACTTCATGAAAAATTTTATCTCATTTTCACTTCTCTTTATTTTATCTTGTGATCTAAGTGAAAATACGACTAAACCTCCTAACGACAATATTGATAGTCTTTTTAATACGATAATTGTAAAAGACTCTTCTTTAATTCAAGATAAAGAAACAAATGATTCAATTAAGCTTAGTTTAGAAAATATAGATTTTTATATTCATAATTATCACCCGGACACTTTTTTTCATTCAAAAAATAAGGATACATTTTATTTATTTGAATCATTAGGCGAATCAATCTTAGACAAACTTATTTCTTCAAATAATTTACACAAGATATTAGCTGTAGAGCAATGCTATATAACCAGCTTAATAGTCTATAATGGAGAAAATTATTGCAGTTTAGAAAATTGGAAACATTACTATTCCCCATTTGAGCAAATTGAAATACGTAATAACCATTTTAGGTCTCTAGACTATTCTCAAAATCGAAATTCGGAATTTCCATACGTAACTTTAAATGAAATTAAACAGGGAATAAATGAACACTGTGGCACAGGAGATTATTATATTAGTAAATTAAAGAAGAATCCTTCAGTTAATGATTATCCGTTAGATGTATATCTAAGCAATCAGATTTTTAAAATAACATTAAAGTCTTCAAAAACATACTACATTCATACAACCTATATTCCAGGTTGCTAGTTGTTTTATTCTAAATCCGCTCTATCCAATCCCCAATAAACCCCCTTCTTTTCCATCAACTGATTATGATTTCCATCTTCTGCTATTGAGTCATTTTCAATATATAAAATTATATTGCTATCAATAATCGTTAACAGTCCTTGAGCAATAAACCCACATTACGCATTAAAAAATTAGTATTTGCACAAGAAATTTTATTTCAATAATCTTTAATTCTTGAAACAATTTCTAAGTTGGAGTTAAACCCAACTAAATCATATAGTTCGCAACATAGTTGCTTCTAATGATTTGGGATAACGATTGGGGTTCAAATATTCTATAATCAGATAGAATACATATGAATTATAAGTGTCTTACTGATCGATTCTTACTTGAACAGCATTTAATCCTTTCTTTCCTTGTTGAACTTCAAATTCTACAGAATCATTTTCTTTTATCTCATCTACTAACCCTGATACATGCACAAAAAACTCTTCCCCAGATGCTGTATCCTTTATAAATCCAAATCCTTTAGCTTCATTATAAAACTTTACTGTTCCTTTTTTCATTTTTAAAATTTAATTTTGCAAAGATGCAATTATTACAATTTATCACCCCACCTGATGCAATCCCCAATAAGCTCCTTTTTTCTCCATCAACTCTCTATGTGAACCATCTTCTAAGATAGTTCCATTTTGAATATACAAAATTCGGTCGCTCTCCACTATAGTAGAAAGGCGATGTGCAATGACTATAGATGTTCTTCCCTTTAATACTTTTTTTACAGCTAATTGTAATCGCTGCTCAGTAATGGTATCGATTGCCGATGTCGCCTCGTCGAGTATCAAAATTTTAGGATTGTAAGCGAAAACTCTTGCGATAGAGATGATTTGTTTTTCTCCTAAAGATAAATTAATGCCATCTGGTTGAATTTCTTCTTCGAGACGTGCTATCATTTCTTGGCATCCCATCTCCTTCAAAATGTTTTCTACTTCTTTTCGAGGGATATTCTTTTTTCCATAGCAAATATTTGCATAGATAGTGCCAGAAAAAACATGCGGTTGTTGTAAAACTACTCCTACTTGTTCACGAAAACTTTTCATCGTTCGTTCTTGTACAGAAATTCCATCAATCAAAATATCTCCTTTTTGTGGTGGATAAAAACGTGCGATGATAGAAGCTATGGTAGACTTGCCTTCTCCTGTAGGACCCACCAATGCTAATTGCTGACCAGATGGAATTTTGAGGTGGAAGTCGGTTAATATTTCTTTCTCATCATTATAGCCAAAATGAATATTTCTCAATTCTATCTCACCTTTGATGGCTTTGAAATCTGGCAAATGGCTTTCATCTTTGACTTCTAATGGTTCATCCAATGCCGTAAAAATTCGCTCGCCTGCACTCATACTATTTTGTGCTATAGAATAATAATTGGACATATCTGAAATAGGTTCGAATATTTGTAAGGCATAGATAAAAAAAGAGGATAGTATCCCAATCGTCATTAACGGAATTTGCTCCAATATTTGATTTGCCCCATATCCTAAGACACCTGCAGCAGCCATATTCCCCACCACAATAATCACAGGAAAATAGGACGCATTGAAAAAGGCTGATTTATAAGCTGCCTTCCTATAATCTATCGCCTTTGCAGTAAATATGCTCAATGCCTTATCCTCATTCGCAAGTGATTTATTTAGTTCCACCCCGTGAATATGTTCGTTGATGAGACCGATCATTTCCGAATTTATTTTCCGACTTCTTCGTGAATAGAATAAAATCTTCTCTCGAATTTTAGAACTGGTTATGACCATCAAAGGAATGGACAATAGCACAATGAAAGCCATAATAATATTCGTGTAAAACATAATGCCGAAGCAAAAGAAAATAGAAACAGTCGCCCAAGCCATACCTATCAATCCCCATGAAATCACTTCCGATATTCTATCTGTATCCGATGAGATTCTACTCAAAAGCCATCCAGAAGAATTCTGATCAAAATAGGAAAATGGCAAGGCTTGATACTTTTCAAACAACTGTCTTCGCATATGAAAAATAATGCGTTCGGCTATAGCTCCTGCAGAATAAACAAATATCATGACCGAACTTATTAAAACTAAAATGATACTGATCAGTATCCATAAGTAGTTTTGAAAGCAGGGTGAAGATACAAGCGCCCATAAATTTTCCTTGCTTACTTCTATCTGATTGCCCAGACAATCGTGAATAAACATAGAGAACAGTTTAGGAAAACTAGAGTCAATCGTCCCCACTATACCCGCAAAGGTGAGCATGAGTATAAAATATTTTTTCTCAAATTTCCACACATAGCCAAACATTCGTTTCAGAAAAGGCAGTATGGATTTATTCTTGTCAAATTCTAATTCTTCCATGACTAATTATATATTTTCAATAAAATACTATCTAAATTATTTTTCTCAATTTTATCCAATGATATAAGGTAACTATTCGTTTTTTTAATCTCTTCTGGCTTGCCATAGGATTGAATTCTTCCTTTATCATCTAAAACCAATACTTTATCCACTCTCGAGAGAGTCGATATTCGATGTGTAACGATAAATAAAGTTTTGCCTCTATGATACTGAAATACATTGTCCAAAACTTTTTTCTCTGTTTCCTTATCCAGTGCGGAGGTAATATCATCTAGTATGAGAATATCATTATCCTTTATCAACGTTCTAGCGAGCGACAATCTTTGCTTTTGACCGCCAGACAAACTCACACCTTTTTCACCTATCTCTGTTTCCAAGCCTTTCGGCAGAACTGTTTCAAAATTTTCAAAACCCGCCATACTTAATTTCTGAATTTTATCATCCAAGCTCGATGACTCATTGGCATAGGCCAAGTTATTCTTCACATCCATTGAAAATAAAACAGACTGCTGCATCACATAACCAATTCTGTGTCTTAAATCCGTCAATTTATACTCCTTGATGGAGATCCCACCAATCATAATATCTCCACTATTTGGTTCATAGAGTCTTAGTAATAGTTTCATTAATGTAGATTTACCACTAGCCGAACTACCCATGATAGCAACTCGTTCGCCTTGATTCACTTCAAAGTTTATCTTCTCCAAAATTAAATCTCCATCTTCTTTGTATCGAAAACTCACATCATTAAATTTTATATTTCCCTCCAATTTTTTCACTTTGCGACCTGAGGTAGTTTCTCTAGGAATAGTCAATATATCTTCAATTCTATCGATAGCTACAAAAGCCATACTCATCTGCGATAAGATTCTACCAGACTGTTTGAGCGGAAATCCCAACATAGTATTATAAGCATAAGCAGCAATTAGACTTCCTAAACTCAACTTTCCTTGTAGCACGAAAACACCTCCTACAATAATGAAAATAGTTGTCTGCATGTAAAGTAGTGCATCATTAAAAGGCCAGAAAAATGTATGCAATTTGACATGTCTCATCCCTATCTTAAACTTATTGACATTTTGTGAATTAAATTTTTCAATTTCTGAATTCATTTGATTATAGGCTTTGACCGTGCGGATACCATTTAAATTTTCCTGGGCTATATTGGTTAATTTATCTGCTTCATCTTCGTGCGCTTGCCAGACTTTTCCTTCATAATTAAAAAAGAGATAGGTCGAAAAAAATATGAAAGGACAAAGACTCAAACACCAGAGCGCATATTCGGTATGGATCTGGAATAGCATATAAGTGGTAAAGCTGAACAACATAGATAGTCTTATCAGCTCAATCGTATGGTTTGAAATAAAATTTTTAATTGTATCCATATCTCCTGTAGATCGTTGAATGAGTTCGCCTTTGTTCAATATATTGAAAGACGCCATAGGAATCTTCTGTATATGTTCAAAAATTCGCGTGCGAAAATTTTGAATAGACAATTCCGCTGATCGATAACTTATCGCACGGGATGAGAGTATAAATATACTACGAATAGCCGCCAAGAATAAATAGAAACCGCACAATAATGCAACTTTGAAATAATCTGAATGACTATTGAAATCCTTTAACCACTTTCCTATTTGCAAAGTGAAAAAATCTCTTGTCACCAAATTTTTATTTAATACATCATCTATTAATACTTGAATTATCTTAGGCTCTATCGTTCGTATAAATACACTGACCATCATCAATACAAGGGCATAAAGAAAATATAGTTTTCTCTTTTCTATGATTTGGTATAATAAGTTTAATCGTTTCATTCTTTTTTATATTTGCCACTAAGACGCCAAGGCACAAAGTGATTTTAATAAATTTATTTTCAGCTGCTTTTTGTTTATCGAGTTTGTTTTACAGTATATACAAAAAAAAACCGCTGCACAATGGCAGCGGTTTTATATATAATCTATCCTTATACAATACTATCCACGCTGCCTATAGACAATATCCCAGTCGTATCTCACGACAGGTGTACAAGAATATGTAATGTATAAATTGTTCATCTTAATTTTTTAATTTCGGCAAAGATAAAAGAAAAATTAAAATGTAATTGAAATTTTTACTTTAAATGACAAACTTGAATTCAGCACTAATAAAACTTCCCTCTTATTTCAAATAAGAACTAACTTTGTTTATATAAAATAACACATCAATCATGGCACAAATAACTCTAGGCGGAAACGCCATAAACACCATTGGCAATCTACCTTCGAAAGGCGACACAGCTCCTAAATTTTCATTAACGACAGTAGATATGACTGCTGCCAGCTTGGAGACTTATGCAGGGAAACGAAAAATTCTCAATATATTTCCTAGTGTGGACACAGGAGTTTGCGCTACCTCTGTGCGCACTTTTAATCAACAAGCTGCTTCCTTAAATAACGCAGTTGTTCTTTGTATCTCTAAAGATTTACCTTTTGCGCAAAAACGATTTTGTGGTGCAGAAGGTATCAGCAGTGTAGTTATGCTATCTGATTTTATCGATGGTAGTTTTGGAAAAAGCTATGGGGTAGAAATTATAGATGGTAAATTTACTGGATTGCATGCGCGGGCTATTGTAGTTCTAGATGAAAATAATAAAGTATTGCATAGTGAGCTCGTTCCAGAAATAGCGGAGGAACCGAACTATGAAGCAGCATTGGCGGCCTTATAAAAATCAAAAATTTCTATGCGCTGGTTAGCCGTATTTATTGTCCTATTCTTTAGTCTGCATGCAAAGGCTCAGACTTATATTGCCAAAATCAAAACGACAGAAGGGAATATTACGGTGATGCTCTATGATTCTACTCCGAAACATAGAGACAATTTTATCAAACTTTGCAACGAAAAGTTCTATGATAGTTTGCTTTTTCATCGAGTGATAAAAGGATTTGTAGCACAAGGTGGGGATCCTGTCTCTAAAAAATGTTCTGATACGTTTACTTTGGGAGATGGCGATTTAGGCTATACGATTCCTGCAGAATTTGTTCCTTCATACTTTCATAAACGCGGAGCTTTTGCTCAGGCGCGCGATGACAGACCCGACATGGCATCTTCTGCGTGTCAGTTTTATATTGTACAAGGAAAAATCGCCAACGATTCTATCATGAACAAGGCATTTTCAAGAAACAAATACAAGCAACCCGCCCACCATGAAAAACTATATAGAACTATTGGAGGCATTCCACATCTCGATATGCGCTATACCGTATATGGTGAGGTCATTTCAGGGATGAATGTTGTAGATAAAATTTGTTCACTTCCTACGAATGGTAAAGATCGACCTTTGAGAAATGTGAGAATCAAAACGATAATTATTAAGAAGCAATAAGTGCGTCGTGTTGCAGGTTGAGGAGTTGAGAGGTTGAGGGCTTTTATACTGACTACTGCGACCACTTCCCACTGTGACTGATTACTAATTACGGTATAATAACAACATTGTTTTTTTTCAAAAGGCATACATTTTCTTAAAATTTGGGCTAAATTTGTTTCTCGACCCGTATGATATGATAAAAGAATTTATACAAAGAGCTCTATTAGAAGACACCCTAGATCCCGAGGGGGTGATTCCAAGAGGAGATCACAGTGCACTGAGTTGTCTAGATCCATTGGAGCAGAAAAAAGCTAAACTTATCATCAAGGATGAAGGCATCATCGCTGGATTATCTATAGCGAAAGAAATTTTTTATGAAGTAGATAAAGACCTCCAAGTTCATATACTTTTAAAAGATGGGGATAAAGTAAAGCATGGAGATATTGGTCTTACCGTAGCTGGCAGTGCTACTTCCATATTATTGGCAGAGCGACTTGTACTCAATACCATGCAGCGCATGAGCGGTATCGCTACAAAGACGCGCCAATTTGTTGATTTGATCTCACATACAGATTGCAAAATTTTAGATACGCGAAAAACCACGCCTAACTTTAGATATTTTGAAAAAATGGCAGTAAAAATTGGTGGTGGAGTCAACCATAGATTTGGGCTCTACGATATGATAATGCTCAAAGATAATCATGTCGATTATTGTGGAGGAATCTCCAATACGATTCAACGCGCGAAAGCATACAATCAAAAACTAGGCATCCAACTTCCTATCGAAGTAGAAACTCGTTCCTTAGATGAGGTGAAACAAGTTCTCGATGCTAGAGGAGTTTATCGCATCATGCTCGACAATTTTTCTGTTGAGAAATGTAAAGAAGCAGTGGACTTTGTAGCTGGGAAAATTCCACTAGAAGCAAGTGGTGGTATAACATTGGATACTATTAAAAACTATGCAGAGACTGGCGTAGATTATGTTTCTGTAGGCTGCTTGACTTATTCGTATAAAAGTTTAGATATAAGTTTGAAAGCCTTTTAAAATGATTAATTTTGAATTTTAAATTCTTAATATCAACATAATTCAAAGATAAATTCGTGCATTCGTGGCAACCCAAAAGAAAAAAATACTTTTTATAGTCAACAATCTTTCCGGAACAGTATCTCAATACAATATTCCGAAATGTATCGATATGTTTCTCGATACAGATAATTATGAGCCGCACATTCTTTTCATAGATGCGCAGATGACAGAAGAGCTTTACGATGCCAAGCTCAATGAAAATTGGGATATGATTGTATCTGTAGGCGGAGATGGCACTTTATTAGAACTAGGTCAGCGACTGATAGATAGAAATATTCCGATAGCAATGGTTCCTGTGGGAAGTGGGAATGGTATAGCCACACATGTTGGTTATAAACCACGAGATATCAGAGGAGCTTTTGACACTATTAATGAAGCTAAAACGAAAGCAATAGATGTAGCGCAAATCAATGACCAATTTTTCTTTAGTAATTTCGGGATGGGCTTGGATGCAAAAGTGGCTAAGGATTTTAAAATTAAAAAAAAGCGATCTCTTTTCGTTTACGCTTTTCTAACTATTCGAAGAGTCTTCAAACTCAAAGCAAAAATCATCAAGTATAAATTAGGTGAAAAAGAATACGAGGTTTCCACATATCTCTTCAATATCTTCAATTCAAATCTTTACGGATACAATATAGGACTGCTGCCCTGGGCGAGTGCATTTGATGGAGAACTCGATGTCGTCTATCTCAAAAGTGTGGCCTTCTGGAGACTTCCGTGGGCTAGTTTTTGCATACTGATTAAAAAGCCACAATGGAGTTCAGCCTTAGAATTTTTCACTACCAAAGAAATCACCATCATCAACTTTAAAAACAAGAAAATGGGCTACCAAGTGGATGGCGATCCTAAAAAATCGAAGCGAGAAAACTTGACGATAAAGGTTTTGCCGAGTAAGTTGAGATTGGTGGTGCCAGGCTAATACACCTTCTCCTTAAAATACTTTACAATCTTCTGCTTTAGAAAAGCCTCTTGCTCTTTGATAAACATGGAGGATAAGGGTTGTAAGTCTTTGAAGTGAGGCCAACCATCGGCGTCGGTATATTCGTATTCATAGTATTCTCCGAGCAGAAGTGTACACATACCTATATGCATGAGGTCTTGTTTTTCTTCTTTTTCAAATTCTCGGATGGTGCCGAACTCATTGAGTCCTATCAGGAAGAGACATACCTGAATATCAGGTTTATTCTCGAAATGCTTTTCTACATACTGACGAACTTCTGCCCAGTCTTTCATCAACTGGATATCGGCATCGGATTTATTCTCGTATAATAAAGGCATTGTTTAGTTGAAAGTGTAAAGTTTAAAGTTGCAAGTCATAGAAATTAAAGTAAAGAAAACATTAGTTCAAAAACTAATTTTTAAAAAGCAAAGCCCGCTTTAAAACTTTATACTTTAATCTTTCGACTAACCAAAATTAGTCTTGTCTAACTCTCTTAGATCGGGAGCGAGTCACTTTTGGCGCTTCCTCTACTGGCTTATTCAAATCTTCTAATTCTCTTTCTTTAGAGTAAACGAAGATACGACCACAGTTTTCACACACCAATACTTTCTTTCTTTGTTTGATTTCTAGCTGACGCTGAGGTGGAATTTTTGCATAACATCCCCCACACGAATCTCTATCTATAGTCACAATTGCTAGACCATTTCTGTAGGTCTTTCTGATTCTATTGTAGCCAGATAAAAGTCTTTCATCGACTAATGCCTTCGCTGCTTCACTTTGCTTGATTAGGTTGTCTAACTCTGTATCTGTTTCAGTCTCTATAACTTTTAGTTCTTCCTGTTTGATAGCTAAATCTTCTTGCTTAGCCGCTATCAGCTTTTCAACCTCATCCATTCGAATGGTGAAGGAATTCTTCTTCTCAGTAAAATCTTTCAACTTCTTTTCGCAAAGTTCTATTTCTAGCTTCGCCAATTCAATTTCCTTACTAATTGACTCGAACTCCCTGTTGTTTTTAACAGAGTTTTGTTGCTTTTCCAGCTTTTGAATCAGAAGCTTGGTCTCTTCTTTGATTCGATGTCTGTCTGATATTCCCTCCTCTACTTCAGCTAATTCGGCCTCTAGATTCCCTTTTCGAGTGACATATCCAGCCATTTCATCTTCCATATCCTGCACTTCCATTGGAAGTTCTCCTTTGATAAAATTAATCTTATCTATCTGTGAATCAATTCTTTGAAGGGCATAAAGAGCCTCTAACTTGTCTTCAACACTTGCTTCATTCTTCTTACTAGCAGTCGCTTTTGCACACATATTTTATAAATAATTTACCGGGTTTGTATTGACCTTAGAAATTTTGGACTGCAAAGATAGGGCATTTTTTTCCAAATAGTTAAAAATTAGTTCCTTAGTAAACTGCTCTGATTCATAGTGCCCAATATCTACATAGCTCAGTTTCCCCTCAGCATCAAACCATTCGTGGTATTTAAAGTCCGAACTGAGATATACATCGGCTCCCGATGCAGCGGCATCCAAGCGCAGAAAGCTTCCTGAACCCCCGCAGAGAGCTATGCGACGCACATTCCTAGACAGATCTGTATATTTTAAGGTTTTAAGCTGAAATTTATCTTTGGTGCGTGTTAAAAAATCAATTAAAGACAATTCCTCATCTATTTCACCTATTAATCCACTTCCAACCTGCCAATGGCTGTTTTCCATGGCATAGACATCATAGGCCACTTCTTCATATGGATGTGCCTTCATAAGCGCTTGAATCACCCTAGATTCAAGATATGATGGGAAAACGGTCTCAAATCGGCTTTCCTCCACTTTTTCTAACTTATCTGGACTTCCAATCGCTGGATTTGATTGATTATTTCCCATAAAACTCCCAATACCTTCACTAGAAAAGCCACAATGACTGTAGTTTCCTATATGTCCCGCTCCAGCCTCGAATATAGCTGAACTCACACTTTCCAAGTTGCCTTTAGGAACATAGCAAACCAGTTTGCGTAGTAAGTTTTTTTTTGGTCTCAAAATTTTACAATTCTTCAAACCCAACCTCTGCGCCATCATTTGATTGACACCTGTTTGAATATTATCTAAATTCGTATGAATCGCATAAATAGCTATATCGTTTTTAATAGCTTTAATGATGGTTCGCTCCACATAATTTCTCCCTGTCAATTTTTTCAATCCTGAAAAAATGATTGGATGATGGGCTATAATCAATTGACAATTTTCACGAATCGCTTCATCTATAACTTCTTCAGTGCAATCTAAAGTAATCAGCGCTCGCTCTATGGACATTTGCGCATCACCAGTTAGCAAGCCAGAATTATCGTAAGATTCCTGATATGCAGGTGGTGCCCAGTTTTCAAGTATGGAAATGATGTCTTTTACAATCATAACTCAGATTCAAGGAGCTTTTCTATGCTTTCCAATCCCCCATTTTTTAAAGGTAAATCCGGATTGAGTGTATTTGATAGAATGACTATTATAGTATTCTTTAACGGGGAAATGTATATATATTGACCTATGAGACCTTGCGCATGAATACCGTCTTTGTAATAGGTGACTCCCCAAAATTTATTCTCAGTATCAACCTCTTTAAGAGGCTGACGTCCTGAATAATTTAGCGTAAACATTCTTTTGACGCTTACTATTGCTGGATTATTTAGCACAAATTTCTGCATAGCGATACTATCTTTAAATTTCTTAAAACTAACATTGCTCCACCATTGGTTCTTATACCCATCTGTTGCCTTTCTATTCTCAAGGTTAAGATTAGTTTCCACCCATTCTTTACTCACCAATTGCTTGCCTTGCCAGTTTCCTTTATTTAAAAATAGTCTTCCAAATTTTGCATAATCCCTTGCTGTCAAATTCATGCAACAAAAAGCTCGCAGTGATTTATGCTTTTCATCGTCGTAGATCCAGGTAGCATCATGCTCTAGTTGGAGCGGCTTATGGAGTTTTTCATAATAATAATCTTGCAATTTTACTTTAGTTGCTCGCTCCACTATCATTCCTAGCAATTGGGTATTTACACTTTTGTATTCAAATTTTTGATTGGGTTCTTTTTCGATAGAAATTCGCAAGGCTTTTCCGTTGACATTTTTTCCGAAACCTAAGCGCAAAACATCACTAAATGGGTTGTAATAATTTTCAGAACTCTTGATACCACTTCGCATATCGAGCACGTGCTGGATAGTAATATTTTTAAACCGCACATCCCTATCCAATAACTCTGGCAAATAATTTGTAATCGGCTCATTCAAGCTCTTAATTTTACCTTCTTCTTTTGCCATAGCTACCATCGTACTGACATAAGATTTCGCCACAGAAAAAGAATGTATCAAAGATGTATCTGTGATTTTATGATTATAGAATTCATAGATAATAGAATCATTGCGAATCACTAAAAACGCATATCTATTGGAGCCAAGTAGCATACTATCTAACTCTTCCTTGACTGATTTTTGAATACTCCCTTGAAAAAATTTAAAAGGCGTTTCGCTTCGCTGAAACTTAACAGTAGGAAATTCATCCAATTTTTCCAAAGGATATTTTTTATACTTCATCGCCTTGAAGAAATAGCAGGAGGAAAGACTTCCAAGAGAAATAAATAATAGTATAATCTTAATGTATTTCATTTATCGTTTAAATATTTTATAAATCTAGACCGCCGTTATTAATTATTATTTATTCGCTATTAGTTGATTTAGTGCTTGACATTTTCAAAATCTACAGGATTGTGCTTATGCTTGAAGAGAAAGAAAAAGAGAATAGCTAAAACTAATGGATAGATACCAAAAGTAAACCAAATATTAGACCATTGCTTGACACCACCTATCGTGAAGAATTTATCAATAGCCCAACCGCTAACTAAACTACCCAGAACTGCACCAATTCCATTTGTCATAAGCATAAAAAGTCCTTGCGCTGATGACCTGATTTTTTGATCTGTATTTCTTTCAATAAATAAGGAACCTGAAACATTGAAAAAATCAAAAGCCAAACCATAAACAACACAAGAAAGGAATATAAACATAAAACCTCCGCCGGGATTGCCGATAGAGAATAACCAAAATCTCAAAACCCAAGCCAACATGCTAAAAATGATCACTTTTTTAATTCCAAATTTTCTCAAAAAGAAAGGAATGGTTATTAGAAAAATGGATTCAAAAATTTGAGATAAGGAAACGACAAACAAAGAATTTTTAACTACAAAACTATCCTTGTATTTATCTACTGCTCCGAAATCCATAAGAAAGCTATCCGCATACATATTAGACAACTGTAAAGAGCAACCTATAAGGAAAGAAAAGATAAAAAAGATTGCCATTTTATAGTCCTTAAACAAATTAAAAGCGCTTAATCCCAATTTTTGAGCAAAGCTAGAATTAGAATCGGATATTCTATCTGGGGGGCATTTAGGAAGGGAAAAAGAATATATGCCCAGCGCTAAAGCAGAAATGGCAGCAATGTAAAATTGATTTGCATTCGCATTACTATTAGTCAAATTGGTTAACCACATAGCGATAAAGAAACCTATCGTACCCCAAGTTCTAATTTTAGGAAAATTAGACAAGACATCAAAATTAGCATTTCGCAATCCACTATAAGAAATAGAATAAGAAAGAGCTATGGTCGGCATATAAAATATCATAGCAAGAAAAACAGTATAGAATAAGCTATCAGGAGTATCCGCTTTAGGAACAAACAATAATACAATCCCATATAGTATATGAAGGATTCCGTACAATTTTTCAGCATTAATCCATCTATCCGCTATTATACCCATTAAAGTAGGCATGAATATGGAGGCAAAACCCATGGTCGAAAAAATAGCTCCAAACTGTGCCCCAGTCCAACCCTTGGTATTCATACAGTAAGTGCCTATTGAAAGTAACCAAGCCCCCCATACAAAAAACTGCAAAAAATTCATTACGGTCAGACGCAACTTTATGGACATACTCGGAAATTTTAATTGGCTAAGATAATGGTTTTGAATTCAGGATACAGAATTTAGAATGTCAGAACTAAGAATATAACTTTAAATATTATAGGTAAATTGCAGCAAGAATAATTCTGAATTCTATCTTCTGCATCCTGACAAACTGCTCATCTCCTATTCAACTCCTCCTGTATCTTAGCGGCGAGTTCATAATCTTCTTTTGCTATAGCATCTTTGAGCATAGATTTCAATCGTGATGTTTCTATTTGAGGCAGATTTTGATTACTAACAGATTTAGCGGGCTCTATTTTATCTGCGTAGCTCTGTAGAATATCTTCAAAGACTTCTTCTACAGCCATTATAGGTTTTTCCATTTTTAGGGCCAAGCAAATAGCATCTGATGGACGGCAATCTATATATTTTATATGTCCGAAATTGTCTTCCAAAACCGCATGCGCATAATAAACGCCATCTTCATATTTATAAATCAATATATGCTTTAACCCTATCTCAAAATCATTCAATATCATCTGAATGAAATGATGTGTCAACGGACGGGTTGTAATAATTTTCTCTGAAGAAATAGCCATAGCCTGCGCCTCAGCACCTCCTACTATAATCTGCAATTTCCTAGAACCTCCAATTTCTTTCAACACCACATTGTAGCCATTTCGAGTAGAAAAGCTGGTGGATATAGATTGAATTTCTAGTGGAACCATTTTGTAGCTAATAATTAATTAGTTATTAGTTAATTTAGGTGGAGGATAACGGATTCGAACCGATGACCTCTTGCATGCCATGCAAGCGCTCTACCAACTGAGCTAATCCCCCAAATTTATTTCTATGCTTGCATGCAAGCGCTCTACCAATCCCGATAGCTATCGGGACTAATCCCCCTTTATTATTTACTTTCGTTCTCTTTTTAGCATTCCAAGACCATTCGAACCCCTGTCTGCCGACAGGCAGGGATGACCTCTTGCATGCCATGCAAGCGCTCTACCAACTGAGCTAATCCCCCCAATGATTGGCAAAGATAATAAATAATAATAAAACCTATTATCCTGTGTTGAGTGATTAGAATGAAGAACGTTGATATAGTTTGAGTAATTTACTGTGGAGGATAATCCCGCACGTGCGGGAAACCGATGACCTTCCCGATTGTCAACAGGATGATCTGCTATACCCATAATCGTATCTCGTAAGTGAATAAAGCAATACCTTATGAGCACAACTGCGCCGCAATCTACCCTAGTTTTATAAAGAAACTATTACATGGCAATGATTATAGGCCAGCCGACACCAGATGTAAAATTTTATACAAGAACTGAGCGATAATTATTTAGACTTTTCGGTTGTAACAACCAAATAATTTGTTATTGAAATTATTTTTCTTTTTTACTTATTCAATGTGCTGTTAAAGAAAAAATATAATGCACTTTTATTACCAATTAATTGATAGCTTTAACTATTGGTAAACATTTTTAATATTTAAAATAATAAACTCTTAAATAGCTAAAATTTTTTATCTTCGTTAGCTTTAATTCTTGAAGTCCCGTTAAACATATGGTAGTTAAAAAGTTTATATCCCGAGCACTTATGGTTAAGCGAATAAGTTTTCTTAAAAAGTGGACCACGCCCTTTTTTTTATTGTTTTTATTCTCTTACAATAATTTTTGCGCACAACAAATTATAAACACGACCTATAAAACACTTACAACTGGAATTCACCTATGTAGAGGTATTAATGACACTATTAAGTTTGATACAGTAGGATCTTTTGCAATAGGAACTGTTTTTACTGTCCAACTGTCAGATTCCGCAGGTGGGTTTGGAGCTCCTACCACTATTGGTACGAGTAGTAGTACAAAAATCCCCATTAATATACCTGCATTGGCTTTGTCAAATACTTATTCCCTGCGTGTCATAAAATTAGTAAGTCCAACTATTATTGGAGATACATTAAAGATCATCACGCTCACTAAACCTACACTCAACTTTACAATCACAAATAATAATACATGCCCAGGCACTTCCGTTGGTTTTAATAGTACTTCTTCTGGTGTTGGAACTTTAGTTTATGCTTGGACATTTAATTCGGCAACTCCTTCTAGCAGTGCAGTGCAAAATCCAAGTGGCGTGATTTATCCTCCTACTATTGGAAACACGTTTACGGTTTATCCAGTAAAACTAATAGTAACAGATGGCTATGGCTGCAAGGATAGTATTATCAAAAATGATACGGTGAAACATAAACCACAAGCGAATTTAAATCTACACCCTCCCACCACTGGGAATTTTTCTTTTGTTTCTCCAAATACTTTTACAAGATGTAATGCTTCCAGTCCATATATTTTAACTATTACCAATTTTAGTACCTCCACAAATACAAAATATTTTATTAATTGGGGAGATTCAACTACCAACTACGATACCACTGCAAGCTTTACAGGTCTACCACATACATATACGAATGTTGGATTACGCTCTTTAACTCATATTGTGACCAATAGTAATGGTTGTCAAGACACACAAAAATTCGGAATATATATTGGGTCTAATCCATCTATTTCAATGCCCAGCCCTGGCGGCACTATTGGACAATGTTCTCCTAAATCTTATACGTTTAGTATTTCTGGATTCGCGTCTAACACTCCAGGTACAACTTATAAAATAGAGAGTAATGACAAAGGAGTGGATACCAATTTTAATCATCCACCTCCAAGTTCTTTTACTAAAACATATAATAATCATTCCTGTGGATACACGTCATCAGCTGCCTACCCTAATTCATTTAACTTAAAAATTACAGCTTCTAATTCCTGTGGATCTTCCACCCAAACAATAGAGCCAATTCAGATTTCTACTAAACCAAAAGCAAATTTTAGCATATCTCCTGACACTATTGTTTGTGTTAATAATGACCTAGTTTTTACAAATACTTCTATCAGAGGAAAATATATAAATTCGTCTAATTCTTGTGATACCTCCAACTTTATAGAATGGGCAATTTCTCCAAGCACTGGATGGAGTGTCATTTCTGGAACAATGTCTGGCTTTTCACCATTACCTACCAATACTATACGAATAAGATTTAATACAGTTGGTGTTTACAATGTCAAGTTTGATTTATATAATAATGCTTCGCCTTGCGGAAGAGATACAATTGTTAAATCAATTTGCGTTCATCCACAATCGATACCTAGATTTACTTTTACTCAGGCTCCGTTGTGTAAAAACAGCACAGTGACTATTACTAATTTATCCAATACTCTAACAAACTGTGGAATTACAAATTATGTTTGGAGTGTGTTAGATAGTATTACAAATACTGTTATTCCGAGTGGGCCAAGGTATAGCTATACAGCTTCAACAAATTCCACTAGTATTCATCCCGTATTCCTTTTTACGCAAGCAGGAAAGTATAAAATCAGGTTAACATTAACCAATAAATGTGGCACTTTAACCAAAGACTCCTTTCTGACGGTAAAGGATGTTCCCGCAGTTTCATTTTCTTCATCAAGCTACTGCGATAGTCAAACCATTAAATTTACTCCAACTTACCTAGCAAACAATGGCACTATATCTGCCTATAACTGGACCATCACACCTGCGGGTTCTAATTTTGTACTTGGAAGCAGTTCTAGCGCCAATCCGACTATTTTTTTTCCATTGAATACGACGACTTTATCCATTGTATATAAAGTCAAAGTCACCGCTACCAATGAATGTGGTATGTCGCCGGTAGATTCGCAAACAGTTACGATATTTCCCCGACCTAGTATCTCTAATGCTGGTCCTACTCAGCTGATATGTAATGCCACGACGACTTTAATGTCCGCCAATACGCCAACAGTGGGCACTGGTGTTTGGGCGAAAGTAACTGGTCCAGCAGGCGATACTATCGCTGGGATATCCAATCCTTTGACTAGCATCACTGGTCTCAATTCGACCAACAACCCTTCAGTATATGTGTATAGCTGGACTATAAGTCAAACAGCTTGCCCTCCTTCAGTGAGTTTTGATACAATTAAAGTGTATCCACCAACTAATTCAGGAACCATAGCTTCATCTGCGACAGTATGTAGCGGTATCAACAGTGGCAATTTGTCATTGAGTGGGAAGGTTGGTTCGGTATTGAGATGGGAGTTTAGTTCAGCTCCTTTTGTAACTTGGACAAATATTTCTAATACGACAACATCTCAAAATTATACGAACTTAAGTCAAACTAGACAATACAGGGTTGTTGTTCAAAATGGCAGCGCCTGTTCTATAGTAAATAGTTCTGTTGTCACTATTACAGTCAATGACACCACATTCAAAATCTTATATGACACCACTTGTCGAAATAAGCCTAAAATATTCAACGGTATTAGTAGAAATACTAGTGGGCTTTATCGTGATACACTCGTCAACTCCAAAAATTGTGATAGTTTTATATACTATTATCTGACAGTTAATGACACATCAAAAAAAGACAGTTTTAGGACAATATGTAAAAACCAATCAGTCGTTTTCAACGGTATTAGTAGAAATACTGCGGGCATTTACAAAGATACTTTAACTAATTCGTTCGGTTGCGATAGTTTCGTCTATCTTCATCTTACAGTAAACGATACATCTACAAGAAGTATTAATCAAACAATATGTAAAAATCAACCAATTATTTTCAATGGTATTTCTCGAAATGTGTCTGGAATATATCGGGATACGCTCGTAAATGCGGCTGGTTGCGATAGTTTTATTTATCTGAATTTAACAGTCAAGGATACCAGCAAAAAAGATAGCTTTCGGATAATCTGTCGCAATAAACCGATCACATTTAATGGAATGTTGCTTAATGCCAATGGCATCTATAAAGACACTTTGGTTAATGCAAGAGGTTGTGATAGTTTTGTGTACCTGCATTTGACAGTAAATAATACTAGTAACAGTATACGTTATGATACCACCTGTAGAAACCTTCCTAAGGTTTTCAATAATCAAAGTCTCAATACAAATGGAATGTATCGCGATACTATGGTTAATGCGGCTGGTTGCGACAGTTTTATTTATTATTTCTTACACATTAAAGACACGACCAAAAAGGATAGTTTTAAAACTATATGCAAAAATAATCCTATCGTTTTTAATGGGATCTCTAGAAGCACAACAGGTATCTACAAAGATACTTTGTTCAATAGTGCAGGTTGCGATAGTTTTATCTACCTTCATTTAACTGTCAATGACACGACCAAAAAGGATAGTTTTTTATCAATATGCAAATATAATCCCATTGTATTCAATGGAATTTCTCGCAGTGTATCTGGCATATATCGTGATACTTTCCAGAATGCCGCTGGTTGCGATAGCTTTTTTTATCTGCACTTGACGGTAAACGATTCGACCAAAAAGGATAGTTTTCTTACAATCTGTGGCAATAAGCCGATTACATTTAATGGAATGCTGCTTAATGTCAATGGCGTCTATAAAGACACTTTGGTTAATACAAGAGGCTGTGATAGTTTTGTGTACTTGCATTTAATAGTAAATGATACTAGTAATAGTATACGC
>JAJTHM010000061.1 GCA_021297855.1 Sphingobacteriales bacterium | reverse complement strand
GACAACTACGCCGCTAATGCTTCATTTAATTCATTAATAATATCTTCTGTCTTATTGCCAAACAATTGCCACATCTTGCCTAACCCGCCTTGTGCATTAAAAGGGTTCAAGTCAAAATCATCTTTGTCAATATGAAAGCTGTTAACCACATAATCTTTTATCATCCTCAGCCATTGCATTTGTTCTTCGTTAAACTTAGCAGCGTTGCCTGCTTGTTTTTTAAACACCCAATCTTGAAAATTTTTGTCCACTATTTTATCATAAGCCGTCAGCGTTGTGTCTAGTCCGCTTATTTTACGGATAAGAGAAACTATGGCAGTGAGTTCATTTCGTGGTGAACCATTGCATTGTTCGAGTGCTTCATAAGCACGCCATACATTCATTGGTGCCAGTGTGGGCTTGTCGTTTTGAAGTTTTTCAAAAACTTCCTTAATCATAGTATAAGTCAGTTCTCGTCTGCGAAATGGTTGGTTATAAAAAATCTGTAATGCCATTAATTCGTCTTTATGCTCTTGCATCCAAGCAGTAAAGTCGGTTACCAATTGCGAGGCTAAGGCTGAATTGTCTTTTACCCAGCCTATTTTTTCTATGCTGTCGATATTTACATTGTCTATAATCTGATCATATTTTTTACGAACATCTATTATAAAATTTCTAAGATTTGGGCTATGAAAAAATACCACTGCATTTTCTATAATGGCTTGGTGCTGCTCTTGTATAGCTTTTTCAATTTCTATAGGTGCCTGTCCTTTATGTGTTTCGTTTACCTTGGTTTTAATATTTTCTAAAGTATCGGGGTCGTAGGCATTTAATAATTGTTTTACTACATGATTGATAGTTTTACCATCGGCATTTTGAGCAAAGTCTTGTTTTTCTTTTTCATTTATTTGCCTATCCATTCTTATGAGTCTATTGGCAAGTGTAGTAAGGGTTTCTTCTTCTCTATTACCTACAGCTACTCGGTTTAGTAATTCTTTTAAAGATACACCTGGCGTCTTTTCTAAAGGTCGGCTGTCGGTTTTTTGCGAACTTTCTACACCTATGGCATCTATTATTACAAAATGGTCTTTTGCAAATTTTGCTGTTTTGGATACTTTGCGCAATTGTTCTATGGTCAAGGTTCTAGTGCCTCTACCTTTCATTTGCTCGTAGTAGCTTTTGCTTTTTACATCTCGCATAAAAAGCAATACTTCGAGGGGTTTAATATCGGTACCCGTTGCAATCATATCTACCGTTACTGCAATACGAGGATAATATTCGTTTCTGAAATTACTTAAGACACTTTTGGGATCATCTTCGCTTCTATACGTAATTTTTTTGCAAAATTTATTTTCTTCGCCAAACTCCTCTCTTACTATATCTATGATATCATCGGCATGGCTATCGGTTTTTGCAAATATCAATGTTTTAGGTACTTCAAATTGGCCATCTTCATCAAAGCGTTCTTTAAAAATTTGTGGCAAGGTTTCTTTCAACGATTTGATGATAAGCCTTATTTGGCTAGGGTTTACAATGTCTTTATCTAGTTGTTTGCCACTGTATACTACATCTTCATCTACAGTCTCCCAAAACTTTTTACGAGTTAATCTTTCTCGTTTATCTACCCATTCCCCCAGTTTTATTGAGCCGCCTTGCTTGGTAATATTAGTTTGTATTTCAAATACATTATAGGGCACTAATACACCATCAATTACCGCTTTTTCATACGTATAATCACTCACTACATTTTGATTGAAATACCCAAAAGTTCTATTATCGGGTGTAGCGGTTAAACCTATTTGAAATACATCAAAATAATCCAACACTTGCTTCCATAGATTATAAATACTTCTATGGCATTCATCTATAATGATGAAATCAAAAAACTCAATAGGAACTTGCTGGTTGTATTGAATGAGAACAGGTTTATCGTTTTGTGCGAATTCGTTTGGGTTACCTTCTTCTGCACTTTCATCTAATTCTGTACCTCTTAATATCGAGTACATACGTTGAATCGTACTGATGTATACTTGACTATCTTTAGGAATGTAGGAACTACTCAACCTGGTAACACCATATAACTCTGGAAACAATCGGTTGTCGTCTTGAGGAATATAACTTCTAAATTCGGCTTCGGCTTGCTCGCCCAGGTTTTTGGTATCTACTAAAAATAAAATACGGTTGGCTTTGGCATATTTGAGCAAACGATAAATGAAGGTAATGGCAGTAAAGGTTTTACCGCTACCTGTAGCCATTTGTATTAAAGCCTTTTGTTTATACTCTTTAAATGATTTTTCTAAATTATTTATGGCATCTATCTGGCAATCTCTTAATTTGTCATTTGGAAGTGCCGGAATATCTAAAAGTCTTTTACGTAGGGATTTTTCGTTTTTGAGCCATTGAGCCAATGTTTCTGGTTTATGAAATGTAAATAGTTCTCTTGCTCTTGGCTTGGGGTCGGTATAGTTTGTAAATCTCGTAATTTCGCCTGTGCTGATATATACGAATGGTAAAGGCTCGTTGTTTAAGTATTTTAGTTTTGCATTAGCATACTCTTCTCCTTGACTTTCGTGAACGGATAGTCTAAAACCTTCATCTTCTTTTTTAGCTTCAATAACGCCGCAAGGTTTGCCTTGCACAAACAATACATAATCTGCGGGTCCTACATCGGTCAAATATTCTTTAACCGCGACACCTATTCCTGCATTCAGATTTACTTGTTTAATGCTCTGAACAACCCAGCCGCAATCAATCAATTGCTTGTCAATGTTATCTCTTGCTATTTGCTCTGGGTTTTGGTTGGTCATTGTTTAATTCAGTCTGTCAAGATACGATTTTTCATAATACATACGGTCATTGTCATGATGTGGCGGGTGGGAGAATTGGCTCTTTTGCAAGCTTGGGTTTTTGCGTTTGATATGCGGAGTTTGCAAATTTGCCTGAATTTGCGATTGGCTTTCCATTTCTGTCGTTTATTTTGTTCACTACTTTATTTGTTAGGCTTCCATCTATCTCCTATATATTCGCAATTATAGAACTTTTAACATATTTCTCATAATATTTTTTGGGTTTTGAAAAATAATTATTGGTATTGCCTTAGCAAATTTATTTATTCCCTTCTTTTTCACTTCGCTTACTACCTTTGCCTTTATACCATTCTATCCATGCGCAAAGAAGTCAAAATTTTTACCATCCTCGGCTGCATTTTTGTAGCGAATGTTATATTAGCGGAGTTTATAGGCGTCAAGATTTTTTCTCTCATGGCTAGTCTGGGCAGGGAAGATTGGTCGTATCGTCTATTCGGACAGCCTATGTCCCTGCAATACACTGCTGGAGTGCTTATTTGGCCAGTGGTATTCGTTTTGACCGATATTATCAATGACTATTATGGCAAACAAGGGGTCAAGTTTTTGACCTATTTAGCGGTAGGGATATCTATTTATGCTTTTTTAGTCATCAATCTTGCGATATGGTTAGAGCCTGCCGAGTGGTGGAGAAATGTCAATCAAGCCAATGGAATTCCGGACTTTAACACGGCTTATCGATTGATTTTCGGACAGGGAAATAATATAATCATAGGTTCATTGACGGCTTTTGTCATCGGGCAGTTGATCGATGTGACTATTTTTCAGAAATTAAAGAAAACGCAGAAGGGCGGACAGCTCTGGGTGCGAGCGACGGTTTCTACCCTGGTCTCGCAGTTGATTGATAGTTTTGTAGTGATTTATATCGCCTTTTATCTCGGGCAAGATTGGCCACTGAGCCAGGTTTTTTCCGTATCGCTCAATAATTATATTTACAAGGGCTTGGTAGCTATTCTTATGATTCCAGTCCTGCATTTGATTCATTTAGCTATAGAAAACTATCTTGGAAAGTCCCTAGCGCAGCAGCTGAGAGATGGCGCATTGAAAAATAAGCTGGATTTTTGATTTTTTTGTTAGTTTTGTTCATTAAATTTGTGATAGTTTCATTTTAGTAATGGTCGCAAAAAGTTTCCTGCATGCGCAGGAATGACGATGGGTCAAACGTGGCAGCGTCATTCCTGATGGATCAAAGCCCTGTCTGCCTAACAGGCAGCGGAATTCAGGAATCTTTAACCAATAATAAAATAGAACTAGAAAATTAAATATTGAACTAATTTCTCAGAAGAATGATTCAAGAGTACGATAAATATGTAGCCGAAGATCACGAAGTGTGGTCTATTTTATATAGCAGAATGATGGAAATATTGCCTAGATATTCTTCTCAGGCATATTTAGATGGCATTCAAGATGTAGGACTCGAAGGAGACCGCATCCCGAATTTTGTTGAGTGCAATGCTAAATTATCTAAGAAAACGGGTTGGAATATCTATGTAGTTCCTGGTTTGATAGACAATAAACCGTTTTTTGAGCATTTGAGCAATCGAGAATTTCCATCCAGTACGTGGTTGAGAAAAAAATCACAACTCGAGTATTTAGAGGAGCCTGATATGTTTCACGATATCTTTGGGCATGTGCCACTTCTTGCCAATCTGCATTTCGCCAATTTCTTATCAGAACTTGCTGGAATAGCCTTACTGCATATAGAAAATGAATGGGCTGTGGAGATATTGTCCAGATTGTATTGGTACACTGTAGAATTTGGATTAATTAAAGAAGGCAATGGTCTGAAAGTTTACGGCGCCGGCATTTTATCATCTAGCGGTGAGACGCAATATTCGATCGATTCGGATATCCCGCAGCGAATGCCTTATGACGTTAAAAAAATATTTCAAACCCCTTATATCAAGGATAAATTTCAGGAGCAGTACTTCGTCATTGACTCTTATGAGCAGCTTTATAAGAGCCTACCTGAAATCAAATCCATATTAGCACAAGAACTTAAATCCGTTGCCATTTGATCGAATTCTACTCCACCAAATTTGATTAATTAATTTGCTCGCATATTTAAAAGGTAAGATTATATCTACCACCCCTACTTCCGCCATCATGGAGATAGGCTCTGGCTTGGGTTTTGAAGTCCAAATTACCCTTACTACCTACAATTTTCTCAAGGAGAAAGCAGATGCACTTGTCTATACTTACTTGCATATTAAGAAGGACGGACAGACTTTCTCTGGTTATGACATTTTTGGTTTTAGTGAGTATGAAGACAAAGTACTTTTCGTTAGCCTACTCGATGTTTCAGGTATTGGGGCGAATACGGCTAGATTGATGCTCAATGCGCTCTCTCATAGTGAAATCAAACGCGCCATTATTTCCGAAGATGAACGAACACTCTCAGGAATCAAAGGAATAGGCCCTAAAACAGCCAAGCGCTTGATTTTAGAGCTTAAGGATAAAATGCTAAAGGTATCAGATGCCGATATTCCAACCCTCAAGGCTGAAAATAAAATCAAAGATGATGCGTTAATAGCATTGATAACCCTAGGGTACCAAAGAAATAATGTGATGAAAGTTCTCAATACTATAGAATCGAAAGCGGATGCAAAATCGGTAGAAGATTTTATTAAATTAGCTCTGAAGTCTTTATAAATTTTGTTTAATCAACACTGTGAAAGGCCTTAAATATTTTAGTTTTCTACTAATATTATTCCTATTGTGGAATGGTAAAGCCTCGTCCCATTTGCTTGGAATGTGGAAGAAAGCTAATTTTATGCTTCCTGCCCCACCCAATGACTCTAGTAAACCCAAGAAGAACGAGGGGAATGAGTCCCATGTGCAGAATGAAGAGAAGGAAAAACAAACCGAAATACTTCCCCCACCTACTAATATCAAACGGGAGGTTACCTACGACTATAAGACGAATCTTTACCTAGTTACAGAAAAGGTGAACGGCATCAACATTAAGCCGCCTACTTATATGACCTACGATGAATATCTAGCTTCAACGGAAAAAAAGGAGTTTGCAGATTTTGTCGAAACGAGAAATGCGAATCAGAAAGCGGAAGATATGATGAAGAAAAAAAATCCACTTGGACTCGCGTTTCCTCTACCTGCTAATGGAATTTTTGGAGAAGGTGGTGTGGAAATCAAACCGCAGGGTAATCTTGATATCCTCATGGGGTATCAACACAATACAATACGAAATCCAGCCCTGACTCCCATACAGCAATCACAAGGTCTCATAGACTTTGATATGGGTCTCAACGTCAGTGTCATGGGAAAAATTGGAGATAAGTTTCAAAATACCATCCGTTACAATAATCAAAATGCTTTCGGATTTGAAGGGCAGCGCATAAAACTGGCCTATAATGGCAAGGAAGATGAGATTATACGCAATTTGGAGGCTGGAGATATATCTTTTGAAGTCCCAACACAGCTTATCAAAAGTGCTAATTCACTCTGGGGGGTTAAATCTGAATTGCAATTCGGAAAGCTAAATATCAAAACTGCTCTCTCGCAGCAACGTTCTACACCACAATCTAAAACAATAGAAAATGGTAAAGAAATCCAAAATTTTGAAATTACAGTAGATCAATACGATCAGTTTAGGCATTTCTTTCTCTGTCACATGTTTCGAGATAATTATGAAAAGGCTTTAGAAAATTATCCCTTGATTACCTCCCCTTTTCAAGTCACAAATGTGGAGATATGGGTTTCGAATAGGAGTAATTTGACACAAAGCGTGCGCGATGTCGCTTCGTTTCAAGATCTAGGAGAGCCAAAGCCATTTTCCCCTAAAATTCGAGGGACTAATACCCCAATCGCTAGTAATGATGCCAATGACCTCTATGGGAAAATGAAAGTAGATGTCAATGTCAGAAACGTCAATACAGCACTGCAAGCATTGCAAGCAGCGCCATATGAATTAGTGGCCTATCGAGATTTTGAAAAAGGTTTTTTGCGAAAACTAAATCCAAATGAATATACACTCAATTCCCAGTTAGGTTATATTTCATTAAATTCTTCTTTGCAGCCGAATGATATTTTAGCGGTATCTTTTCAGTATGTTTATAAAGGTCAGCTTTACCAGGTGGGAGATTTGACCAGAGATGTTACTTTGCCAGATACGAGCAGTCCAGACCCTTCGCGTTTATTATTTTTAAAGACCCTGAAAGGAACGAATATAAATCCAAGTTATCCTATGTGGCATTTGATGATGAAAAATGTGTATTCTCTAAATGCTTTTCAAATCAGTCCAGAGAATTTCAGATTAGATATCTTCTATAACGATCCTGGAGCAGGAGTGAAGCGATATTTCCCAAAAGGGAGCTTGCAAAATGAACCATTGATAAGAACCCTCAATGTAGATCGACTCAATCTCAATAACGAGCCATATCCAGATGGTGTCTATGACTTTGTTCCAAATATCACTATACTGCCAGCCAATGGGAAGATATATTTTCCCGTTTTAGAACCCTTTGGATCGCATTTAAAAAAGAAATTAGAAAATAGTGGAAATGGGGGCTTGGTGAATGAATACGTATATCAATACTTGTACGACTCTACTCAGTTTATAGCGCAGCAATATCCTGAGTTAAATCGTTTTTTAATTAAGGGCACCTTTCAGTCATCCACCAATAAGCGAATTCCGCTAGGTCTTAACACTCCCAAAGGTTCTGTATATGTAACGATGAATGGACAGCGACTGACAGAGGGAGTAGATTATATCATCGAGGATGGTAGTCTAGGCTATGTAGAATTGATGGATCATGTAATGAATTCTGGTGGGCAAATAAGAATAGAATACGAGAACAATATGGCATTTGGATTGCAGGTTCGAAATTTTATGGGCGCTAGAGCAGAATACCGATTTAATGACCGATTTAAAATAGGAACAACCTATGAAAAACTTTCAGAAAGACCATTTAATAATAAGATAAGTTATGGGGATGATCCTATAAGCAATCAAATCATAGGAGGTGATATTTCCTATGCATCTAATGTGCCGTTTCTTACTAGGTTATTAGACCAACTGCCATTTTATAAAACCAGTGAGATGAGTACCGTCAATGCATACGGAGAATATGCGCGACTTATTCCTGGTCATTATTCTTCTATAGGCAATGAAGGGACTATTTTCATTGATGATTTTGAAGCTTCGAGTATTAATTATGGTTTTGGGAATCCCGCTTTGGTTTGGAGGATGGCTAGTACCCCAAATGGGGCAAAGGATGCAACAGGAAGGACCTTGTTCCCAGAATCTTCTTTGATAGATTCGCATGCATACGGATATAACAGAGCCTTACTTTCTTGGTACAATATAGCCAATACATTCTTTTTTAGTTCTGGAACAGGATGGACTCCACCAGATAAAGTTCTAAAGGATTTATACAATAGAAATTATAAAATTCAAGATGTGTATCCGGGCAGATTTACACAAGGGATAAATGATCAAATACAGACTCTTGATATGAGTTTTTATCCCGAAAAACGAGGTCCATATAATTTTGAATTTAGTAACAGTCCTACACCGGGTATATCTCAGGGGATTAATCAAGATGGTAGTCTCAAAGATCCGAAGTCCAGATGGGCAGGAATTCAACGCTCCATCGAAAATACAAATTTTGAGACCAACAATATTGAGTTTATTCAATTTTGGATGTTAGATCCATTTTTATACGATCAAAATAATCGTGGCGATATGTATTTCAATCTTGGGTTTGTATCCGAAGATGTGTTAAAGGATTCCAGATTGGCTTTTGAACAAGGATTGGTTGACAGGAATGGACCAAGTAATAATCTTATTTCCGTGTCTAGATGGAGCTGGGTGCCTAAGACACAGCCATTGATCAATGGATTTAGTAATGAAGCCAATACACGACAATTTCAAGATGTCGGTTTAGATGGCGTGTCCAATGAAAATGAGCGTATAAAGTTTAATGACTATTTACAAAAAGTAAGAACTAGCCTAAACGCTGCCGCATATACAGTTGTAGAAAATGATCCCTCTTCGGATGATTTTAAACATTTTCAAAACGCTTCCTTACCACAGATAGATATTATTGGACAATATCAATTCTTTGGAGGAGTAGAAAATAATACTCCGGTAATTACAGCTTCTGATGTGCCACAAAGTAGTTATGCCACTCCGGATAACGAAGATATTAATCGGGACAATACTTTAAATGAAAATGAGGCTTATTTTCAATATAGAATGAACTTATTTCCAGGAATGGATGTTGGAAATCATCCATATATAGTTTCAAAAACAGTATCCAATGCTGTTGATGTCAACGGTATTCCAGCTGTTTGGTATCAGATGAGAATTCCTATTAAAGAATATAACCATAGAGTAGGGGAGATTGGAGATTTTAGAAATATTCAGTTCGTGAGAATGTTTTTAACCAACTTCGAAGATCAAGTGACAATTCGGATGGTGGATTTATCCTTTGTTAGAAATCAGTGGAGAAAATACACAAATTCTATTCAAACGCCTACGGACTTTATCCCAAGAGATAATGGTGAGACTGAATTTTTTGATTTAGGGGCGGTGAGTTTGGAAGAGAATTCCAAGAAGACACCAGTGAGTTATGTAACTCCACCTGGTATGGTGCGTGAGGTCGGATTGAATGCCTCATCCAATCCTATACAACTCAATGAACAATCCCTTCGATTGAGTTTTTGTAATTTGAAAGATGGTGATGCGAAAGCCTGCTTTAAGAATATAAACTTTGATTTCAGGCAGTACAAGAAAATTAGAATGTTCGCTCATGCAGAAAATAACGATGCATTGGCACTGAATGATATGAAGGATGGAGAAGTTTCTTATTTTGTCAGATTAGGAAATGATTTTAAGGATAACTATTATGAATTCGAGATACCACTTAAGGTGACACCACCTGGAATTTATAATGATAATAATGAATCACACAAACGAATTGTATGGCCTGATTCCAATGAGATGGTTATGCAAATAGCAGACATGGTCAAAGCCAAATTAGAACGAAATAAACAAAAATTTCCGAACAATGTCCCATTTGTATTCAAAACTCCTGATAACAAAAACATAACCATACTCGGTAATCCAGATCTAGGAATGGTGAAGGTCGCTATGGTTGGAGTCAGAAATAGAGCGGTGAATGATCCCTTTAATTTTATAAAGACGGATGATGGATTATCGAAATGTGGTGAGGTTTGGGTCAATGAATTGAGATTAGAAGGTCTTAATGAGCAAGGCGGTTCGGCTGCTATAGGCAATATGGATGTGAAATTAGCAGATTTAGGGACTGCACAATTCTCCTCCTCACTTCACACTGCGGGCTATGGGCAGATTTATGAACGTGTCAATGAAAGAAAACGAGACGATTATTTTCAATATAACTTTACCACTTCCTTGCAGTTAGGAAAGTTATTGCCAAAATTCCTTGGTCTGCAATTACCTTTTTATTTGCAAACTGGAAGAGGTACCAGCCAACCTCAATACGATCCATATTCAACGGATGTCTTATCTGAACAAGGAGTAGATGCCATAAGAGCGGCTTATGGCAATGATAGTGCTGCTAAGTATCAAGAAGCTATTCAAACGATCGATAGACGGTTTGGTTTCAATTTTACGAATGTTCGATATTTACCTGCTAAACCTACTAATAGTGCTTTCCCACTTGCTTTGCGCTTTTTCTCTGCTTCTTATTCATTCAATTCTATTCGTCGTTCCAGTCCTTATGTCAAGGATGATTGGATGAGAAACTATATGGGCAATCTGAGTTATAACTATGCCGCTCAGCCCAAATATATTGAGCCCTTTAAAAAACTAATTAAAACTAAGACAAGAGCTTGGGATTGGGTGAAAGCTGTAAACTTTAATTTGATTCCAAATAGTGTGAGTTTTACAAATCAAATCGATAGAAGTTTTGGAATCTTCCAGCAGAGACAGCTTCCTGGCGAAGTGTTCAATATGCCTGAACAATATATCAAAAATTTTACTTGGAATAGAACCTACGGATTCGATTACAATCCTATGAGGCCTTTAAATATCAACTTTACAGCCACAAATCTAGCTCGAATTGATGAGCCACAGGGTAAGATAGATACAAAAGCTAAGGAAGATTCATTGTGGAATAGTATACTTCGTTTGGGAAGAACGACAGATTACAATCATAGTTTAAATGCTAAATACAATCTCCCATTAAATAAAATTCCGGCCTTGGATTTTATGACAGCCAGCATCAATTATGGCTCGGGATTCAAGTGGATGACTGGTCCCCAGATTTTCAATATGCAAGGAGAGTTAATACAAAGCCCGCAGGGTAACATTATAAGTAATAATCAAAGCATTGGGACCAATGTAAATATTAAAATGGGAAGAATTTATAGTAAAATTCCTATACTAAAAAATGCAGATATAGATAAGGCTGCCAGCACAGCTAATATGAACAAGGAGCAAAAAGAATCTCGAAATGATGCTATAAGAAATGAACGCAGCAATCTGGAGAAGCAATATGATAAACTTAAAGAAGATTTAGATAAATTAAAAAAGGAAAGAAAAGCGATAAAAAATGCGGATAGCATTACGAGAGAGGCTAAAAAACCATTGCTTAAAAATGTACGAAAACGCATCAAAGAAATGCGAAAAGCAAAAAGAGAAATGAGTAAAAAACTATCCAATACCATGGTCACATCGGGTGTGTTAAAAGCGGTGGTTCAGCCCGTCATGGCTGTAAGAGATATAGATTTATCATACAATATTGATAATACAACAACGATAGCAGGATATACCCAAAAACCACGATACTTTGGGATAGATTTTAATGAGTCTGAACACTTAGATCCGGGTTTTGTATTTGGAATGCAGCCAGGTATTCCATTATTCGCGCCACCCGATAAGTACGCGCGATGGAGATGGTTAGATGATTTTGCAGATCGCGGATTTATGACCAAGGATACCACATTTAATCAACCGTTTACCCAGACGAATGCTAAGAGATTTAAGGCCAGAGTAAGTTTGGAACCATGGCGCAATATTCGAATTAGTCTGAACTGGGAGTCTGATTACTCACAAAATTTCACGGAATTCTTTATATACAACCCGCAGGCTGACCAATTCGAACATAGAAATCCATTAGAATCGGGTTCCTATACATATTCTGATATTAATTTATTTTCTTCGTTTAAACCTATTAAAAATGATGGTCGTAGCGAGAATATTACTGAGTTGGATAAAAATAGACAGCTTTATGCTCAAATTTTTCAACAGAATAATCCAAATCGAATCAATCAGCAATATATAGATCCAATGACGAATCAAATAAATCAGGATTTCTGGATTGGATATGGACCACTACAACAAGATGTACTCGTTAATTCTTTCCTGACAACCTATCGCGGTGAGCGGGCCTCTGGAGGAGAGCGCAATCTTAGTCCATTTTCTAGGTTGCCTCTACCAAATTGGAACATTCAGTATAACGGTTTGACTCAATATCCTGTATTTAAGAAGATCTTTGAGAGTTTTACTATAAAGCATGGGTATAGCTCGAGAACGACTATCGCCAACTTTAATTCAGATTTTAGATACGAAGGAGGAGGGGAAATAAAAAATCCAATAAAACTCGACAGCTTAAGTAATAATTTTATACCGCTTTATTTCATGCCCAATGTGGGCTTCAATGAAAACTTTAGCCCACTTTTAGGTATAGACTTTACTCTGAAGAACAAAATGAATTTTAGATTTGAGTTTAAGAAAAGTAGAATGGTGTCTATGAGTTTGATTGACTATCAACTCACGGAGAATGTCAGTTCAGGATTTACCTTTGGTTATGGATTCCAAACCAAACCTATCACACTTCCTTTTTCAAATTTTGAAGGGAAAAATATCGTATTGAAGAATGGGGCTAGAATTTCATGTGATGTAAACTATACAGACAATTTTATTGTGAATCATAGAGTAGGTCAAGATATAAGAATACCTGTGGGTGGAGCCATAAGACTAATGATCAACCCCAAAGTGGATGTACAGGTGAATGACAAATTTAATCTCCAACTCTTTTATAGTTATATCTACAATGAACCGCGAATATCCAATACCTTTCCTATGAGCAACGGTGCTGGAGGAGTGCGTATGTCTTTTTCTTTAGCACCATAAATTCATAATGAAGTGTAGCTTTGACTTTAAGTATGATTTTAAATCATAGAAAACGTCAAAGTCATAGGAGATGATAAATGGGTAAGGCAGATAAGTGGTTTGACAGTGGTGGTGAAGTAGAATGGGATTTTACCTCACCAAATTCCCCACCACATACAAAGGCCAAACATTTATTTTCCCATAACTACCTCCATTTTCCATCGATGTTCGAACTCCGAAATCTGGCTTTTTTTCTTCGATAAATAATTGCATGCTTTTCATCTTTCCTTGAGCGGAAGCCTTGACTTCGATAGGGATAATTTTATTGTGCTTTTGTATCACATAATCGACTTCGGCTTGGCTTCCTTGCTTCTCTCTATGCCAGTAGTAGAGCTCTGGCGGTTGATGGAATGAATTGTTTTTTAGCAATTCTAAACCCACAAATAACTCCGCTATTTTTCCTTTATTGATAAATTCGACATCATTTTCCAAAAGAAATTGACTAAAATCTAATCCCAATATCCGCTGATAGATACCTGTGTCAAGCACGATATATTTTTTTCGTTTCGGATTGATCTCTGCACCGAGGGGTATTCCATTGCAGTCTGAATGCGTTATAGCATAGATAAGTCCCGCTTTCTCTAATATATAAAGTGAATTGCGTATTTGTTCGCTATTGAGCGCGCTCACTTTATTAGAATATTTATATTTACTCCCTACCTGATAGAATAGCGACCCAAACACCTCTATCAGCCGATCAGTGCTTATTCTAGTTTTGTATTTGGGAAAATCTGCTTGATAGGATACAATCAGATCATCTAAAACTTTCTGTACTCGGAGTATGTCTACATGTTTGACAAATGAAGCGACAGCTTCGGGCATACCGCCTATGACTATATAATTTTTTAGATGACGAAGGCATTTCTGGTGGACAGCCTCGGGCAGAGGATGAGAAGGGGAGAGATCTCTGAGCGCATCGACGAGGATATCTTCTTTTAGAGCGAGTAGGTATTCCGAAAATGAAAAAGACATCATAAATAGAGAGCGTATTCTCCCCACACCGAAAGAAGGAGATTCGGTGATAGCAAATTCAAGCAGCGACCCAGCGGCTATCACATGTAGATTGGGTCTGAGTTCATAGAAATAGCGCAACTTGTGTATGACGAGACTGCTTACCTGGATTTCATCGAGGAAGAGGAGGGTTTGACCATCTTTGATTTGTACACCTTTGAGCAGGGATATTTGACGACAGAGCTCATTGATATCAGTCAATGTCTCAAATATTGCCGTCAATTCAGGCTCTAGCTCGAAGTTTACTTCAATATAATAGGGGAAAGATTTTCCCAAATTTCTTACAGTGGAAGACTTACCTATTTGACGAGCTCCACGTAGCAGTTAGGCTTCTTGTCTGGATCATTTTTCCAGTTGAGCAATTCTAGATCTATATTTCTATGTAAATAGCTCATAATATATTATTTATAATGCAAATATATGTATAAGTCTATAAAAATGACGGATAAAATATGGTATAAGTCTATAAAAATGACGGATAAAATAGGATTGAAGTCTTGAAAAATGACGAATAAGTTAAGGTCGTTGGAAATTACAAGATTCTAGTTGCTCGTTTTTTCATTTGTGAAAGTATTATTAAAACAACTGTCAAGATAAGACCTTTTAATAACCAAAGAAATGGTTCAATGCTATAATATGTCCAACTAGATGTAAGAAAATCTTTATGAAAAGAAGTTACTAATATGACAAATCGTTCCATATACATTCCAAATTTGAAAAAGAAAGCCATTATAAATACCCAGAAGTAATTTCTACCAAAGTGTGTAAAGACAAGAAAGAGAGGAAAAATCATTTTGCCAAAAAGCATAATCCAATAGAAGTACCAATATTCTCCAAAAGCTCGATTGTAAAAAGCTATTTGTTTAGGGATGTATGCAATTTGGTCATAAGCCCCGAACCAAAAAAACTGTACGACTTCATTTATATAGAACATAAGTTGAAATAACGCTCCGAATATAAAAAGCCACCGAAGAATTTGCAGGGACGTGTTCGTTAATTCTTCATTGGTTTTAAATTTAGATAATATGAATAAACAAGGAATACTAATTATAGCATAGTCTAGGTATGAGTATAGATGATTAATGGAGGTGTAGATGTCCATAATTTGTTTTGCGAGGGTAAGTATATTTTTTTTCCTTAGTGTCTTTTCCTCTTTGTGGCGAATTAATGGATGAAATTAATTTTTTTTTCAAAAAACTCTTGACAAATAAAAAATAACTATTAACTTTGCAGTACAAAGTGCTTTTAAAATATAATTATTTATGACACAGAATGAACATTTAAAACAGTTGACAGATATCAGAGATATCATGGAGAAGTCCTCGCGATTTATATCTCTGAGCGGTTTGTCGGGTGTATTCGCAGGTTTCTTCGCATTAGTGGGTGCAGGGATATTTTACTTCTACTGTTTAAATGAATTAGGACTAGATATATTGACGTCGAATCATACGCGATTGATCATTCTCGACTGGAATACGGTTATATATGGCATAGTCATCGCTGGTGCTATTTTAATACTCTCCATAGGATGTGGAATATTTTTTACTACACGCAAGGCGAAGCGAAAAGGATTGCAAGTCTGGCATCATACTACTTGGAGATTACTGGTTAATCTAGCTATTCCATTAGGGACTGGCGGTCTGTTTTGTTTACTATTACTGAAATATGGACTTTTCGCTTTAATAGGTCCGTGTACTTTGATCTTTTATGGTCTAGCTTTATTGAATGGTTCTAAATATACATTGGAAGAGGTTCGCTACTTAGGAATCTCTGAAATCATATTGGGCTTGATATCGATGTATTTTATCGGCTATGGCATTGTTTTTTGGGTGATAGGTTTTGGGATATTACACATAGTTTATGGATGGTATATGTATAAGAAACACGGCTAAGGATTAATTAATAATTATGAATTCTAAATTTTGAATAGTAATATTGTCTTTATGCTTATTAATGCCATTTGCAAAGAGATTCCTGAATTCCCCTGCCTGTTAGGCAGACAGGGCTTTGCAGCAGCAGGAATGACGAAGGTATGTTACTTCCTATTTAAAATTAAGAATTTAAAATTCAAAACTAACAAGTGAAGAACCCAATAGAAAATTTAAATAAAAACTTTGAGAATCGAATCCGCTTAGGAATCATGTCGAGTCTTATGGTCAATGATTCTATGGATTTTTTGACCCTGAAAGATATATTGGAAGTCACAGACGGTAATTTAGCAAGTCATGCTGCTGCTTTAGAAAAAATTGAGTATATAAAAGTAGTAAAAGAGTTTGTAGGAAAGAAAACTAAGACCACTTATCAGGCAACCAAGACTGGAAAGAAAGAGTTTTTATTTCATTTGAAAGCATTGGAAGAGTTGATAGGGAAAAGCTGATGAGATGGTGCGTTGATGTGAAGATTTGAAAATTATAGAATGAAATGATAGATTTTACTTAGGGAACTTTGCGAATCCCTTTCCAGCTTTGCGTTAAACGTGTCAACCCATAATGGGTTTTATTTTTGAAAATATACTTTGAGAAACAAAGTGCTTTATGTAAATTAAAATTTTAAAACAATGAATAAAGAAAAAAAACAAATCAAACTTTTACTATCAGGCTATATAATAGCCTTAGTCATCAGCGGTGCGACTGCAATGATAGTTCCAGAAGGAATTGCTTGGCTAAACAAATCAATTCCTACAACTTGGTTGACGATTTATCAATGGATTCATTTCGTTCATCTAAAAATTCAGGCATCGCCCAAATTTCTGCTCTATGGTTATGATTGGTTGGCCTTTGCCCACTATGTGATAGCCCTTAGTTTTTATGGAGTATGGAAAGATCCAGTGAAAAATAAATGGGTGATAGAGTGGGCGATGCTATCGAGCCTTTTAATTTTCCCTTTAGCCTTTATTATGGGTGCGATAAGAGATATTCCATTTTGGTGGCAGTTGATTGATTGCAGCTTTGGAGTCGTGAGTTTGATTCCTTTGATTATGATTCATCGTCGCATCAAAGTTCTCGAAATCCAAGAACGTGAAGACAGCAGAATACTAAAATTTTTTTAACCCTTTAATTTTTTTCATGAAAAACAAACTCCATTTAATCGCTATTTCCTGCCTAGCTATGGTTATAGCTCGCATGCTTTATGCTGAAAATATCAAACTCATATTCCTGATTTGGAATTTGTTTCTTGCTTGGATTCCTTATTATACATCTAGCTATCTCGTTGAAAGGCAAAATGAATTAAATCTGTTTAAGACTATTTTTTTATTTGTAATTTCTATTTGTTTCCTTCCCAATGCCGTCTATTTAATAACAGATCTGATTCACCTCAAACCGAGAACAGGCATTCCGTTATGGTATGATGCTATGATACTTTTTTGCTTTAGTCTTTTAGGATTAATTTATAATACGATTACTTTAATTAATATGGAGCGATTTGCAAAATTCTATTTACCAATGAAGTGGGTCATTTTATTTATGTGCTTATTGATTACAGCATCAGGATTTGGGATTTATCTAGGAAGAGAATTGAGATGGAACAGTTGGGACTTGCTCATTCACCCTTTTCAAATTATTATCGATACCATTGAGTGCATTGTTTTTCCATTTGAAAATACAACTGCGTGGTATATGACCTTTATTTTCGGGTTCATTCAGTTTTTATTTTGGTACGTTTTTAGAAATAGCTCAACTACAATAAAATAATTTGCAATGAAAGTAAAAATGATATTACCCGCTTTAGCGGAAGCGGAAAGCCCTTTCTGGAGACCAATTAAATACTCACTTTTTCCTCCTCTTGGATTAGCCACTTTGGCAGCTTACCTTAGTCCTGATGATGAGGTCGAAATTCAAGATCAACATGTTGAAGAATTAAATCTAAATGATAAACCTGATTTAGTTGTAATTCAAGTATATATAACCAATGCTTATCGCGCATACAAGATAGCTGACGAGTATAGAGCCAAAGGAGTTTATGTTATTCTCGGAGGTTTGCATGTGACTTCATTGCCAGAAGAGGCAGCTTTGCACGCAGATTCTATTTTTATTGGTCCTGGGGAAGAAACATTTCCTCAATTTTTAAAGGATTTTAAAATTGGAAAAGCTTTAAAAGTCTATAATTCTAAAATTAGAACTCTTGATAAAGTGCCTCCTATCCGAAGAGATTTGATTAAGCGTCACTTGTATTTAGTCCCGAATTCTATCGTAGTTACTAGAGGCTGTCCTCATCATTGTGATTTTTGTTATAAAGATGCATTTTTTGAAGGGGGTAAATCTTTTTATACTCAAAAAGTAGATGATGCCTTAGCAGAAATAGAACGGTTGCCGGGTAAGCATTTGTATTTTCTTGATGATCACTTACTAGGTAATGGAAAGTTTGCGAGAGAATTGTTTGAAGGAATGAAGAGTATGAATCGCGTTTTTCAAAGTGCTGCAACAATTGATTCTATATTGCACGGAAATCTTATAGAAAAAGCTGCAGAAGCTGGATTGCGAAGTCTATTTGTAGGTTTTGAAACATTTTCTCCTCAAAATTTAAAACAAAGTAATAAGAAACAAAATTTGGAGAAAGATTATGTGAAAGCTGTTAATAGATTACATTCATTGGGAATCATGATTAATGGCAGTTTTGTATTTGGGATGGATGACGATGACAAAGATGTGTTTAAAAGAACAGTGGATTGGGGTGTGAAGCATTCGATTACCACTTCGACATTTCATATTCAAACTCCTTATCCGGGAACGCGTCTTTACAAAAACATGGAAACCGAGGGACGTATTTTGACAAAAAATTGGGACTTATATGATACAAGACATGTAGTTTATAAAACTAAAAATTTAACAGCTTCTGAACTTAAAGAAGGTTATGACTGGGCATATAAGGAATTCTATTCTTGGGAGAATATATTAAAAGCCAGTTTAAATCATGACTCACATAAGCATAAACTGAAACATCTATTCTATAGTGGTGGGTGGAAAAAATTCGAACCGCTATGGAATGTCCTTATTAAGACTGGAGGCTTAAATAGTATGTTGCCACTTTTGGAATCCATACTTTCTAAAGTAAAAGTTAAAAGCGTAAAAGCGTCAGACGATTTACTATCAGAATACCAATTGTCTAATAATTAATTTATAACTTTTATGAAAAAATCCTTTCACCTCATCATCTTCTTTATATCCATGGCATTGCTAGAGTCTGCAGTCGTGGTTTATCTTCGTGAACTTTATTATCCGAATGGATTTATGTTTCCGCTATCTCCAATGAAATCAGTCATAATCTTGACGGAACTCGCCCGAGAGTTAGCTACCATCATCATGTTATGGACGATGGGCTATATCGCAGGACGAAATTTTTCTACTCGCTTTGCATGGTTTATTATTGGCTTTGGTATTTGGGATATCTTCTATTATGTTTTCCTTTATATTTTTATTCAATGGCCTGCAACCTTGGTAGATTGGGATATATTATTTTTGATTCCTCTGCCTTGGTACGGTCCAGTCATAGCGCCATGTTTGATTTCGGTATTGATGATCATTTTTGGAGGGCTAATATTATATTTTAATCAGAAAAATAAAGTTATATGGAAAATGAGAACACTTTTGCTGTTCTTATTTGGATGTGTTATGGGATTAAGCAGTTTTATGGAAGAGTTTATTCGAACTTTAAAGTATAATGATGCTATTGACTTAGCACAAAATATTTTAATACACTCTCAAAGCTTTATTCCAAAAGATTATAGTTATCTGCTATTGAGTTTAGCTACATTGTTTTATCTATCTGGGATATTTATCTTTTACAGAAATAATTTGTCTAAATTAAAAATCTAATTTTTTCAACTCCTCCCATACCTTACTCGCAGGAAGTCCCATCACATTATAAAAGCAGCCATCGATTTTTTTGATGCCTATCATTCCTATGAATTCTTGTATTCCATAAGAACCAGCTTTGTCTAAAGGTTGATATTTTTCGATGTAATAATCAATAGCTTCTATGTCTAAATTGCCGAAATGAACATCCGTTTTCTCTTCGATTTCTATGACTTGATTATTGTAGTAAATCGCTACTCCAGTATGTACTTGATGCACTTTATTGGATAAAAATTTTAGCATAGCTTTTGCTTCTTCTACTTCTATAGGCTTGCCTAATACCCGACCTTCACAAAGCACTATTGTATCAGCGGTAATTAAAATGTCATCTATTAAATTTACTCTAGCCTTTAAATCTTCCCCTTTTAGCTTTGCTAAATAGATTGGTATTTTTTCTAGAGCCAAATCATCGGGATATACTTCTTCTATTTCAGATTTTATTACTTGAATTTCCCCTTCCCATATGGAAGATAAAATTTCCTTTCGTCTCGGAGACCCTGACCCTAAAATTATTTTTCTTTCAAACATTTCTAATTTCTATTGAACTGTAGTCTGTGTCCTTTAGTATCACTTTGTATTTGTCCAAATTTTTGCATCAGTTTACCATTGACAAAAGTAAAATCTATGCTATGAGAAAAACTATATCCTTCAAATGGACTCCAGCCGCATTTATAGGCAATATTATCTTTGGTCACTTGATAGTTTTTATTGGGATTTACGAGCACGAGATCTGCAAAATAACCCTCTCGAATATAGCCTCTATCTTTGATTTCAAAAAGTTCAGCCACCTTATGACTCATTTTATCTACCATCATTTCTAGGCTCATTTTGCCCTCTTTTACCTTTTCTAGCATCATTAAAAGTGGATGCTGTATGAGTGGCACTCCTGCTGGACAATTTGGATATATGCCTGACTTTTCTTCCCAAGTATGGGGTGCATGATCTGTTGCTATCACATCTATATTTCCATTTACAAGACCTTGCCACACGGCTTCTCTATCTTCTTTCGTCTTGATGGCAGGGTTACAAACGATTCGATTTCCGTATTTTTCATAATCTTGATCGCTAAACCATAAATGGTGCACGCAGGCTTCGGCAGTAATTTTTTTATCCTTCATGGGTATTTTTTCAAATAGTTCAACTTCTTCCTTGGTTGAAATATGCAAAATATGCAGCTTGGAACCATATTTTTTAGCTAACTCAATCGCATGTTTTGAAGATGCAATACAGGCTTCTCTATTGCGAATAATTGGATGAAAAGACGGGTTATGTTCATTTTTATATTTTTCCTTATTAGCTACCACGATGGATTCGACTTCACAGTGTGTAGCGATAATCGTAGGAGAAAATTGAAATATATCTGATAGTGCTTTCTCATTATCCACGAGCATATTGCCGGTGGAGCTTCCCATGAATATCTTGACACCGCATGCATCTAGAGGGTTGAGACGTTTTATATCCTCTATATTGTCATTGCTAGCACCGAAGAAAAAGGAATGATTTGCAAAGGAAGTCTTAGCGGCTATGGAAAACTTCTCTTCTAATTTTTCTTTTGTTAAAGTGGCTGGATTCGTATTGGGCATTTCCATATAGGAAGTGACTCCTCCTAACACGGCTGCTCTCGACTCAGTTCCGATATTTGCTTTATGTGTCAATCCTGGTTCACGAAAATGAACTTGATCATCAATGGCGCCTGGAACTAGCCATAGTCCTTCTGCATTTATTTCTTCGCACTTATAGTCAAGTGAAATGTTGGGCTCAATTCGCTCTATTCGGTCATTTTTAATGAGAATATCATGGGAAATTGATTTTCCCTCGTTAATTACAATAGCATTTTTGATTAAAGTAGTATTCGACATAAAAAGTAGTTTTTGTAAAAATAAAGAAATCTCTTGCAACAAAAGTGGATACTTTTTCAATACCTGAGTCCGTTTTATACTCGAACTAAAATCTCGATTATATGACTTCAACCATTCAAATAGCCAAATATGGCACTATTGACGACCTGCTTTTTCGTGGTAAAAACAAATCATACGGCGCATATCAACTAAGACAAGAGTATGAACACCGCCTCCGTAGGGCATTCTTTCTTTTTATGGCTAGTTTAACCTCAATAGCTGTTATGATGTCAGCTTATAATTATTTGTCAGGGAATTATATTGAAGTCATTAATGGTCCTATCGTGGATGGATCAGTATATAATCCTACAATTCTTACTAAAATCGATATAGATAATCCAGAAGTAAAACTACCTGCTGTAGCCCAGGATGTAAATTCCATCAAGCTAATTCCTCCTAGGATTGTCGAAGAAGTGCTAACAACAGAACTTAACACTACAGCAGATATTTTAAAAAGTGACGCTGTTATTTCTAATGTGGATAATAAAGGAATAGATATAAATATACCTAGTGCTAATCCTGTATTAGTTGGAAATGGTAACGAATTGGCTAGTTCAAGTGTAGAATCAAGCGAAGCCATTGATATAGCTGAGATTGAACCACAATTCCCGGGGGATTTAGATAAATTTCTAATTTCTAGAATAGAGTTTCCTCGTATTTGTCAAGAATTAGGGTTTACAAAAGCTACGGTTGTAGTTGGCTTTATAGTCAATGAAGATGGAAGTGTATCGAATGTGCGTTTAGAAAAATCTGATCATGAAAGTTTTAATGCGCAGGCTTTGCGAGCGGTTAGAGCTATGCCAAAATGGATACCGGGCAGTAATCATGGACATAAGGTTAAAGTGAATATGTCGATTCCTTTCAATTTTGTTTTAGATAATTAATCATTATTGTCCGAATAAAATGCAATAATTTCCCCAAATCGCTTTATAGATAAAGGATAAGAAAGATTTCAAAGAAGTGGGTTAGTATAGGTTGGGGGGCTCTATCCGCTAAAAAGTTGAGGTGTCTGATAGGTCTT
>JAJTHM010000100.1 GCA_021297855.1 Sphingobacteriales bacterium | reverse complement strand
CCCCTGCCTAGTCGGCAGACAGGCTTGTCTGTTGACAAACAGGGCTGCGCTTCATCCGCCAGAGGCGGACGCTAATGGCCAGAGACCTCGTCATCCTGCGAACCTGTGCTGACCTAAGCGTCAGAATGCAGGAATCTTTACTTAGTTTTGTGGTAAGCAAGCGTACTAGCATAAAATTTTTATTCGTCTGTGTGAAAATGCCCGAATAAAAATTTTAATCTACATTTGATGTTAGTTGCACATACGAATCAATTTAGACCCAAAAATAATTTAAAAAATGAATAAAAGGATAGTGCGATAGGTGGTCTCGTTCAAAAAAACGAGACGTGATAGAGTTTTGGTCAATTATTCTAAAATATTTATCGTAAAACCCTTATACGAATCTGCTTTTCTAATGCGGAGTTCATTTTTTGATTGATTTAAGGCACTCTCAAAACAATAGGAATTTGTCTAGAAAACCCTATCTTGCAGTTCTATGCATTTAACTCCTGTGTGTAAGCGATTTTATTGAATCTCGCTTTTGAAGAAATCATCACTTCTTTTTTGGAAAAAGGGGTAGGGCAGAGCTCTGCTTTTTTACCATCAAATTTGGCCTTTGCGCTAAAGGAAAATCTAACTAATTTATACCATTCGAATCAAATGCTAGGTGCAGGACTGGGCCAGAAACAAAATTTTCATTTAGATGGCTCTTATCGCAAGGATAAGGTTTTTTGGTTAGAAAAATCTAGCCTCGATGCGACGGAAATTGAATTTTTTCATCTCATCAATTCATTTATCCTATACCTCAATGAGACTTGCTATGCAGGTATTACGGAGTTTGAATTTCACTATGCACTCTTTGAAAAAGGCAGTTTTTATAAAAAACATGTAGATCAGTTCGCCCATAATGATAGCCGAATCTATTCTATCATCATCTATCTCAATGATAACTGGAAAGAGGGAGATGGAGGAGAATTAGTCCTTTATAAAGAAACAGGATTAGAAAAAGTCAACCCAAAACTAGGCACAATGATTTTTTTTGATAGTGCCAGTTTACCTCACGAGGTTCTGGAAACAAAGGTAGCTAGAATGAGCATTACGGGATGGCTAAAACGCTCTAAATAACTAAGCTACTCTAATCCCCAAAACTTTTTTCTGCATTTTCTCTCATTCACCACTAATTTTTGATATTGTTCGTGCGTGAGATAAGGTTGTTTAGTCATGAGAAAATAATTTGACATCGGATTAAGAACCATAGGATTATAGTAGTCTCCATTCGGATCTTTTCGATTGGTATATACATAGGTCAAGGCCGAAGGGGTTCCAGGAAGTAGGAACGTATCTGGGGCAGGAAAGGACAAGCCTCCTGGATCTGCGGGTGTGTCCCAGGTGGAATCGGCGGTTATTTTCCCATTGCTGGTATTGACAAACTCAACGGAACCTACCGTGGATCCTGTGTTTTGAAGTCCGAAAAATTTATAAAATTGTCTTGCTATATTCACCTGATTGATAGGCATAGCAGCATTATTAAAGAAAGTGGTAGTAGCAAAAATTGATGGTTTTTTAGTTCTTGATTCACACATACCGTAGAAAGTTTCTCTGCTTGGAGCTTCTAACCAGTATACGTTGATAGCCCTAGGATTATAGTATTGTGCACGAATATCAAAGTCTTCGTCGGTATTGATATCATCCAAGAGTGTAAAATAATTATAGTCCTGAATAGTATCTATTTTACAAATTTGAAATTGTATGCAGGAGGGTTTGAAGTAGCTATTCAATGTATCTAAAATTTGGTACAAAAAACTCCCATCTCGCTGTTCAAGGAGCGGATGATTATGCACATAATAAAACTGTATGGGATATACTACTGGTTCGCAAGGAATTTTGAACCTCGAATGACTTTGCGATAAAAGCCATAAGCTAGAAAATGAAATTAAAATAACTAATCCAGTTTTCATAAGATTTATACGAAACAAAGTTAATCAATAATTGCTATATGAAGAAAAAAAAACAAACTAACGTTTTATGAGTTATTTTTGCTCATTAAGAAAATAAAATTAGTTTGGTTTATCTGTATTAAGCCAGTATTATTATACTATGTATCTAAAGTACTTCTTTTTAGTTATAATGTTTTTTTGCTTTACAGAAGGCATATACGGGCAGATCAATACGACCTCCAATAGATATTTAGGGTGTGCTCCAGATTCTTTTAAATTTTATACTGTAGGCAATACGCACTCTGGGCAAATATGGAATAGTGGAAATGGAAATACGTCTATATTGGACTCGCCCATTTTTACCTATAGCATACCTGGAACATATACGGTTACTATAGGTGCCTTAAGCAGAACCATCACTATTTATCCTAAGCTCAATTTTAATTTCACCACAGATTCATCCTTCTCGGGTTGTTTTCCGTTTCGGTTTAATCTCAAAGATATTACAGTCTATCCAGCAGGAATTAATGCTAGTGAAGTCAAATGGATATATCAAAATGGGGGCTCTAAAATTGGTAGCCATATTCAAGATGTAATACCAACTTACTATTTTCATTACTGCTATGTGACTATGCAGGTAAAAACAACTGTCCCTAGCTGTTTTGGAGAATTAAGAAAAGACTCCTTTTTCAAAATTTTGGATGTGCCAAGGGCCAAGATAAGTCTTACTCCAAAAACAGCCTGTAAAGTTCCTTTCACTCCTACGATAAATAATCTATCAAAGGATTCACTTGGTACAACTTTGAGTTATCTTTGGTCATGGGATCACCCCACAGCAGGCACTTCTACAAATACTATACCTCCCCCATTAACCTTTAATACCAATACTTTAGCGACATTTATTTTAGAAGCTAAAAATCAGTATGGATGCAGTAGCAAGGATACTGTCAGGCTAGTAATCGATACACCAAAATTGGAGTTCACTGCCAGTAACCGCTTATGTCGTTCCCCCTATAGAGGATTGTTTGTTATTAAAAACTTTGATGCGACCAATTTTACCTATGAATTTCGCTCACAGACAAGATCTGCGGGCTCAGCCATTTTTTCATTGGCATCCACATCCATTTCAGATAGTAATTATTTCACGGGCTTTCATGCGGATTTTCCGAACAAGGATACCTCAGCTTACTTTTATATTACGAAAAGGAGCAAGGCTGATACCAGTTGTTCGACCACCGAATCGAAACTAGTAAGAATATGTCAGACTTTTCCTATCCCTGAAATAAGATTTAATAATACATGTGGCACGCCTTTTGTCGATACTATTATAGCGAGAAATTGGTCTCCATGTTGGGATTACATTGACTTTAAATTAGCCTATACAGATAAATACACCTTTAGAATAACACGAGATTCATTTCGGGCGAGGAAACCAGATAGTATTCGCAAAAATGGCCCTGATACCATTTTACTTTATGGACTGAATAAACTTTTAAAAACAGATGAATTCTATCGAAGAGGACCGCTGATTTTAGGGGTAAATATTAATTTTATCAACGCTGAGACCGGATGTAGTCATACATATTCTCCTGCGTATTCCCAAACCAAGACAAGTTTATTTAGACCTCACTTGGTCAATTATTATTCAAATGGATGTAGGAATAGAAAAGATTCATTTTATGTATTTCACTATGGTATAGGAACCATAGACTCTGTCATTTGGCATCTGGGAGATGGTTCCATAAAACGCACAAAACTTCCTTGGTTAGACCATACATTTCTAAATCCTGGAATTTATAAAACCTTTGCTATAGTTAAAAATACTAGCGGATGTATAGATACAGTCAATTCAGTCTTTACCTACCGGTCAGACTCTATCTTACCGGTTTTCTCCTTGTCAAAAAAGAATTTTTGTATATCGGATAGCACCGCAGTAACGATTGCCAATGCGAGCAGTTTTCAACGTTGGAATATAATCACAGATAGAGACAAAAGTTTTAATTGTTCTCAATCTTCTAGTTTCAATCAAAAGTTCTATCATACTGGAAAACATTATCTGCGGGTAAAGGCAGAAAATATGGGATGTGTCACCGAAGCTATAGATAGTCTTCAAATTTCTGGACCTAAGTTTAACCTCGATTATGATTTTAACTGTAGCAGACGCGATAGCATTCTTTTTTTCGTCACAGATACCGCAGATATACACACATTTATAAATTGGGATTTTGGAGATGGGGTGGCCTATGATACACTTGGAGATACGATATGGCATAAATTCACAGGATCTAACAACGATTATTTAGTTAAACTTCATTCCCAAAACTCAAATGGATGTCAGTATTCAGACTCTACCATGATTCGTATTCGAAATGTCAAAGCGGTTTTTTCGGATACCTTATTTTGTAAGAAGACTAACCCCGATGTGTTATTGAACGGATTACCCTATACGTTTAATGCTTTGTCTTCCCAAAATGCAGATTACACAAGTCACTATAGGTATACTTTTCAATTAGAGACTATCGCAAAACCTGGAAAACCAGCAAAGAAGCATTCGCCCTTTACCGGCGACGGTTTATTTTACGTGAATATACCAGAAGATACGATGAATCTCACATTGACCGCGCGGGACATCAATGGCTGTGAGGACAAAATGACGAAGCGAATCATTGTTACGGATAATTATATTAATTTTACTATCACTTATGCGGATAGTTGCCCGCCTGCTACCACTTTGCAAATGCAAAATTTATCCTACAGTCCTTGGGGATTGCAAGCTACCTTGTGGAGTTTGTTTAAAGTGAAAAATGGAATTCCGCAACAAATAGCTACATCGGCAAGCTTGCATAGTTTATTTAATGTTTCCACATTAGAGGCAGATACGTTTATTATTAGACTCGAAATTATAGATAAAGCAAATTGTAAACTGAAATCTCTCGATAAGCAGTTTGTTTTCGATATCGATACCTCAAGACTCATTGTTCCTGATACTGTATGCCAAGAGTTGTCAAACAATATTCGTAGTTCTGAGAATGATATTTCTAAGTTTAAATATCGGTGGTATATCAATAATGTTTTAATCACGGATGACACCTCGTTTCAACTGAATTATAAATTTACCAATCTAGGTAAACAAAGGATTAGATTAGAGAAAACGAAACGACAAACAGGTTGTACGAAAACTTTTGTGGACAGCACAGTCGTATATCCTCGGCCTAGACTTCATATTGAGAATACGTTTGATTCTATTTTGAATAAGTGTTTCCCAGCCTCTACAACAATTAGTTATTTCGACAGTGCATCGATTCCCTCACTATCCTTTAAATTTGTGCACAAAGGAATACCAAGAACGTTAAATCCAACAACGATAGGTTTGGATCGGGGAGCAAATTTAACGGAAGCAGTGTTTTGGACTAGCTATGGCTGCAACCTGGTTATTCCGATACTAGATACCGTGTATGGACCGAATGCAGACTTATTTCTCGATAAAAAGGCCATATGTAAAAACGATAGTATTACATTCACGCTAATCAACGCCCAAGATGTAGATTCCGTTTTATGGTCTTTTGGGGACGGGACTATACGCAGTGGAATTGATAAAATAGTAACCCACCGGTACACATCTGCCAATGCTTTCTCAGATAGTATTCCTATTAGTTTTATCGTGTATGCACCTAATAAATCTTGTCCTCTGGCTAAGGTGGATACTATTTTTGTTTATGAAGCTATTTCCAAACATCACCTCAATAATAAATTAGATACAGCTATCTGTCAGAGGCCTATTTCCATTCATAATACGGCTCCACGTGCTGATTATTTTAAATGGACAATGAGCAATGGAGACATTAGTAGTTCAGATTTGGATTCTTTTGTCTATGATTTTAAAACCTCTGGCAATTTCAAGATAATCCAATATGCTTATCGCAATCCTTTGGGCTGCGTTGATAGCAGTATATCCAATATTATCTTGTATCCCAAACCTAAATTAACGGCATCAATAGATACGATATGTCTAGGTAAAAAAATAGAAATAAACTATACTGTAGATTTACCGAATACTAAAATTTTACTATCTCCTGATAGTTTTAAAGGATCCCCATTTATAAGTTCTCCTATTCAAACAAGTATTTTAAAAAACACCCTTTTCAAACTAACAGGAGTATCTGAATTTGGCTGTCGGGACTCCATATTGACGAATGCTGTCGTAGTATTGCCTCGTATTGAAAAATCATGGGATACGATAGTAGCGAGTGGTAAAAAGATCATCTTACCTGTAGGATATGACCCCAATTGGCTATATACCTGGACACCAAAATGGAAAGATCCTTCTTGTGAAAATTGCGCCAATCCAGAAATGCAGATTTTTGATTCAGTAGTCTATAATTTGACGATAGAGGATAGGAGAGAGTGTTTTAAGTCTTCCTATAAATTTGCTATTCGAGTGTTTCCAGATATCCTTGTGAAAGTGCCTACCGCATTCACTCCTAATGGGGATGGGAACAATGACATTCTTTTTGCTAAAGGTTTTGGTATAAAAAAACTTTTAAGTTTCAAAATATTCAATAGACAAGGTCAAATCTTATTTCTATCAAATGATGAAAATCATGGATGGGATGGGAATTATAAAGATGTTCCACAAAATTCAGAAGTTTACTACTATATTTATGAAGCCGAGTCATTTATCCCAGGTAAAATCGTCTCAGGCGAAGGAAATTTTATGTTATTGAGATAAAAAGACTATAAGCTTTTATCAAAGTAAACCAAAAAAGCTAAAAGCTGTCCGAGTATTCCGCAAAAAATACCGTAATAGACTTCTCTTGGAGTATGTGCTCGAAGATAAATTCTCGCACTTCCTGTGAATCCCACAGCTAATAAACTAATCAAGACGAGGAAAAATGTCATTTGATGTGAATTGCGCGATAATAAGCTCACTACCATAAAAAGATTAGTGACGCCCATAGCGTGGACGCTGACCTTTAAAAAATTATTGAGAAAAAAAGCTAAACACAATGAAATGGTGGCTCCTAACAATACAGATGCGATTAGACTATCCTCCATAAACACTGGAGAGCTATTGATTTTAGGCTTAATGGTCAAAAAGGTCATGAGATAAAAGAAGAAAAATATCAAATAAGGGAATATGCGTTGCTTCTGTCGGCTAAGATCATAATCTTCTACAATTTTGAGTTTTTTCATTATAAATACAATGATAGCAGGCATGACCATGGTCATAGCTATGATGATACCTATAGTCAGGTTCCAAATTTTATCATAAATGTGAATGTATCGATAGGGAAACATGTATAAAACAATCAATAGACTATAAAATGGAATAAATATAGGGTGAAATACCGTGGAAAAAAAACGAGCAAATAGTAGATTCATAAATAGAGTTATGTAGTATTTCTTCGTTGATGTTTGGATGCTATTTTGAGGTTTTCTCTGTATTTGGCCACTGTCCTTCGCGCTATAATATAACCCTGCTTTTCTAGTAACTTCGTCAAATCATCATCTGAGTAGGGTTGGTTTTTGTTCTCATTATCTACAAATTCTTCAATACTCTTCATAATTTTTCTATTGCTAATTTCCTCACCATTTGCAGCTAGTAGGCCTTCGGAAAATAGAAATTTTAAACTAAATATACCAAATTCAGTCTGGATGTATTTACTGCTGGTGACTCTTGAAATAGTTGAAATATCAAAATGGGTTAGTTCAGCAATATTTTTTAACCCCATAGGCTTTAAATTTGATTCGTCCCCAGTTAGAAAAAAATCTTCTTGAAATTCTAAAATACAATTCATGATGATGACCATAGTCTCCTGCCTTTCTTTTATCAATGAGATAAACTGATTAGCCTTATGAATCTTATCTGCTGCATACTCCTGAGCTTCTTGTTCAGATTTGCTCTTCTTTTTTTCAGCCTTTAGTTTCTTTAGCATGTCCACAAATTCTTTATTGATAGCTAAATTTGGCTTGTTGTATGAATGCAGCTCTAACTCCAATTTATTCTCATTTCGGTATACAAAGAAGTCTGGGATAATAAACTTCCCAATAGATTCCTCTGCTTGAATTCCCGGACGTGGATTGAGGTTTTGGATAATTTTTTTTATAGACTCTAGTTCCTCTTGACTAATTTTTAGTTTTTTTAAAATCCGATCATAATTTTTTCGACTGTAATCTTCAAAATAATCTGAAACTATAGTCAGCGCAGTATCGACTGTTTTGGAATATTTTTTTCTTTTTAATTGTATCGAAAGGCATTCTTGTAAATTTCTAGCGGCTATGCCTGGGGGATCTAAATCTTGAACTATCTCTAGAACCTCTAATACAGCTTGGTGCGTTGCCATAAAATTTTGTCTGAAGCTCAAGTCATCTACGATACTTTCTATAGACCTCCTTAAATAGCCATCATCATCCAGACTGCCAATGATGAACTCACCTATGAGAATTTGATCACTGGATAAATTTGTATAAGTCAATTGGCTCGTGAGGTTACCGATCAGGGTTTCATTTTCCGCAATAGGAATAAATAAATCGCGGTCATCATGATCATGACTAGATGCACCATGGTATTCCTTATTTTCTTTATAATAATCTAAATTAGTATTCCTGAAATCTTCTGTATCAGAATGGGCATTAATTGAACCATTCGATGAAAATTTTTGATCCAAACTAAATGTATTGGTCTCCAAACTGGCTTGTTCTATATCTTCAAGTGCCGGATTGACGTCTAACTCTTCTTTTACTTTCTCATCAAATTGCAATAGGTTCATCTCCATCAATTTGAATAAAATAATATTCTGCTGAGAGAGCTTTTGTTGTAATGATTGAACTTGATTTAATGTTGTCTTAGCCATAAACTAATTTAGTACCATCAAAGATTGTGCCATTGGCCTAGAACACAAATATAGTGGAATTTTCAAGAAACTACATTGAAGTTTTAAAAAAATCATTAGGTTTGTACTAGTTGTAGTAAAACGCTCTTGATTTATAACCTCTTTTTTCCTAATGAATAAGTATGATTAAAAAGCGGCCGCTTTTATGGGTAGTATTTTTTTTGATAGCATATATTCTTGTGGTGCTTACTTTTATTAGTTCGTCCAAGATTGTACCAGAAGAATACTCTCAAAAGTCACTATTAATTGTAGATTATTGGGAATCTCATTCGCTCATTCAATCTGGGTTTATTCCTAGTTTTATTCAAGACAATAAAGTTATGCCTTATTTGTCTCATCCACCGCTGGCATATTATTTCTTGTATGGGTTTAATAAATTGTTTGGCTTCAAGAGCTACTACGTTCTTAATGGTTTACTAGTCGCGATTTCAGCATTTTTTGTTTATTTGACTATCTGTTTGCTCACGTTGAAAAAAGCCAAATCAGAACCAAGTTTTTATGCATGGTTAGGAATGATTATTTATCTTAGTTCTTATCCTATTTTGCGTTTTCAATTCTTCAATTTCCATCCAGATATTTTCGTTCTCCCTTTTTTAATTATCTCACAATACCTATTTCTAAAACTTCTGATGAAGGAGAGGTATCGAAGCGTTAAATATTTAAGTTTAATTGGTTTATTCTTGGCTTTATTGTCCTATTCTTCTTGGTTTGGAGCGGTTTTCAATTTTATTATTATCCTCATAGCCATCATAAATCTGAGAAAAGGTTATAAGCTAGTTTCATACATAATTTTAGCTTCCACGATTACACTGACATTGACTATGCTGATCTACGGACAGTATTCCTTCTATGGAGGCTGGAAAAACGTCATTTTTTATTTCAAAGATGCTTATTGGCGTGAATCCCCATTTTATGGTCATTTGAGGCAGACTAGCATTCAAATTTTCATTCAAATAATTAAGAGTTTAGGTATTCTACTATTTGCATTATTGACCTTATTTATTCTTTCTGTTATAGCCAAAAAACGAAAGTTTTTATTTACAAAAAATGGCTACCGCTATATAGTCCTAAGCATATCTCCAGTGTTTATTTACAGTATTCTTTTAATCCATTATTTTCAAAATACATTTGTCAGTTTATACTTTACCGCACCTTTGGCAATAAGCATCGTCATATGGTTGGAAAAGTTATTTAGATTTGAAAATACTAATTATACGGTACTAAAAATTGTAGGCCTTATTGTATTATCTAACTTATCTTTGTTCTTGTTGATTTAAATCTATTTTTTAATATGAATTTTATCCCGAATCTAGATCCAATGGACTATTTGAGTCCTGATCCTTTTGTGAAGTCGAAGTTCATTAAAGACTTAGGAGATACTTTTTCTAATATTGGTTTTGCCTGCGTGAAGAACCACTTTACGCCAGAAGATGAGATAAAAAAGTTTTATAACAGCGTGGAAGCATTTTTTAAGCTTCCGCTTGAAAATAAAGCAAATTATGAAATCTCAGGATTAGGGGGTCAAAGAGGCTATACATCTTTTGGTAGAGAACACGCAAAAGGTTCCGACACTCCTGATTTGAAAGAATTCTGGCAAATAGGACAGGAGATACAGGGCGAGTATGTGAGTAAAGAGCGCTATCCATATAATGTGCAAGTGAGCGAAATACCAGATTTCAATAGACAGAGCATGATACTATATCGTGGATTTGAAAAAAGTGGCAGTATTCTCCTAAAGGCTATCGCCTCTTATTTAGGTTTGGATGAAAATTATTTTGAGCCATTTATAAAAAATGGAAATTCGATCTTAAGGGCTATTCATTATCCTCCTATTACTCAAGAACCAAAAAATGCTATCCGCGCGGAGGCGCATGAGGATATCAATCTAATTACATTGCTCGTAGGAGCTAGTGCAGAGGGCTTAGAAGTGAAAACAGCAGAAGGAAATTGGCTCGCAGTCAACGCTCCAGAAAATCATTTTGTCATCAATGTAGGTGATATGCTCCAACGACTTACAAACAACCGTTTAAAATCAACAACGCATAGAGTGGTCAATCCTCCTAGAGAGAAATGGCACACGAGCCGATATTCAATCCCATTTTTTCTTCACCCAGTATCAGAAATGGATTTAACTTGTTTACCTTCTTGTATTGAAGATGGCAGTAGCCCGCATTATGCGCCTATTAGCGCTGGGGATTATCTTACAGAGCGTTTGGTAGAAATAGGTTTAGTTAAAAAATAATCCATACGAAGAGCGACCATTTGCATGCCAGCAAACGATAATTATAAGTATATTGACAGAGGACAAGGCCCCGTAATTCTTGTTTTGCACGGTCTGTTTGGTTCCCTAGGCAACTTCGAATCCTTAATACAACTGGCAAGCGACAAATATAGATTTATCATGCCCTACCTGCCACTATACGATTGTGAACTTAAATCTGCTAATCTGGAAGGTATGTTGAACTTTTTAAAACAGTTCATTTCTTTTATGGACCTCAAAGAGTTCAGTATTCTTGGGAATTCTTTTGGAGGACATTTAGCTTTGATGTATGCATTGCATGAACCGCAAAAAGTCAAGTCACTCATACTGACAGCTAGTAGTGGTCTATTTGAAAGTTCGCTGGGCAATGAATATCCCAAAAGAGATAGAGACTTCCTTAGAAATAAAATTTTAGAAACATTCGGCAATAAATCTATTGTAACGGAAGAGTTAGTTTCAGAAGTGGAAATGATCGTCCATTCAAAATCTAGTGCTATTCGTATAATTAAATTAGCTAAAAGCGCTACTAGGCAAAACCTAATGAATTTGATTCATACTGTCCTACAACCTACACTGCTCATTTGGGGAAAAGATGATATCATAACCCCGCCATTTGTAGGCGAGAAATTTCTTCAGTTGATGCCAAATGCCGAACTCGTCTGGATAGATCACTGTGGTCATGCACCTATGATGGAGTATCCAAAGGAATTCGCAGATGCGGCCCTCCCTTTTTTAGATAAAGTCTATAAAGCAAAAATATGATAGATTATAGAGACCTAGATTTAGAACCTTTGCGTATAAATAGTCGAGATAAATTTATCCGTGGCAGTTATACGCATTATCCCATAGTCAATGAGAATGATGAGCTGGTAGGTGTTATAGAAGAAGATAGTTTGGATTTATTTTCTGAACATGAATTAGACCTCCCTATAAAATTCTTGATTCAACAGTCTATGCATCCATTGGCCTGCATGATGCGGATGAAGGAGTTGGATAGCAATGCCCTATTTCTTATAGAAAATGGCGTCTATCTTGGAGCTGTTACCTATAATTCATTAATGCATTACTTCCAAGATAATAATCCAATGACAGAGGAGAGTGCATTGCTTACCATGAGAGTTCCTGATTTTATTTTTTCTCTTCCCGAGCTCGCGCTAATTGCAGAATCAGAGGGCAATAAAATACTTTCTTTTCAGTCTCGATTTAAAGATATGGAGACTATTGAGATAGATATGGTATTTCAAACGAATGATCTGAAACGAATTATTGGAATATTGGAAAACAAGGGGTATGAAATAATTAACATCTACAATGAAACCGGTGTCTTCGATCATTTAAAGGCTCGGTACGAAAATTTAATGACATATCTTAATATATAGTTCGAGTGAAAATAGCCCTATACAGTAGAGAATTGAAGAGTCAGCATGCAGACTATGTTATGTCTTTGTTTGAATTTATCAAATCAAACCATATGGAGCTCTTTCTCTGCGAAGAGTTAGAGTTATTGGATGCGAATAATCAGTCCATTTCTGGTTTTAAAAATTGCCTGGATGTCAAGGAGATTCAGCCAGATCTTCTCATCTGCCTAGGTGGAGATGGTACCATATTAGACACAGTCATTTTGACTAAATTGACCCAGACTCCTGTTTTGGGTGTCAATTTGGGCAGACTGGGTTTCCTAGCAGGTGTCAATAAAGAAGAGTCCTTTGAGGCTATTTTAAAATTTCAAGAAGGGGTAAAAAATATTGAAGCGCGAATGCTTTTAGAAGTCAATTCCAATATTCCAATCTTCATCAATGAAAATATTGCTTTGAACGACTTGACATTTCTGCGCGCCAATACCTCTTCTATGATAGAAGTGACGGCCTATGCCAATGGAGAATTCTTGAATGAATATACCGCAGATGGCTTGATTATTTCCACATCTACGGGCTCTACAGGTTATTCCTTGAGTTGTGGTGGGCCAATTCTGCATCCTAGCACCAATAGCTTCATCATTACACCTATAGCACCACATAATCTGAATGTAAGACCTATTGTGCTGCCAGATGATACAGTTTTGAGTTTTGAAATAAAGGGACGAACTCCAGAGTTCCTATGTACCTTGGATTCTCGCTTGACCCATATCACTTCACAGCATATCATCTCAGTCAAAAAAGCGGCTAAGTCTTTCAATATCTACCAACCGAATGAAAGCAATTTTTGGAATGCACTCAAAGAGAAATTGCATTGGGGAAAGAAGTCTTTGATTTAGTTAATACATTAATTTTAATTTTCTTCTAGTCGAGTCTTTTGTCAAGCAATGTTTGCCAAAATTGTGGGCATATCCAACCTACATAAAACTCTGTATGCTTTAACTATCGTACAACTCGGTGTTGACATTATACTCCTGCGGAGCAAATATGAATACCTTTAAAATCAAAAGCAATAACATGAATAAAAACAATAGACTTTAAGCACTTTATACTTAACTTTGTACAACGTCAACACCCCCTCCGTTACCTGTAATATAGAGCACGATTCCAAAATAAATTGCCTATGTGATAAAATTAAGTTAGTAAATAGTTGTCTACTGATCTAAATCAAGTTTATAGTATTATCTATTATATTTATTACAATTGAAATGTTTAAATCTGAAATTATGGTAAAAATGAAAATTATTATTCGTGAAGTAACCCTCGTGTGAAGAATGGAACCACCGTTTTGGAATAATAAACAGCTAAAGAAAAATTAATTTTATGTAGGATAGAGGGTAAGGGGGTTCAAGTCCCCTCTTCACGCCAAAAAAACTAAACCAAAGAAAGAAATATGAGCATAAGAAAACAACAACTCAAAGAACTAAAAGACAAAAATATTTTAGTTAGGATAACTACGGATAAGTATGATGAATCATATAATGGATTTATTCAAGAGTTCAAAAATGAATTTTTGGTATTAGAAACATTTAATGATGATTGTTTTTACGATGGTTTAAAAATATTTAAACAAAGCAATATTTCAAGAATAAGATGGGAAGGAAATGACTTATTAAGTGTATCATAACTAATTGATAAAAGCAAAAGAAAGAACAAGTCAGTAAAACTTAACTTAACTTCTACAAAGAGTCTACTTAACGATATTAAAAGTAAATTCAATCATATTACTATTCACATTCAAGACTTAGATAATAATATATGTTTTATTGGCGAAGTTGACAAAATTGATTCAGAAACGATTATTATCCACGAGTTTGGAACAACAAAAAGTTTAGACCGACAGAAGGTAATGATTTCATTAGATGATATAACTAAAATAGACATTGGTGGTGTGTATGAAAATCAGCTTTTAAAACTATTCGAAAAGCAATTAAGAAAATAACTAACGCACAACTGACAATCTCCTATATAGGTGACTGCGTTAAAATAAATTGCATATGGGTATCGAAAGTTTATATATTTGTGGAGGTGCAGTTTGGTTAAGCCGCTCCTTTAGAATGCTTGACGTTGTAGGTAACTTTATGAAACCGACATTGTACATTATAAGTTTCATTTATTCGACTTTAATTTTTGCTCAAGAAAGTAAAGACGTAGTCATATATATTCAAAAAGATAGCATAAAAGGGCACTCTCAATCCATTTTCTTTGAAAAGAACAAAAGCAGTAAATACTATAAAGATTTAACTTCGTTTACTATAGATAGTTTTGATAAAGATAACTATAACAACTCTCTTGATTATCTAAATAAGAAACAAGAAGATCTGATAAAACGAAAAACAATTTTACCTTCAGAAAAGTGGTTAGAACTGAAACAATACAAGTCTAAATTTTATCTATATTATCCTTGTGATTTTTATTCTCAATTCCAAGTTTCTATAAACGACACAACATATATTGATTGGACAGGAGAAGGTCCTGATGCGAATAAAATTAAAAGCCAAGTTAAAGTTGATAACTCAACTTATATGATAGGAACAACGGGTATTTATGAACCAAACAGAATAGTAAGAATTAAAATAATAGACAATAAGAATGGAATTGCAGTATTTGAAGAAATCGTAGGAGGTCAAACAAGCAAGTATCATTTAATGATAATGGTTGAAAGAGTAAAATTAGTCCCATTTATAGTCAACAACTGCGAAAGTCAAAAACAAATTGAACTTGACTTCGAAGAACCAGACTTTAAAAAACTACTAAAAAGAAAATAGCTAATAAAGCTACGTAACTGACAGTTCGGGAAAGTGTGGGTGACGGAGATCAAAAAATATGCAGTTTGGTTATGAAAGTTTGTATATTTGAGTAAAATTCAGTCTGTTTATGCCACACCTTCACGAAGCTGCCGGGTGTTAAGCACAATTTAATTATGGAATTCAACCACGATAAAGAAGGTGTACATATTAAGTATAAGAATAACATTTTGATTCTCAATGGAGCTGCTTTCACTAATGAATTGTTAAATGATGATCAGTTACTTAGCTTTTCTAAAGCAATGCTGAGTTTTAATCAGGCACTTGGCAGAATATCAAACAGAGAGTTAAAACCAGATGACTTAAAGATTAGCGAAACAAAACAACTAAGTGATATCCATAACCCTGTTCCATTTTACAAGTATATTTCAAAAAATGATTATGATGAATATTTCTCAAAGGGGCGCTTTCAACTTGGCTCGAGTAAATATTATCGAGATATTTAGAAAGATGAATCTAGAGACGGATTCGAAGGTTACAATATTTCTTTTCTTCAAGCTAATAACAATCAAATTCCGATTACTTTATTTAGATGTAACAATTATTTAATATTTTGTGGCACATCAATTAAATCGTCTGGATATATGCATGAAAAATTTGGGGAGGTTGAAATGGAAATACTGGACTCTGCTTCTTTTGCAACAAATCTAGCAAAGTCTATTGGTGCTCTTGACTTTACAATTGCTAAAGTAGAATACACGAATTCAAAAATTGCGAAGTCAAAACATATAAATATAGACCGGTTTTCACCAAAGGATTTTATCCATAATGAAGAGATTATTGAATTACTAATTTCGACATCATTATATCCAAGTTTATATGTAAAACCGGAAATGTTTCACCCAGAAAATGAATTACGTATTGTATTTGAAATGCCTGACGATTATCCAACCTGTCATAGATTTAAGGACGAAACTTTGTTAGACCAGATTAATTTTAACCAGTGAGAAATAAACTGTGCCTAACAGCTAAGGTTTCGTTGGGCGGGAAGCACCAACAATGAAACCTCCAGTTGAACGGAAACTTCGGTAGCGTGATTGAAAGCGAAATTTTTTATTATGGACTTATCGACGTTTTGTCTATCATTATACGCCTGCAGAGCAAATATGAATACCTTTAAAAATCAAAAACAATAATATGAATAAAAACAATAGACTTTAAGCACTTTATACTTAATTTTGTACAACGCCAAGACCCTCCGTTATCAGAAAACTTTCAAGTAGATAACAGACTAGAATGACAAATAAAGAAAGAGCAAAGGAATTTAAAGAATTAATTGGACTCATTCCAAAAAACTTTTATAAAGTTTGTTTAGAGGATGAAAATTTATATTATACTTGGTTTATATACATAACATTTCATAACTATGACAAATTCATTGAAATTGAAGGTGATTTTGATGGTGTTCATATAAAAATTGAGTTGTCTCCACTTTCTGAAATTGAAAAAAAAATAAATCTATATAAAAAATCAGATATCCAATTTTCTTGGGATGTACATTATTCAAACGAAGAAGAAATATTCAATCAAACTATCAATCATACAATATCTAAAATAGATTATAGCATTGACAAAGGTCCCTATAAGATAAATGAGACATTCTATAGTGGGCATAAAGAGTTATTTAATAGATTGATAATCATTATTGTCCGAATAAAATGCAATAATTTCCCCAAATCGCTTTATAGATAAAGGATAAGAAAGATTTCAAAGAAGTGGGTTAGTATAGGTTGGGGGGCTCTATCCGCTAAAAAGTTGAGGTGTCTGATAGGTCTT